>JBCCGK010000021.1:0-125862 GCA_039029315.1 Bacteroidota bacterium | reverse complement strand
CTGCTGAAGAGGTGAAGCGTTTGCGGGATGGATGCGGGCGGATAATGAGAAAGAAGAAAATGCCAAAACCCGTCGAAATAAAGACAACAAAAGCATCTGCTGAAGACGTGAAGCGTTTGCGGGATGGATGCGGGCGGATAATGAGAAAGAAGAAAATGCCAAAACCCGTCGAAATATAGGCAACAAAAGCATCTGCTGGAGACCTGAAGCGTTTGCGGGATGGAAGCGGGCGGATAATGAGAAAGAAGAAAATGCCAAAACCCGTCGAAATAAAGGCAACAAAAGCATCTGCTGAAGAGGTGAAGCGTTTGCGGGATGGATGCGGGCGGATAATGAGAAAGAAGAAAATGCCAAAACCCGTCGAAATAAAGGCAACAAAAGCATCTGCTGGAGAGGTGAAGCGATTGCAGGATGGATGCGGGCGGATAATGAGAAAGAAGAAAATGCCAAAACCCGTCAAAATATAGGCAACAAAAGCATCTGCTGAAGACGTGAAGCGTTTGCGGGATGGATGCGGGCAGGATAACGCTTTACGTCTAAAAGGGAAGGAAAAAACTTACCTCCGGCGAAACTTCTTCCCTGGCAATTGTCGCAGCAATTCCTTGAATTCCATCGTCAAGAGCAGGGAATTGAGTTGTTGGGGAGGGATGCCTGTATGAACAGAAATGTTGTCAAAAACGGCTTCTCCTTTCCCCAGAAAGTTAAGAATTTTTGCCTCTTCAGCACTAAGCGGAATGGATGGGGGAGAAAGCGCCAACTCTAATTGCTCCGTTTGATCCTCATGCTGTTGCCATTGAATGTCCAGATCATCCAGAACTTCTGCTGGACTGCTGACCAGTCGGGCGATATTGTCCCGAATGAGGTTGTTGCAGCCAGTTGAATAGGGATCTTCTACCCGTCCAGGAAGGGCATACACCAAGCGGTCCTGCTCAAAAGCCGTTCTCGCTGTGATCAACGCCCCGCCCCTCTCGCCAGCTTCAATCACCAGGACTGCTTTGCACAGACCAGAAACAATGCGATTCCTGGCAGGGAAGTGTGGCGCCTCTGGTCCAATACCAGTGAGATATTCGGTGAGCAAGCCTCCTTTTTCCTCCATGTCTCTGGCCCTACTAGTGTGTCGAGATGGATAGATGGTGTCAAGCCCATGCCCCAAGACTGCCGTTGTCTTGCCGCCAACATTCAAGGTTGCCCGATGAGCAGCGATGTCTATCCCATAAGCGAGACCACTGACCACATTGATCCCACGTTCTGCAAAAAAACGCGCGAACAATTCGGCCTGTTCTTTGCCATAATCAGTGGCCTTTCGGGTACCTACGATGGCAATATTTGGCTGAGCATTCAATTCTACCTTGCCTTTTTTGAACAGAATCAATGGCGCATCATGAATGTACTTGAGCGCATGTGGATAGGCCGCATCCAGATATGAAAGGACTTTGATTCCATGTTTCTGACAATAGGCCAGTTCGCGCTCAGCCCGCTCAAGTTCCTGTGAAGCCTTGACCAAAGAGACCGCATGTTCTCCGATGCCAGGTGCCCGCATGAGTTTGCCTTTTGGTGCAGAAAAGACAGAGCTTACACTGCCACAATAGGCAATGAGATTCTTGACACTAACTGGCCCAAGCCCTTTGGTTAAGGATAATGCTAAAAGATGTTGAGTCTGCTCATTCACACAGGCAATTTCTGCCTTCGAAGGGGGAATTGCAAACGGAATATCCGGGACCCTCGAAGGTTCGCATTACCGAATCACTATTTTACGAGAGAGGAACCGATCCTGTATGCCAGCGCGAATCAAATAGATACCTGCTGGCCAATCAGAAATGAAAATACGATGTTCTGGCCCTGTACTGTGATAAACGCGTCTTCCCGCAGCATCGATCAATTCGACGGATTCCAAAGAAGTGTATGCCCCTGAAATATGAAGCCAGTCTGATGCTGGATTGGGGTATACCTGAATATGATTGGCTTGGGTACCTATCGATGTATGGGACGTACTAATTCCTGTCAAGGAGACTTTTTCCCCATTTGCCTTCACTGCCTTGCCATAACTAAGTAGTGGATGAAAGGCTGCCCTTTCCTTTTTGGCAATATCATCTGTGATCACAATCGAGATATCTGCCAGTTTACCATGACCAATGGTGTCGACATGATTGGTTCGGGTGAAAGCCAGGTCTACCCATCCATCAAGGAGATGGGACCTGCTCATCGTCAGGAGATTTTGCCCACTACTTCCCAGCCAATTGGGGCTTGTATGTACCCAGACAAGATTGTCCTGAACAATATCTGGATCAAATTGTAGCTGTAGAGCGATGCCATATAAGCTGTCCTGTGTGGTCTCATCCCCAACATACACTTCGATCTGAATGGTGTCTCCTTCTGTGATGCTATCTGGATAGACCAGATAGATAGGAAGTGCATCAGTCGTAAAGTGATCCTCTTCAGTTTTGTTATGCGTCAATCCATAATTAAGGGAAATGCCCAGTGTATCTGCCGCGCGAATCCATCCATCCCCATCTGCATCTGCATGTTTGTAATTGGTCCCGCCCTCAAATGTTTGGGTCCATTCGAAAGTTGGCTGTGCATACCAGTTGAGATTGCCCGGCCGAATGCTCCCTGTTTGGCCAAACCCCAGGCCGATATTGAGCAAATCGACCATATTGGCGATGCCATCATTGTTGGCATCTCCTGGCCAAACAGCAGTCAAGGCTGGATTGGTAGGGGAGGAGAACAAGTGGTAAGCTGGATCACAAAAGAGCATCATCGATCGGGCATGATTACGATACTGAATTCCTGCAAGAGAATCAGTATAGGTCATAACAGACTGACGGACTACCTCTCCTATCGGAGTGCCAGGGAATTGTTCCACCAAATTGGGCAGGAGGATGGCTGAATAATCCCTGAGAGGATTCAAATAAGCTGCTGTAGTCGTGCTCAGATAGCCGATACTTCCCCTGCCAGGCTCAAACATCCACCTTTCTGTATAAGTGCTGACAGTCGCGGCTGGATTGCTGGAATAGCAGCCCATCATCATCATGAATGGATAACGACCCATATTGCCATATTCTACTGCTTCACCTAAAGGAATTTCCTGAAGGTTGGCAGTGGAATGACCAAAGAATTGAATCCAGCCAAGACCTGAATCGACATATGCCGATACGATGGAATCATCTGCAAGAGTTGAGTTGTCGATATTGATCCAGATGGAATCGGGAGTGAGCCAGAGACTGTCTGAAATAGAAGTCTTGTTCAGGCTACGCTGGAGGCCATGTAGAGGAGCAGCGGAAAAGACATTTGCAACTTGTTGGAGATGGGTAGAAATGGCATTTTGCTCTCCAGAAGTGGCTCCACCGCCTAGAAAAAGACCTTTTCTTTGCCAATCTCCCAGGCTGTGTTCTGCCTCATCCATTTTGGCGAGATAAACCAAACCCTCTGCATTGGTACTGAGATTGACTCGACCGATCGCCACTTGAGGCAGTATAGTCGTAGAGAGGGGGAGATAGGGTTCCACATAGGGGAGGTCTGATCCTGGAAAACCATAGACCGGGACGATTGGCCCCCCATATTCTTGCATGCGATAATGTCCTTTTCCCCACATCAGGATGTATTCAGGAGGACTGGTCCAATTCTCAATGGCACAATTGATAAACCGCTTGATGGCCCAGGAAGTGGGAGAACCGTAGCCAAATTCATCATAGATTTGGTCCGTAAATACGACTTTGCTGGAAAAAGAATTGATCGAATTACTATCCCTGTACTGGGCATATGCCATGGCGGAAGTGGCCAAATCCCGATGGGCAATGATGAGGAATTGGGCACCCGAATCAGGCGCGCAAAGATTGGACAGTTTGTGCTGTGGGACGACAGAAGGTGTTTGAATGGCTTGATCTGTGAATAGCCAGAGATCTCTGGCTTGGGCATGTCCGGGCAGGATGACATGGGCTGTATCAGCGCTCATGCGTCCACTGATGCGTTGTTGGAGTGTGGGATCGATTATCCATAGACTATCTGTGCCGAGGCTTTGTTCTAGGGCAAAATAGGCTGGTTGTGGATGCTGCCACTGACTGATCCTGGTATGTGTTTCTCCAAGAAGGGTAGGAAGGCGGTTGTATCGAATGCTGATCCTGTTCAGATGATGGTTATCAGTACCTGTTGCTGTACTTTCAAATAGAAAGCTACTGGTCGCAGGCAGGGAAGCTGTGGTGGTCTTGACATAGTCATTGATAAAGACTGAATTCCCTAAGACACTGGTATCGAATAGCACAGTTCCATTCAGGCTGACTTTGGGATAATGCGCTGTATTGCTACGGGCAAACAGACGGACCCGAATGGTTTTTGGAGCTCCCAAATTTGCTGCAGCAGGGGTGGCAACATCCAGGCTATACGGGCTTAAGGGATGAAAAAAAGGAAAAGCATATCCTTCTCCAGTGACATAATCTGTATTGAGGGTATAGAACGCATCATATGAAGAACCTCCATGAACCCAAAATACCCCGATAGAATCCGGGTGTGGAGCAATCAGAGATTCATATGGATAGACAAACTGTTTCGGGAGAGAGGAGTAAGCAGTGTCCAGACTGGTCTGATATCTTACTCCATTGCTGCCATCCCAACTCAGGAAATAGGCAGAAGTATCGCTGAAAAGGCTGATTTCCGGATGGGGCTGATGACCATCTTCTCTGATTCCATATACAGGATTTCGGTACAAGACACTGTCCAGCTGGCCATCATTTCTTTTTCCCAAAAACTCAATGAATAACAACTCCCCTTGCAAATCCTCTGCTACATGTATCGGCTGCTCTTCTCCTCTGTACCAGAGCTGAAAGTGTGAGGGAGAGACCTGTGAAATGGAATGACCTGCCGCAGAAAAATCCGAGGGATGCAGTCGGTAAAGGCCATCTTCCCACACCAGAATCTTGATGAATGTTCGATTGGGATCACTTGTATACCAATCATGTCCATAGTCAAACCCTTGGCCCAATAGAAAACCCTTGAGCAGAATAAGAACAAGAAGCGTTTGACAGGCAAAAAATGGAATTCGTCTCATGATTATGAAAGCTGATTGATCATGATACAAAATTGGCTAAGCCATAGACTGAAAAAAAGAAAAGAAAATGATAATTTTGGGAAAAATAATATGATGTACATAAATAAAAGTAAATGTTAAGCATAATGATTGATGTTTTTGTGAAAAAATAGTGAATGATTCTGGAAAAAGTATTTTATGAAAGATTCCAAACTCTTCTCCTTCCTTCGACTCCTTACTGCCTGGGAGATGAATCATTTGTTGGATTTTGTACACTCGCCATTTTTTAACAAACATCATCGAGTAAAGAGAATGGCGGACTACTTGGCGGATGCGCATCCGGAATTTGCATCGGAACAACTGTCCAGAGCGAGTTTGGGGGCTTATACTTTTGAAGGGCAGGCGTATTCGGAACAGGCGCTGAGCGATGTGATGAGCTACTTGACGCGCTTGATCGAAAAATTCCTGGCAATCCGACATATTCTGGCTGATGAGTTTGATCTTGCTTACCATTTGTTGCAAGAGTTGGGCGATCGGGGCATGGAAAAGGCATGGAGAAAGCAATGGAAGCGGATGAAAAAAATGGAGCATCGCCCAGAAGCCTATGCCTGGCACCAACAACACTTGCTGGAAAGTGAGCACCTGCAAGCAGAATTCAGATGGGGAGGCCGAACTAGTGGCCAGCATATTCAGCCGTTGATTCATTCCCTGGACTCCTATTACCTAACCACTCGACTGCGGTATGCTTGTGCGCATCTGAATCGACAAAAACTCCTTCGGGATGAGAGTCAACTGCCCGGTATGGAATGGGTATTGGCACTTGTAGATGCCGTTACGACAGGGCATACCTCAGACTCTTTTCAGCTACTCGAAGCCTATAGACGGATATTTATATTGCTTCAGGAGCCCGCCCGTCACGAACATTTTTCCCACACACAGGACTACCTGATCCGACATCATGATTTGCTCTCCCATGCGAACCAAAAAGAATTGTTTGCCTATCTGATGAATTTCTGCATTCAACATATCAATCAGGGACTGGACCGATATCGAGGGATTTTGTTTGATTTGTATCAATGGCAATTAGCCAAAGGCATCCTGCAGGAAGAAGGGCACCTCTCTCCCTGGGATGTGAAGAATATGGTGTCTCTCGCTCTGAAAATGCAGAAATTTGAATGGGTAGATGAATTTCTTCAGAAAGTTGAATCCTTGATCAAACCAGAGTTTCGTGCGCATGCCATTACCTATAATCTGGCCATGTTGCGATATGAACAAAAACGCCCAAGAGAAGTTCTCCGATTACTCAGAGATACCGAATTTTCTGATACATTTTACCAATTGGGAGCCAAGACCCTTCTGATCAAAATCTACTATGAAACTCCGGATCTGGAAGCTTTGTTTTCTTTGTTGGATACCTTTGAGGCCTATCTCAAAAGACCGCGCCTACTCCCCATGTATCAGAGGGAATTATACCTCAGATTGGTAAGATTTGTGAGAAAACTGGCTCGTTTCAAAGGAAAAATGCTGGGAGGCTATCAAATGGTAAAACGAAGTCAGTTAACACAACTTACCCAAAAAGTTGCTGCCCAGACAGCTGTTGCTCAACAAGATTGGTTGAAGATCAAATGTGAAGAAATGCTGAGAGATCTATGATTTTTGAAAAATTTCTTTGTATACCCTAATTGTAGTGCTAACTTTCTCCAACAGAACCACATACCAATTTTTAAGATAATGAAACACCTTATTCCTGTATTTTACACACTCATTTGCCTAACTCTATTCGCTTGTAAGTCAGATCCTAAGCCGACTGATCCTCCTGAAGAACCCGTAGATCCACAAGTAGAGACTCCAGTAGAGCAGGCCAGTGTCAGTCCAACTGATAATATTGCCATTTGCCTGTGGAATGAAGCTGGATTGAGAGACAAGCCTGGCCGAGGAAAAAACATCAAATATCTCGAAACCATCAAATTTGGCGAGGTTGTAACCTTGACCGGAAATTCCGAAACGCTTGAAAAAGAAGATCGAACCTATCTGGAAATAGAACTATCCGATGGAAAAAAAGGATGGTCAAATGCCTATTTGTTCGCCGAACAGGCTGAGCGTGCTGCTGCACTAAAAACAATGGAAATTTACAAACGCCCGGAACTCACCACCATTACCGGGAAGACTTTCGAGCAGGGAGATATTTTTGCTGTGAAAGTGAGCGATCGGGAAGGATGGGTTGAAGTATTTGGTCGGGAAAAAAAGAAAGCCGGATGGGCTAGGGTTACTGAAGGTTCCTATAGTGTGGACGAAGTAGATGTAACTGTTGCCATTTTGCTGTCGCGAGCGAAATCCGAATCAGATCCTAAAAAACGGGAAGAGACCCTGAATATGATTGCCTCCAATGGGACTTTTGCTGCTTCTCCCTTGATGAGTGTTGTCGATGCACAATTAGCAGAAATCCAGGCCATTCCTGAGTTGCCTGCTAACCAATTGTACATCACTGCCGAAAATCTGAATGTAAGGAGTGAACCAGATAATGAAGCTGACAATGTCGTATTCCAGGTGGGAAATGGAACCATCTGCAACATTCTGGAACGAGGAGAGCGGGTTCCGATTCGTGAGATGAATGATTATTGGTACAAAATTGAAACCGATGGGCAGGAAGGATGGGTGTATGGATTTTTCACTTCCAAAAGATTAGAATAAGCTGGATTGGGTTGGATCATCCCATTCAGGGACATCTATATCAACAAGAAAATGCTTCAGCATGCACTGTGAGGCTAACCGACTTACTAAACTCTCGTACGAAGCGTCAGCGGAGTATGGGGGTTAGGTTTTGTTGACAGTATTTTATTCATGGGCCAAACTTAACCCAAATCAAATCTTTTAGCTGTTCTTTTTCATTCAAACTTGTTGGTCCATAAACAATTGGATTTTGTGGGTTAGAAATGAAAGCAAATGACTCTTCTGATTCTAATGCATCATCCACAAATTCCTTTGCAAATTTGTAGTCAAACATAGAATCATCTATTTCATTCCTAAATTGGAGAGGACTTAGTTTTACAATTACAAAATCTCTTTCAATAATATTTAAATAGGTCCTGTCTTTTTTTTCAGTTAAGCCTAATACCAGGCAAGTTCTATCTTTAAGGAAATTTTGATCAGTTTTGCTTAGTACTATTGTCAAAATAGTCTTGTTTTTTGAATGAGCAACTGATCGCCCTTCTGCGAAAGAATTTCCAACACTTTTGCAACAATTTGCATTTAGTTCTTGCAAGTTCCTGCTTGTTGAACAACCAACAATAGCATACAGGCCAAGTGTAAAAAGCAAAGGAATGAATCGCATGTTTATTTATATTTTTTACTGCTAACAACTGTCAGTGAGAATTGATCCTGCAAACTCACAGAAAAGAAGAAGGGGATATCATGGATCTGCCATAATATCCCCTATCGTTTTCAGATCCAGTATTGGATAAGCACTTGTTGTAATAGAAGAAAAAAGAGAAACAGTCGAACTGCTGGGGGCAAGAATCTGCATTCGCAGCTTACCAGCCTGATCCTTTCTCAACACCTTATATCTGAAGCGAGCGGTTCTATCTACGATAATCCCGGTCTCGTCCACGATCTCGATCATATCCACCCCCTCTTCTGTCTCTGTCCCGATCTCCGCCATATCCACGATCACTGCCGCGGTCTCTGTCATATCCCCCTCTTCGATCTCTGTCATATCCACCTCGGTCACGGTCTCTGTCATATCCTCCTCTTCGATCCCTGTCATATCCCCCTCGGTCCCTATCTCTGTCATATCCACCTCTATCGCGGTCTCGATCTCGATCATAGCTACTGCCACGATCTCCAACAATTCCTTGAGTCTCATTTCCTTCTCCTCCAACTTTCACGGCTTTCCAGCTCCATCGATCACGTTTTTGATCATATTCCAGGACGGCCATTCCAGACAGGAATTGACCACCGATCAAGGTATTGGCTTCAACCAGATGCGGCGGAACGAAGATCTCTCGATCTACGAAACCAAAACTCTGACCTGGGCGCATAGTAAAGCGTCCGGTAAAATATCGAATGATGCCATTCTCTGGCCCTTCTTCTGATTTTCGGCTGGTGAGGATCACTTGATTCATGCCTCCGTGGCGAGCTTCTCTCTCTTCCAGCCGCAGAGCTACGAAATCTCCGGGAACGATGCGCGCCTGGAATTGTTGGAAGGTGCCACTGCCTGATACTTCCTGGCTGGCGCGGAACCATGCGCGTTTCTTTCTGGGATCTACATGCGTAACGACAGCCAATTGTTCAGGAATGTCTGAATACAAAATGGCTTCCGCATGAGGCATATAGTGCTTATACAGGCCACGGTTATGGTATCTGGCCTCTGTTTCCTCAAACCAGGGTTGTTCCATCAGTTCTGTCATGTCATCAGGGACACGAAGACGTGGATATTCATAGGCTCGTGTGGCTTCAAGTAATTCTGTCTTGGCTTCCACCAGCTTTTCCTGTCTATATAGCAATCTGCCCATGCGCCACTTGGTCTCAGCAGCAACATCTGGTTTGATCCTTCCAGCGAGGATTTTTGCATAACAGGCGAGGGCTTGCTTGGGCTGTTCTTTGACTTCGAACAACTTTCCAAGCAGCAACCAGTTTCGATTTTCGAATGGTTTGGACTTAATGATGGGAAGAAGGGTTCTTTCGACCTCTTCATAATGTCCCAATGCGAGATGGAAGTTGACGCGATTGTGTCTGGCAAAATTGTAGTCAGGACGTTTTTCGAGTAAATCCTCATATTGTTTGAAGAATTCCTCTACCCTTGACCGAGCGGCCTCAGGTTCTTTTTCCATCCATTCCAGCAATGCGTCGGCATAGGTAATATGAGCCCTTTCTGCCAGAGACATCATTCTTCGACCTTGTTTGGTCATGAAGGATTCGTACTCTGTTTCGGGCAAATTGCTCAGATCCCACCATTGGATGAAATCTTTCAGGTTCCTAAAATAATCCTTCACCTTCAAAGCAAGCCGAAGCATCATCACATAGGCCATGATGTCCTGCTCAATGTCAAAGGTAAAGTACTTTACTTTTTCTAGCAGTTTCACCACCTCCTCAAATTGGAAAGGTCTTTCTGCTAACAGCGCCTTGGATACACGATGAACTTGCCATGCAAGAGAGTTTCCCATCACTCCCTCGCCTTCAAGTTTTTGCGCGAGAATAACGTCAAGGTGATTGTGGAATGCTTCTAATTCTCCAGCTTTTGCGGCTTTTTTTACATACCCGTATTGAATCCATGCCATTTCACGTTTGCCATCTTCGTCATCTGGATTGTTTTGTAGGTATTCGGTAGCTAGAGCAAGTGCTTCTTCAAGGTTGCCTTCTGTTCTAAGTGTTTGAATGGATTCGATCATAAGAATAGACAGTCGTACGATATGGTACCTTTTTTGTATATACGCGGAAAGTTAGTAAAGCTTTTTGAAAAGGGCTAATTATCAAGAAAATCCGAAAAAATAATCCCTTTCAGCGATCCTTCTTTCTATAAACAAATTTCAAACCTGACCAGTCTGCATCAATCGCGCACACCTTCACATCGACCAATCCTGTTTCTAGTCCGGCCTCCCGAATGGTCTCCCGGTTCAAATCAGTTGATATCGAAGAACGTTGTTTGGGCCAAGATATCCAGATCATACCCTCCTTCTTCAATCGTGGTTTCAATCGCAACAATTGATTCGCCAACTGATCCTTTCTCAGCATGAATACGTGAATAAAGTCAGCTTGTTCCTTTCCCTCTTCAGTTAAGAACTGAATATCTTTTGGTAATGGACCTAATAAATCTGTGTATTGAGAGGGAGCATCTACCCAAAGCAGTTGGGTGTCAGGCTTGATGCCTAACTTTTTGAGGAGAGGAGTGCCAGAGTATCCTGCGGGCATGAGATAGTCTTTGCGAACATACGAGTCAGGCTAGTATAACGAAGGCTATTGAACAAAAATTGCCTTTGGTGAGCAAAGTAGCAAGATAGAGCGCCCAATGTGTAGGAAAACGGCAAGGCTTTGGTCCTACTTTCTGTTGAGGTCTGAAACAAAAAAGAGTGTGCTTGCGCACACCCTCCCGTTTGGATTTAGAAAAAGTAATGATTCTTAGAGACTGTTTGAACATCTATCACTTATTTTTTGTATCCGTCTTTTTTCCTCATTCTGTAGCTTTTTTTGTTCTCATAGCACCACTATGAGAACAAAAAAGGGCCTTGGCTGAGAAAAAAACACACCATAAAAATTCTCAGGACAGA
Organism: Bacteroidota bacterium; assembly: GCA_039029315.1. Classification (GTDB taxonomy): domain Bacteria; phylum Bacteroidota; class Bacteroidia; order J057; family J057; genus JBCCCJ01. The sequence goes on along the minus strand of JBCCGK010000021.1, from coordinate 114,579 downwards.
TCTCCAAACAGTCTCTTATAGTCTGGTATTCACCACATTGTTGTAGATAGAACCAAAGGTGTAGGATAAGCCTACGCTGCCTCCCACTTTGTAGCCTGTCGCCAATTGAGTCTGCTGTAAGAGGAGTTCTTCCAAAGATGTTTCACCCGCAGCAAGTGCCAATTGATCATGGATGATTTCCATATCGCCGGAGACTTGTACCGATAAGCCTTTGACAATTCGAAATGATAGATTCCCGTCCAACTCCATTCGATTGCGTGAAAAGTCATGAAAATAATGAGAAGCGTTGGCACTGGCATAGATGGATCCCCAGGGCTGACGGAACCGTACCGCCATGCGCAGGGATTCTTCCAGCAAGCCTTCTTGCATCTTGCCAAAAATGGTTTCAGCTAAATACCAGCGGTACTTGTATCCTACATGATAGGCAAGTGTAATCTCTCTTCGATGCACATCAGAATAGGGAAATACACTGAATTCCAGGGCAGGCCCCATACGAAGGCTTGCATCGATATTGCTATAGGTGCTGCTGTAGGCTTTGCCAAAAAGTCCGGCTGACCAATGTCCACTCAGGCTGTAAATGTAGGAAGTGTTGAAGCTTTGGTATCGGGTATTGCTGATGATTTTTTCTCCTTCATTGAGAAAATATCGCTCATTGTAGCTCATATATACAGAGTTGCGCATGCGCCAATCCTCTGTGATTCGATTGGCCTCTGCCCCTCCACGGAATCGAAAATTTCTTTTGGTAGTTTCCTGACTGAAATTGCCATTTGCATGCACCCGAAACACCCAATTGTTCCAGGGGTCGTGCTCAAGCGTCCGGGTATTTTTCGTCTCCTTACTGGCTACCTGTACTTCTATGTTGGATGCCATGTCCGTCTGAGCCACATAAGGCACCATCCCAAGAGTGATGGTTTTGGCTACCTCCTTTCTGACCAGATCTCTGGCAGAATTGGGCAAGGTATGCATGCTCAGGCTTTGCGCAATAGAACTAAATGATTCCTTCCCGATGAAATCCATTTGATAGGTCTGACTATTAGCTCCGGTAGATTGTCGGGTAACGAGAATATGGACATCAGCTATTTGAGGATCACGGACATGGTCGAACCAGGTGAGTTCCTGCCTGAGATAGGTCATATCACAAAACGAACAATCCAGATACACCCGAATGCGCTCATCTGGGGGAGAGGGGGAGAGCGAGGAAGGTTGTGCTGGGAGAGGTGATATCAGGAAGATCAGGAGGCAGAACTGAAATGCACGAAAGACGATTGACATGTTTTGGGCAGTTGGGAATTGGATGTGAATGGATAATGTATCGTAGCCTTATGCCCAAAACAAAAAAGAAGTCGGGAGGGATTCAATGAATTTCCGACCAAGAGGGGCAGGGTCCCGACGAAACAGGAATAATTCGGATCTACTGGTCCAGCCACTCTTTGAAGGAAGGTGTTTTGTCACTACTGATGATGATGTCTTCTCCAAATGATGGCTGCAGTTCCAGCTTGAGTCTTCCTTTGAAATAGGGGCGAATCAGATTCACAGCATCCAATTGGATGATGAATCGGCGATTGGCCCTGAAAAATAGTTGCGGATCAAGCAAGGGCATCAGTCTGTCAAGAGAGTGGTCTAGTGGAAATCGCCTTCCTTCCTTGGAGACCAGCAGGGTCAATTTTTGATCTGCATAAAAATAGCGGATGTCTGCTGTTTTGATGGTGCGGATTTGCTGGCCGTTTTTGACGAGAAATCGCTGCTTATAGGAAGGGGTTTGTTGCTGAATCATGGCTGCCAGTTCCACTGGATTCCAGGACAATCCCAGGTCTGATTTGAGATTCTGAAGCTTTTGGAGGGCCAGGACGAGTTTTTCATATCGAACAGGCTTAAGCAGATAAGCAATGCTATGAACCTCAAATGCTTCCAGGGCATACTTGTCATAGGAGGTGGTGAAAATGACCGGACTCTTGATAGGGATTTTGCGAAACAATTCGAAGCATAACCCATCAGACAGATGAATATCCGCAAGAATCAGGTCGGGGACAGGATGCCGCTGTAGCCAATCTATGGCCAGTTCAATGGACCCGATTTTTGCCTCCACACGGATCTGGGGGTCATAGCGATGAAGCAAGGCTTCCAAGCGATCTGCAGCAAGGATTTCGTCTTCTATGATCAGGGCTTTCATGAAGGATGAACAATAATTAAAGGAAGTGTAACCTGGAAATAATCAGCTGTTTGATCGACCTTGATGTTGCTATCGGTCAGGTATTCATACCGTTTTCGGAGATTGCTGAGACCAAAGTTGGCTCCTGGACCACTCACCGATTTGAGTTGAAGTGTATTCCGAATCACCAATTGATGATCTGCACTGCTGATGTCGATATGCAAAGGCGAAGCATCGGTTGCCTTGTTGTGTTTGATGGCGTTTTCGATGAGCATTTGAAGGGCGAGTGGGGGAATGAATCTCTGACGATCCTGATCATCCAGCTCGATCTTGAGGTGGATCTGCGTAGGAAATCGTTGCCGAAGCATATAGAGATAAGCATCCAAAAACTCCAGTTCCTGATGGAGGGGAACCAGTTCTTCCCCACGCTGTCGAAGCACATATCGATACACTTCCGAAAAACTTCCCAAAAACTCCTGTGCCCGATCAGCATCCAGATCGATCAAGGAGCTAAGAATATTGAGGTTGTTGAAGAGGAAATGCGGATCAAGATGGCTTTTGAGCGATTCCAAATGACTTTTGACTTGTTCCTGTTTAAGAGATTCTGTGTAGACCATGCTTTTTCTCCACTGCATCATGGTGTAGATGACCACATGAGCTGAGATCACCGGAAGGAGAAACAGCAACCCATACACATTCAGGACAATCAGCTGGGTATGTTGGGGATTGACTCCCAAAAACAGACGCTTGAATAAGCAGTAGGACACATTGATGCAAATCAGGGAATACAGAATGCCCAGAATCATTTGCACTCCGAACCTTTTTCCGGTAGTCTTGTGCCAGGGAATTCGCTGATTCAGGAACAAATTGAGGCGCCAATTGCCCCAGCTCAACAAGACGATGACCCCGATGATCCAGCCCAAAGCTACCCGGGATGGATGGTCCAAATATATGCCCACCCAAACCAATGCGAGGCAGATGAGCAGACTACCCAGACTGAGAAGAAGATATGGTTTGCTATTTGTCAAAGTCTATGTGCTTGATTCGATCCCAGGTCAGGTAGGTTGGCCGCTCCTTAGTATCGGTCCAAACAAGAACACCCCAATTGTCATCAGACACATCATGTTCCTGTCCCAAAAATAGTTTGTCCCCATCCAATAAGCTGATGGCGCAGTATTTATGATTTCGTCTTTCTATGGTAGAAATATTGCGCAATGGAAGAAAATATCGGATACCATCTTGTTTGCCTTCAATGGTCTCAATGTCCAGTTGTTCATCCAGATCAAAGACAAGCTTTCCAGAGAAAGTCTGCCCATCATTGGTGAAAATATTGCCGTGAAGCGCAGAAGGCGCCAAAAAATCATCATAGCCAGGACCAGATACCTCTACCTGCTGCTGAAATTTGACAAACCTGAATTCTTCCCACGGAATGAAAATCCTGCCTACTTCCATATGCTTCACAATGATTCCGTGGTTGCGTTCACTCAGATCGTCTGTGCCTCCCAACAAATACTCCCTGCCAGAAAACAAGCTGACCCTGGCACTTTCTTCTTCTATGCGAATTTCGGACACCTCGCCAAATCGAAAGGAGAATTTTCCCTGCTCATTTTTTCCCTCAAGTTGATCGGTGGACAGACATTCTTCATCATCCCATTGGATATAGCCCGTAAACGCTCCCTGTGTGGTCAAAACCGTTCCATACAGGGCGGAGACCTTAGCTGGTAGAGGGGTCATAGGAGTCTGGCTGAACACAATTTTGTCCACTCGCTCCCATTCCAGACGGGTTCGCTCTCCTTCTGTATCATGCACATATACTTTGCCTCCAACATCGCTGCCCCCTTCCACATCCAGGAGATTCCCATCCTTGAATGTCAATCTGGCTGTGCTTTCCCCCGTAACCTCGATAGATCTGATATCCCCGAATCTGCATCGAAAGGCATGTTTGTGATTAGGGAGGGGATTGTTCCATAAGGACATGAAATCCCACTGGAGTTGTTGTGGTTCCTCCTTTTGTCGGAGGACTTGAATATGCTGCGGGCTAAGGTATTCAAGCGCTTCGGTTGTGGCCTTTCTTGAGACAAAGAGATCATCCCAGAAGGCTTCTTCCACGCCCCATCGAATCATGCCTGTATATTCTTTTTCATCAACTGTGATCACCTTGCCATAGATGAATCCTTGTTGATCCTGAGCAGAAAGCAGACAAGGAAGCAAGAAGAGGAAACAACTCACACTCCACATGAGTGGAGAATGGACCTTTATCCGATAGCATGAGGACAGATTATGTGCCTTCTGTTGCAGATGAGTAGCTGGCAAATCCGTTTGTTGACATGAGTTCTGAAGCAAAAATAGAGACTTTAAATTCCTAAACAATTGATTCTGCCACCTAAGAAACAGGAATTGACAGGATTTGCAAGAAAAAGATGATGAGCCGGGACATCTTTTTCCCAAAACCCTACAAATGAGGGATAGATTTCCCCCACCTTCTCTTCTCAATTTTGTGATGTGTTTCACTGAATGAGGCACACGAAATCATCACAAAAATCTTTCATGTATGAAATCAATACTTACCTTTTCGACCTACAACAACAGGAATGCACACAAGCAAATACTTACCCTGCTAGCCATGTTATTGATGAGTAGTTCTATGATTGCACAAATAGATTGGATCAAATTCACAACCCATAGCGATGGTGGAGGCTTCCTGACAGGGAAAGCTATTGGGAAGGATATGGCAATCGATCAGCAAGACAATATCTATGTTACAGGAGATTATGGTGGACAAGCTGTTTTTGACGATACCACAGTCCTGGGAACCCGAGATCCGATTTTTTTGGCCAAATACAACAAAGATGGAGGAGTAGAGTGGGTGAATGAAATCGGAGGCAACTCCAACAATCATGGCAATGCCGTTGCAGTCAATGATTCTGGCCATGTTTATTTTACCGGAACGTTTATTCACACCAATTCAAACACTATCCTTGATTTTGGGAGCCTGACATTGGCAGGTGATCGGGAAGAAAATCTCTTTTTGGCCAAAGTCAATGCAGACGGAACCTATAAATGGGCAGTGGCTATCATCGTAGATGATTTGTTAGGACCCGACCAGATTATCAACCCGCTAGATATGGTGGTAGATCAGAACGGCGACATCTATATCACAGGGGAGATGCTGGGCTCTGTCAATATAGAAGGGACCAAGTACAATACCGATCCCCTGGACATAGACAATGATGTTCTGTTTTTGGCCAAATACAAACCTGATGGCAAATTGGATTGGTTTCGCCAAACCAACAATCGAATCGCTACAGGATTTGCTCGGGGGTATCATCTGGCGCTAGCTGCTAATGGAGACATATTTCTATCTGGAGAATATGAAACCGTAAGTTACCAGGGAGATACACTTCCGGATGTAGGACTAGTGAGTGAAAATAATGTGGAAAAGTTTGTGGCTCGACTCAATTCATCTGGCGATATGCTTTGGCTTCAAGCCATGAATTCCAGACTTGGAGGTCAGAATTCATTCGAGATTGGAGTGGATGCAAATGACAATGTCTATACCCTGCTGACGATCAACTCCAATATCTATCTCCAGGATACAACCATCCTGTTCCCTTATGATTTCCAGAGTCCTCATCTGCTTGTCAAATTTGATGGGAATGGAAATCGGCAGTTCCTGCGAGAGACCGGTTATCCGAATGCGAACGGTTCTTTTGGTGTTCAGAATTTGGACCTTACAACAAGAGACGATGGAACAACATTCATGGTAGGGGATGCTGTTGCTTTTGCTGACTATATGATCTTCGGTGACGATTCACTGGATCTGAAGCAAGTCCCTAATTCCAGCTTTAATCCCACACCGTTCATCGCAGCATTTGATGCCAATGGTCATGCGATTGGTGTAGAAAACTATGTAGATGAACATCTCGGAAATCTCTTTTCATATGAAGTGATGTCTGCTGCCATGCTGACAGATCATGGAAAAGTCTTCATGACGGGCTATCTGAATGGTGATTTTCGTTTTGGAGATGATACCGTTATGACTGATGTGTTTGATCAGTTGTTCCTGACCCAGATCGATCCAGCATTTCTGAACACCACTACCTCTATTGATCGAATGCCTGAGCGTTTGGCCTTCCATGTGTATCCAAATCCTGCTCGGGATCTGGTGAATGTTGAGGTGGATGCCTGGCAACAAGCCAAAGGAAATGTCTCTATCAGTCTGCTAGATCTGCAAGGAAAGATGTTGGCAACACAAGAACTGAAATCACCAGTTATTCAGCTGGATGTGTCTGAATATGGTGCTGGATATTATGTGATCCTGCTCAGGGACGAGACCGGGATCTATGCAAGGAAATTACAAATTTGGTAAGGGTTGAGAAACCAATTGTCGAAGGAAGCACCAGAATCAGAACCTGCCTCTGATTCCTGGTGCTGTTGTGATTCAACATGAAAGATCGACCAATGGGATGCCACAGCCTTGGAAGAGCTTGGTACCAGGGAGCAAGAAAATTGCCTACGATTGCCCTCATAAGGCGAAACATACTTTCCTGCTTTCGTTGTATCTTATTTTTGTTGCAGTTTCCTGCTTCAGATCCTTCTTCCGGGAAGACGGATTTCTCAATTGTTTGACTTCCTTCCAACCAACTGATCCCATGTATACCTTTTTGCCCATTCTTCTAAGTCTGTTTTTGTTTTTGTCAAGTGTCCCTGTTAGTCTTTATTCACAGCGCCTAAGCCCAGAGCCAGAATCTATCATTGCCCTGACGCCCAAATGGGAAGGAGAGCGATTTGAGGATGGTCGCCCCAAGGTTTCAGCGGACATTCTTGAGCGCATGAAAGCCATTTCTCTAGAGGGGGCCTGGTCTGTTCTGCGGAATAATGGATACAAAAATCAGTTTGCTGGAGAGTGGCGCATGATCCATCAGGACAGAGCGATGACAGGACGGGCCTTGACGGCTCAGTATATGCCCAAAAGAGCGGTTATGCGGGAGGTCCTGGAAGAGCAGGGAGAAAAAGATGGGTTCATTGGAGACATGGTCAACTGGCCGATAGATGTGCTGGTGGAAGGGGATCTATATGTGGCAGATTCCTATGGCAAGATGAATGAAGGGCCGATCATCGGTGACAATCTGGGCACCTCTATTTATGCCAAGTCCAGGAATGGGGTTGTATTCAATGGAACTCTTCGGGATCTCGAAGGCCTGGAAGGAATCGAAGGCTTTAATGCCTTTGTCAAAGGATGGCATCCCTCTTATCAGATGGAAATGATGCTGACCGGGATCAATGTTCCCATTCGTATAGATGAAGTTACGGTTTTGCCTGGAGATGTAGTCCTTGCAAAGCGAGAGGGAGTTATCTTCATCCCCCCACATCTGGCAGAAGAAGTCGTGATCAAAGGAGAATTCATTGCCCTCAAGGATGAATTTGGACACCTCTGCCTTCGTGAAAAACGCTATACGTCTGGTGAGATTGATGGCCGCTGGAAGGACGAGATTCGTGATGATTTTCTGGTTTGGTTGGAAGAAAATTCCTCCAAAATCAAGATGAGCAGAAGTCAGTTGGATGAGTTCTTCAAGCAACGCACCTGGTAATTACCCTGGCTTGCTCCTGCAATTATGGGGCAGATAGAATGTAGCAGGCTGATGTAAAATGAAAAAGTGCATGATCAACAATGCCTTTTACATCTTGGCTTAACAAAACAGCTATCCCACAAGCAGCTGCTACCTTTGGTGAATGAGGTGGCCGAGATTATGATTCGTTTGTCCCTCCTTTTTTGGCCGGCTCTCCTCCTGCCATCTGGGAGGGATAGAATTGGAATTGCTCAGGCAGTTGATGTGTTTGAGCAAGTATTATGTAGTTGTAACAGAGGCTTCTTCTGTTTGCTCCTCGCCACCACGATTTCGCCACCAGGTTGCGAGGGAAGAGCCAGTAATGTTCATCATCGGCCCAAATACTGCGGGAGCCAGGCCAACCGTTGCTACTTTTCCCATTTCCAGGGCAATGCCCGAAGCCAGTCCTCCATTTTGCAAGCCTACTTCCAAGGCGATGGTTCGACAGGATTTTTCGTCCAGTTTCATCAGTTTGCAGCCAAAATATCCGAACACATATCCTGAAACATTGTGGATAAGACAGGCCAATACCAGCAACAACCCAATTTCCAACAGATCATCCCGCCCAGCTGCCGTGATGATTCCAATGATGACCGCAATGCCAACCATCGACACCACTGGCATGGCCTTGTCCAGCCAATCTGCCTTTCCACTCAAAAAATGATTGAAAGTCAATCCTGCAATAATCGGAAGAATCACAATTTTTACAATACTCCACATCATGCCCCAAAAGTCTATCGGAACAAACTGACCTGCGAGGGTCTCCATCAGCAAAGGCGTCATCAGAGGTGCCAGAATGGTAGCCACAGCTGTCAGGGTTACAGAGAGTGCCAGATTGGCCTTGGCGATATAAGCCATGACATTGGATGCCAGCCCGCTGGGAGAAGATCCCACCAATATGATCCCGGCTGCGATCTCTGGAGGAAACCCAAATGATTTGGCCAATCCGAAGCCAACAAATGGCATGATACTGAACTGGCAGACCAGCCCCACCAAGACACCCTTGGGCATACGCACAACCCCCAAAAAATCCTTTAGGCTCATGGCCGTCCCCATTCCGAACATGATGATTTGCAACAAGGGAATCATCAACTTCTTTAACTCAAAGCCTCGGATCTCTGTGAATGAAGCAGGATAATACATCGCAGTAGCTACCGCTGCAAAGATCCAGATTGTGAAAGAGATGCCTTTGGTTTCTGCAAACCCCTGTAGACTAAGAGCAAGAACTATCAAGCCCGTAATCAAACTGATCCCTGCAGATTCTCCTCCGCTTGTTCTCCACAAAACAAGAGAGAGGATCAAGAGAATGAAGGCTATGGACAGGCCGATGCGATAGACGATAGGGGAGAGAGCTTTCATAAGAAGAGGAGACTAAGAGAATGAAAAGGAGGAAATGAACATAGGGATTTTTTTTTGTTTTCAGCTGGCTTCCTCCTGGGCAATCAGTTGGTTCCTGCCTCAACGGATGACACAATTGCAAGCGGGATAGGAAAAACCTGCCCATTCTCCTTCAGGCGAATTCGAACCCAATTGATTCTATAGGCAGTAGGTGCGAAGCGCTGCCTGAATACATATTAGTCTATCCTCCCGGAAGCTGTTTCCTTTGCCAGTGTTTCGGCAGCTTTCACCGCTTGTGCCTTGTGTTCCCCGCTCAATTTCATCACTTTCTGGAAATAGGTTGCTTCATCAAACCTGAGATTGTTCTTTTTGAAGATTGGCAAATTTACATCCAGGCTTAAATCACAATCAAAGCGGGCCAGGAAACAATAATTTTGTCCCCCCCCACCTTCTGCATTGATGTGGCAGAGTCCCCAGCTAAATCCTCTCCCATTTCCTTGAGAAGTAAACGCATCAGGAATGAATGGTCCTGGAGATACAGGCACCATTTGGATGTGGGAAGCGACATCAAAATGTATCCCATCTGGAGAAAATTGAACAGTATTCTTTTCTGGACCATCAATGCTAACCGTTACGGCAATCCCCTCACGAAATGGGAAGAAATTGGTTTCATGCCCCGAATTGGTGATCGGATTGTATACCGATTTGACGAAGGGGCCGAGAGGATCTTCTGCGATGGCCAGACCTTGTGCGCGTATCAAGGCATTTGGATCTCGCATGGAGTAATTCTGCCCTTTGTAGTACAGGTGAATCTTGCCGTTAAAGATCAGGGGGCATGGATCGTGGATAGCAGCTTCATCCCATTCACCTGCCTGCCCCTTGTCGATGACAGGCCTCCCGAGTTTGGTCCAGGGGCCTTCTGGAGAGTCAGACCAAGCAACCGTAACATCGGCAGGATCTGCATCGCCCATTCGACCGGTAAATGCCTGGTAGTACAAATAGTAGGTATCATTCAATACCAGAATGTCTGTCGTCGTGGCTGATCGATCTCCATATTCTCCCTTTTGAGGATTGCGAGAGACAGCTATTCCTTGCTCTTTCCACTCAAACCCATCCTCACTTGTTGCAAACCAGATGTCTGCAAGGTCCCAGTCATAGGCCGGAAGTTCATCAGTTGCAGCTTGTACGCCCACAGGTTCAGACTTGGTTCTCCTACTTGTATAATACACATAATATGTTCCACCAACTCGAATGATTTTGGACGGATCTCTTCGGGATATTCCTGGAGTTCGGCCTAAAACCGACAGAGGAGTGAACTTAAAATTGCTATACAATTCATTATCTCTATCTTCATGCGGGCCCCATTTGTCGTACAGTCTTTCCATCGCTTCGCTGAGAGGGCGATCTGTTGGCTTTTGTACAGGAATGATGGCAGGCAAGGCTCCTTGCGTAGATGGAGGAGAAACTTCTTGCGTTTGCAAATCAGGAGTATTGCTTTCTTGCTGCTGACAAGCGCTGAGGAATAATAGGACAAAGAGTCCTGTCAACAAATAGGAAATCTTATGGAATGGGGCAATGATCTTCATGATGATAGGGATTGAAGGTTGACAGAGAGACAAAAAGAAATATTCAGATCAACAGACATCGTGATTAAGAGAATTGAGAAGTGGCATTGGAAGGCCGATCCTCCATTTGGCTTCGGCATCACTCCACGCGCATCAGTCCGTTCATCATGCGCCAGTGTCCAGGGAAGGTGCACACATAAGGATAATTCCCTTTCTTCTCAGGAGCTGTAAATCGAAGGCGAAAGAGCTGTTGGGCAGGCACCAGTGGGGTAGCAAACAAAATGTCTTCCATCTTGGGGGTGAAATGATTTTTCATCGCATCCGCTTGAGTCGCCATTTCTTCCGAGGCCTTGGCGACAACTTCCAATTTTCCGGGCAGACAAATGAGCAAGTTGTGCGGTTGAATGCCATTATTGGTAAAGATAAGTTCCACTTTGGCACCCGCAGGAACGCTAAATTCCTTTTTGTCAAATTGCATCTTGAAAGGAATGACTCCCATGTCAATTTGCAGGACTCCCGGATCAGGTTCTTTGGATTCAGGCAACTGCTGGTGCAAGGAGCTCTTTGACTGTTCTGGCAATCTGTTCCCTGCATCAAAATAGGCCATTGTTTGACTCAACGCCATCTGCATTCCAAAGTCCATTGGTGCCTTGGCTGCCAATCCTGCGATTTCCTTTGCGTCAGGATGTTTGCTAAACCCCAGGGCGATCACCGCTTCCAGCCGCACCCGCATATCCTCATCCTTTACTCGCTGCTCAAGTAAGGCCATTGCATCTGGAACGTCTTCCTGCCAGTAGCGCAAAACTCTAGTTGCTGCAGCCCGTATGGCAGGCTCATTGGCAGTGAGAAGGTGAGTCAATAAGTTTTTATTCACCAATCCCAATCCCTGATAAATCCATAAGGCTTCCAGTGAATATTGGTCATGGACAGGATCTCCGTGGTCCAGATTGGCCACCCAGCTTGCCAAATCATCTTGTACCTCTTCAGGCGTCCGTTCCTGTAGTTCCCGTCTGGCAAAGTGTCTGACTGTAGCTTCTGGACTTTTGAGCAAATTCAGCAAATGATCATTGGATTCTCCGAGGATGGAAGGCTGGGTCAGCAATGGTCTTGAAGAATGGGTGATGCGCCAAACTCGCCCATGACTATGATCTCGTCCGGTGGAGCGCTTGGGAAATTCTACATTCTCAAAGATTGGCGAATAAAAATCCAGAATATACAAGGCCCCATCAGGTCCGAAAGCCATGGCTACAGGTCTAAAGTGAGGGTCTTCAGAAAAAAACAATTCTGTTTCTTCGATGGAGGGCTCGTAGGTGGTGCCGATCGCCTTGAGGTCAAACCAATGGGTCCCTCTCCATCCTTCAATTTGATTGGAGAGGAATCGTCCCTGAACCTCCTCCGGGAAATGACTACTTCCTATAATGCCAATGCCAGCTGCCGAACCGATCCCTTCAGGCGCAAAGGAGAATACTTCGTGAATCAAGTCAATGTCTGGATCTTTGCTTGCTGCATCAAAGCTATCCCAATCATCTTTCGGTTTGGGATAATGAAAGTTGGAAGCCATTGGACTCATGTGGTATAGATCTCCGCTTGACGCATCCAACAGGATTCCCTGACCCTGTCTGTCAAAAACAAGGCCCCAGGGATTCCAGAAAAATTCGGAAAGATATACGTCGAATTTCTGCTTTCGGGCTGTGTAACGGAAGACCCCGGAATCCTTGAGGCGCTTTGGCCCATAAGGCGTCTCGACCTGGGTACGAAAGAAAATTCCATTCAGGAAATACAGACTCCCATCAGGACCCCAGCTGAGATTGTTGATCGAATGCTCTGCATCCTCTGCCCCAAATCCATGTAGAATCATCTCATAGGTGTCCGCAACATCATCCTGATTCGTGTCCGTGACAAAGATCATATTGGGGGTTTGGGAAATATAAACGCCCCCATTCCCCAAAGCAAAGCCATGAATCATCTGAAGACTGTCCATGAACAGGGTATGGCTATCAGCCTTTCCGTCTCGATTCTGATCTTCCAGGATAACCAAAAAATCCTCCGGGGCTTTTCCCGGTAGCGGATGGGGCCAGGTAGGCGTATTGGCTACCCAAAGACGACCTCTGTTGTCAAAATTCATGGCCATAGGATTGGCCAACGGAAAATCTTCTTCGGAAGCAAATAGATTTACTTCATACCCTTCTGGAAGATGAAATCCTGCCAATGCCTCTGCCACTGATCGGATTTGTCCGGTCTTCTCATCTCCATGAAGAGGGGCTTCGAGTGTCGCTTCTGAAAGATGTGGCACCTCCACATCCTCATAAGTCGTGGCGCTGGCCCATAAGGGGTTTCCTTTGGGAAGCTGTAACCAGATCGTCTCGGGATGTGGTTTGGGCAGATCCCATATATGTTCCTCCAATTGGCGAATAACCTCCTTCAGCTGTTCTCTTTCTTCTGACATTCGATTGGCCCCCCCCGCTTCATTTCGGGAACCATAAATATACTCCATATTGGGGCCCCGCCAGTACAGACTGTAGGCATGGTTCTTATCAAATATCGCTCGTCTCAATTGATGAATGAGTTGAGGCGGACCAATGGCTGATGTCATCTGGCTTGCAGTGGAGAACAAGGAGTTTGCCAATATCTGACTGACCACCCAATCCCCATATCTGCTCAGATGAATCCCGTTATCAGTGAGTGGTGGAGAGGGACTCGATTCAAGATAAGCCATCGTAGGGGTGTGCAGATCAACAAACACAATGCCCAGTTTCATCGCCACCTGTTTCATCATCAGACTATAGTATCGAAGAATTTGATTCCGCAACCCACCATCAGGGAGATGTGGCTTGGCTTCATAGGCTATGGGGGAAATCAGAACAATTTGCGGAGGAGACACACCATTATAGGGATGAGAAAGAAGGGCTTCAAGCCATTGGGTGAGATCTTCACCATATTGCCATACAGACGACAAGCCCCGATAAGACTCATTCATTCCATAGCTGGCAAAAATGATGTCTGCACCTTCTTCTTGAAGAAAATCATGGGTATCCCGGAACCCATCTGGTCTGGGACGAAGATCCACCTCATCAGCTGGCCAGCTCATGTTGCGAATGCGCAACTTGTGATTGGGAAATAGACTGTGCAGATAGGTTTCGAAGAATCCAAAAAGAAAGGACCGCTCTATATAGGTGTTGCCAATGAAGACAAGCTTATCTTCAGGCAGAATTCTAAGTTTTTCTTCTGACAAAACATCCGTGAGCAGATCCAGGTCCTCAAGATGTCCACTTGGGATGTCCGCTGTTGGATAGGTAGGCTCCTGACTGATAAACAAGACCGCCAACAAACCCAATCCCACCAGAATGAGTCTGAAGGGGGGATATCCAAGAAGTCTGAAAGTCATAATTTGGGATTCGGTTTCAGATAAGATCCCTCTGCCCATGGGAATTTTTCTGCAGGATTGTCAATCAGTTCAACGCCATATCCAGGCTTGTCGGGAAGCTCCATAAATCCATCCACTACTGTGAGTGGTTCCTTAAACAATTCCTCCTTGAGTGGATTAAAGGTCTGATTGAGTTCACACATATGTCCATTGGGAGCACTCGCAATGAAGTGGATATTCGAGATGGTGGTCAATCCTCCATGCCAGCTATGTGGACACTGGAGTCTGCCAAACAGATGGGCAAGACGGGCAATGTGCCAGTTTTCACTGATGCCCGTAAAATTGCAATCCGTCTGGATCAGATCATAGGCACCTTCTACTATCCAGGGGTGAATCTGGAATCGGTTGACAAAGCGCTCTCCACCGGAAATCATTACACTGGGCATGACTTCTTTGATTTTTAAATGACGCTCCAGTGATCCTTCTTCCCACTGATTCATGGGTTCCTCATACCAATAGAATTTCAGATCTTCGAGGGCAGGAGCAAGTTGTTCGGTGATCTGCTCAAAGGTCCAGTTGTGTTTCTCCAGCATGAGTTTGAAATCTGGTCCTACAGCTTCGCGAAGCTTGCGCAAGATTGGAATATAGCGTTCCAGTGTCATGCCATCATGCTCCCAACTGGTTCCATTGCGGAATTTGAACGCCCGATAGCCTTGTTCTTTGTATCGAAGGGCTTCTTCGATCAAGGCTTCAACCCCATTGTCATACCAGGCATGCTCCACGCCGCCGCTGGCGTATATTTCCATTTTTTTCTTTGGTTCACAATCAGTAGCCAATAGCTTGTACAGGGGTTGACCCTTGGCTTTGCCGATGATATCCCACAGCGCATTGTGCACACCTGCCCAGGCAGCTCGGGCCAGATACTCTCGCCAGGGACCACCGGAGGTAAGAAAATCCACGTCAAAAGGATTCTTGCCTTTGAGAAATGGGGTAATATGTGTATCGGTATAGGCCTTGATTTTGGCAGGATTGCTATAGGGGCTGCCTTCAGCAAATCCAACAATCCCCTGATCTGTAAAAACCTCTACCAGTGCCGAGTCAGCTTTCCATACCACATATTGACTGACTCCCCATAAATATCGACCATCGGGAGGTACATAGGATAAGGGGGTTACCTTGATATCCGTAATGCTGATATTTTCCCGCTTGATGATGTCGAGTGGTCGTCTGATGTTTCCACTCAATGAGTCAGGCATAACGGGTTCAGTACTGTTGCAAGCCGTTGCAGTCAGGCCCAGCCCGGCAGCGGCAAGGCTTGTAGATTTGAGAAATTCTCTTCTGGTGCTGCTCATAGTAGTAGGGGTTGGTAGATTATCCTTTCTATATTTCTATTGTCATCTTCAACTTAGAGACTGTTTGAACATCTGTCACTTATTTTTTGTATGCGTCTTTTTTCCTCATTCTGCGGCTATTTTTGTTCTCATAGCACCACTATGAGAACAAAAAAGAGCCTTGCCTGAGAAAAAAATACACGATAAAAATTCTCAGAACAGATTCCTAAACAGCCTCTAAACCAATTGGTAGATCCGATCGGCATTCTCATAATAGATCTTCTGCAGTTCTTCTTTGGTCAACTGGCGTGTTAATTGTTCGAATGCCTTAGACCAGGAAAGATAGGAACCTGCACGGAGCACGACTGGCCAATCTCCTCCATACACCAATCGATCCGGCCCAAATTGTTCGATCACATGGAGGACATATGGTCTGAGCATATCGATCGTCCAGCCTTTTCCTGCACGGGTAATGATCCCAGAGATTTTGCAGGTAAGGTTCGGCAGCTTTGCCAATTCATTTATCCCTGTTGACCAGGAATCAAAATCATTGTTCTTGATGTCGGGATTGCCCAGGTGATCCAGGATAAATCTTGTTCCGGGCACTTGTTTGACTGCCTGGACAATTGCTGAAAAGAGGGAAGGATTGGTCAGCAAGTCCATGCTCATATTGTGCTTGCCAAGCAATCTCATACTCTTTACAAAATCTTGTGAGGCTAGTATTTCAGCATTCGTCCCTCCCCGGATTCCTTTTACCCAGCCTGTTTCCATCAGCGCTTCTATTCCAGGATGGATACCACCACCTGCTTGGAGCTTCCCACTGGCTACGATTCCCTTGATTCGATCGTCCTTTTCTGCCTGATCAATGACCCACTCGATCTCCTTCAGACTGTCAGAAGCGGAGCCACTCTCCATAAACACGATTTTGCCAATATTGGACTTCCTGCTCGCAGCGATAAAGTCTTCAGGAAGAAAGGTCTTATTGATCTCAGGTGCGTTGGCCAGCCAAGGATACTCCAGCACTTCCAACCCAAATAAATGCATATGCGTATCTGTTTTGGGAATCTTGCGAACAGGTGTGGAAGGATCTTCTGTCCATTCCTGAGCAATGAGGTTGTTGCCGAATGCCAGTAGGCCCAGACTGGCTGGCAAATGGATTCTGGTAAATGCTCTCCGAGTGACCATAGACTTGGTAGGGGATAAAAATTAGCAAAAGGAAGAAACCCCATCAAGCGGGATATTCTCCTGTTCCTAAAATCACGAATGACTGAACCGAATGCAAGTGCTTGTTATGGGCGTTATATATTTTGGGCTATTTCTACATTCTTCAGTCTAATGGAATCGCTAGATTGACCTCTAGGCGCTCAGTCCCAACCAACATTCTATGAAGATTCAGAGATATTTAGGGGTTTTGATAGCAAGTATGATGACGCTTTGTGCTTGTCATTCGGATATGCACCCCTGGACCATGCATATCATTGACAATACTTCCTCGGGAGCAGATGGTACCAAGCTGATTGACGCCAATTCTGATGGAAATCTTGACATAGCGACAGGGTGGGAGCAAGGTCATGTGGCCAGACTATACCTTCATCCGGGACCTGGACACGTTGATGATTCCTGGAAATATGTGGAGGTACCTGCCCCTCATGTGGAAGATGCCCTGCCTGTAGATTTGGATCAAGATGGCTCAGTGGATTTGCTTACCTGCTCTGAAGGAGATCATATGCGACTGACCATTCATTGGGGACCCAAAGATACTCAGTCCTTGCTGGATACATCCCATTGGGAATCTGTTGACATTCCTGTTTCTATCGGCAAAACCCGCTGGATGTTTGCAGAAGAAATGGAGGTGGACGGAAAACATGGACCCGATCTTATTGTTGGGTCGAAAGATCCGGATGCAACACTTGGCTGGCTGGAGATTCCTGAAGATCCCAGGCAGGTTGAAGAATGGCAATATCACGAAATCTCTCCTGCAAACTGGGTCATGACCATCAAAATTCTTGATATCAATCAGGATGGTCTGTCAGATATTCTGATTTCTGACCGGAACGGTCCACATCGCGGGGTCAAGTGGTTTCAGAATCCTGGCCCTCAATCCAGCAATCTTCGGAGTCATTGGGCTTCTGTAGCGATTGGCATGACAGAGGCAGATCCTCTCTTTCTGGATGTTGTTTCCTCTTCTGATAACGGCATGCTGGAGATGTGGGTTCCGAATCTCAGAGGATATTTTATGCACTTTTGGCAGGCAAATCTTTCTGGTACGGAATGGGGATCAGAGCGTTGGGAGATACCTGAGATGGCTGGTTTGATTGGCAAATCTGCCGCAATAGGGGATATTGATCTTGACGGCAAGTATGATTTGATCACTACCTATGATGGTGCTGAGGAGAAAAGTGGAGTCCTTTGGTCCACATATGATGAAAATAAGGAGAGCTGGGTCCATCACGATGTCAGTGGCCTGATGGGAATCAAATATGACTTTGCAAGCCTGATAGACATGGATGGAGATGGAGATCTTGATATTTTGACATCTGAAGAAGCGAACAATAGTCAGCAGGGACCTGGGCTCGGGGTGATTTGGTATGAAAATCCTTTCTCACACAATTAAGATGAATCGCTCTCTCTTTTTGCTTCTATGCTTTGTATGGATATCCTCTTGTCTTCCAGTGAGAAAAGATATACATATTTGTCTGATCAGTCCAAATGAGGCAAAGATCCGAGAGTATCAGCTGTATGCGCAACAAAACGAATGGAAACTGGTTCACAGCCAGGGATTTTCATGCATCAATGAGGATTCATTGGCCGGAATAAGCCTGGTGATCATTGGGCAGACCCAATTGGATAGCTTGAGTCCTGTTCAGGCCAACGCGCTGGAACGATTTGTGCGCGCGGGTGGAGGCTTGCTGAGCATTCACGCCCAGGCTTCTGGCATCTCCGAGTACAAATGGCCCTGGCTCTATCATTGGATCAATTCTGCGCCTATCGACAGGCACTCAATGAGTAGGAAATATGGAGCGGGACGTCTGTCCTGGCTAAAGGAATTCCCAGCTGATTCACTTCTCTGGATGGAAGCAGTTGAGGAGGCGTCAGGTTCACCCGTTTTTATATCCGACCAACAGCTTGTTCCGCCAAAGGCGCCAGCGGACTATCAATTTGAGATCCAATCTCTGGCTGGACCTTTCAATGAACCGCAAGAATTGGAGATTCTCCCCAATGGAAATGTGTTGATCATTGAACGAGGGGGGCGTATCCTGTCTGTTCGTGCAGGAAGTCAACAAATTGAACCGATCGCGAAACTCCCTGTATGGACTTCCCAATCCAATGGGTTGACTGGCATGGCGATTGATCCCGACTTTTCGAATACCGGCTGGGTATATTTCCTCTTTGCCGGTCAGGAAGATTCTAGCCATTTGGAAGTCGCTCGCTTCCAACTGGCAGCTGGAAGGTTTCAGAAAGAAAGCAAGGAAGTCATCATGCAGATTCCGATAGAATTGCATCTGGGATGGCATGGGGAGAACTCTCTCGCCTTTGATCAGTCGGGCAATCTGTACATCAGTCTGGCAGATTTTACCTTGCAGAGCAGTGATATCGCCGGATATGCTCAGATTGACGAGCGTCCCGGCAATCGGGTCCATGACGCTCAAAGAACCTCAAGCAATACCCAGGATTTCTTGGGCAAAATTCTAAGAATTCATCCCGAAGAGGACGGGAGTTATACCATACCAGAAGGCAACTTGTTTCCGAGAGATGCTTCTCAAGGTAAGCCCGAAATCTATGTCATGGGTTGCCGAAATCCCTATCGATTCTCGATCGATCCGAAGAGCAATGTCCTTTACTTTGGTGATGTGGGGCCGGATGCCTGGGAGGATCATGACAAGGGTCCCAAAGGCTATGATGAAGTCAATGTGGTCCAACAAGCAGGATTCTTTGGCTGGCCATATTTTGTTGCCGATAATAAACCTTATCGGGACTATGATTATGGAATGGGGACTCTTGGACCTTCATTTGAAGCGAATCATCCGATCAATGATTCTCCCAACAATACAGGAATCCAAGACTTGCCCCCTGCACAAGCTGCCAGTCTGTGGTTTGAAAAAGGCCCCAGTGATCTGTTTCCCTATCTCAATCAAGGAGGAATGAATATCATGGTTGGGCCCAGATATCATGCGGATCTTTTCCCTGATTCTCCACAAAAATTGCCAGCCTATTTTTCCGACAAACTCTTCATCTACGATTGGGTGAGAAACTGGATTCGCGTGATAGCGTTTGACCACAACCAACACATCCTTTCGGTAGAACCCTTTCTGGATAATCAACAGTTCAATAAAATCATCGACATGGAGTTGGGCCCTGATGGAAGCTTGTATCTGCTGGAATATGGGAGTTTGGGCTATAACAACAATCCTGATGCAGCACTAAAAAGAATCACCTTTGCTCCCGATGCTCCCAGACCCCTAGCAGGGCAGCAGGCTCAAACTCCTCCAAACAAGGGCTTACCCAAGGTTCCGGGATATGAAAAGGGGCGAATGCTCATAGAAGATAATAACTGTTTGAGTTGTCATTTGGCCGAAGGCAAATTGATCGGTCCGGGGTTCAGAGACATTGGGATGCGGTATTGGAATGAGGATTATATTGTAGGATTTCTTCCAAAGAAAATCAAGGAAGGAGGGACAGGAAACTGGGAAGGCAATATCATCATGCCGGCCCATCCGCATCTGTCAGACCAGGAAGTCAATCAAATGGTGGCCTATATTTTGACCTTGCGCTTTCTGTCGCTGGACGAATTGAAACCGTAAAGGAAGTCGTAGATTTTTCCATTTTTTCCTCTCCACCTCTAATTTTTCTCTTATGAAACAGCTCTCCCGAAGAAATTTTCTCAAATCTGGCTCTCTGGCAGCAGGTGCAGCAATGACGCTTCCTTTGTACAGCACAAGCAGAAGTCGGGACCGTGCAGAACGATCTCATCCTGCTGAATTGCTATCAAGAGAAAATATTGTCATTACGGATATCAAGGTTACCCCACTTTCATACACACATGATGGCGATTACCTCTGGCGCTGTGGTGGCCTCTATGTATGGAAGTCTGACGCAGCCCTGGTTCAGGTATTCACCAATCAGGGGATCGTTGGAATTGCTGAAGGAAGTCCATATCGAGGACCAGACAAGCTGAAGGCCTATACCGATACCTATATCACGCCTCAGCTGATTGGGGAAAATGTGTTTGATGTGGATTTTCTCTGTAACAATCAGGGACACAATCGGGTAGCAGAGGGGGCCTGGGCAGGGATAAATAATGCCCTGTGGGATATCATCGGCAAAGCAAAGGGAGAGCCTGTCTATAAGCTCCTCTCCAATGAAGAGAATCCGTCCAACAAGGTCAAGATTTATGCAAGTGGAGGGGTCGAGCATGCCTGGTATGACAAGGGAGACAAAGACCTGATCGCCGAAGCCTTGCGCTATAAAGAAGCTGGCTATGACACCTTCAAGTTTCGCAATGGTACCAGCTGGAAATACAGCAAATTGACCATGAAAAAATATATTCCGATTCTTCGTCGACTTCGGAAGGCAGTTGGACCTGATTTCAACTTGGTCATAGAGAAATTCCCTTGGGATTTTGACACGATTCTCAATCAATTGTGTCCGGTTCTGGAAGATCTTAACTTCTATTGGTATGAAGAGCCAATCCCCTGGACAGATCCTGCATCTTTGGAGAAACACATCGCCATCAATGAAGCAATGCCTTCTGTCATGGTATCTGGAGGTGAAAGCTGGTGGAATCGATATCAAGTCCGACCCTATGTAGCTGCCAAAGCGATGAATATCATTCAGACTGATGCCAATCTTACCGGGATTTCAGAAGGTTGGTATATCGGTCAGACCATTCACGAACATGGTCAATTGTATTGTCCCCATAATTGGGTCGGAGGTCTCACGACCATTGCCAATATCCACCTTGTAGCAGGTGTGCCATCTGGTCATATGTGTGAACTTAACCAGACGTACAATCCCCTCAAGTGGGAAATTTTCAAAGATCCTTACAAGATTAAAAATGGAGTTCTGACCATCCCTGACAAACCAGGTTTTGGAGTCGAGTTGATCGATGATATTGAGAAACGCTTCCCATTCGAACCAGGTCCCTATTACAAAACCAATCCAACATTTGAGGGCTTAGGTTTGCCCATATGGTGGAGTTAGGAATCATTGAGTTCAAAGTGAAAATTTTGTATTTTGAAAATAGTTCCTGTTTAACCTTACTCTTATATGGGGCTATTTCGCAAAGAAATACTTAGTATCTTGTTCATTCTTTTGGGTATTATTCCAACAGGTTTTTACCCCTCTGTTCAAGCCCAAAAGCCAGATTTCCTTTTTGATCATCTTCAGACCAATGATGGTTTACCTACGGGATATGTCAATGACATTCATCAGGATGAAAGAGGATTCTTGTGGCTATGTACCTGGGAAGGGTTGATTCGATATGATGGCTATAATTTTGTTAGCTATCGGCCTGAACTGGGGGATAGCTCCAGCATTTCCTCCAAATATGTCTATTGTATGACCGGAGCTCCCAAAGGAGGCTTATGGATTGGTACCAAAAAAGGACTCAATTATTTTGATAAAAATTCCGGGACTTTCCAGAGATTTCTTCATGAACCTGGAAATCCACAAAGCTTACCAGGTGACTGGGTACTGGATCTCCTGATTGACCAGGCTGGAAATCTATGGGTTGCTTGTGACAAAGGGCTGACCAAAATTATCCTTAATGAGCAAGGAAAACCACAGGAATTCCTTCAATTTTTGCCTCGACAGAATGATCGTTCATCCTTGCCATTGGCACAGATAATGAGCATTCTCATTGATCATAAGGAACAAGTTTGGATTGGTACCATGGAAGGTCTGGCTGTTATTGATACCCAGGGCAATGTATCGCGCCTGCCTATCAGACTAGAGGATGGACATGAACCTCAGCCTTCCATCACTGCCTTATACGAAGATCAGAACCAAAATATCTGGATCGGTACAAAAGGCAGCGAGGTCTTTCAATGGCAATCAAAAACAGAAACATTTCATAAACTTGAAGGTATTGAGCCTTCCAATCAATACATTTCTGACTTTTGTGAGGATCTGGAGGGGAACCTGTGGCTGAGTATCTATGAAAAAGGTCTGGTAGTCAAATCGGTAACAGGAGAATTGGAACAAATTCGGTATCATTCTGAATCTCCCCAAAGCTTGAGCAGTGATGCCATCAAGGTTCTTTTTCGGGACCAGTCAGGGATTATTTGGATTGGAGGTGCTGGTCTTGGCCTGGATAAATTTGATCCCTACAGAAAACCTTTTAGATATTATAAGCATCAATCCAATAATCCTGGAAGTCTGAGACATAACAAAATCATGTCGATAGCTGAAGATCCGTTGGGCAGAATGTGGATGGGTACACATGATGGAGGGATCGAAGTTTTTTATCCAAAAGAGAACCGATTTGTCCGTTATGAAAATCAGACTGGATCAATCAATCCTTTGATCTCTGACAAAATCTGGTGCTTGTATGCGGATTCTACCTCCGGGACGATGTGGGCTGGGGGACACTATGGCTTGATTCGGATCAATCTGTTAACAGAACAACAGTCTGAGCAAAGGGTGTGGATCGAGGGAGATCTGTCTTCCCAATTTGTTCCCATCCTGCTGGCTGACTCAACGTTAGATCCAGAAAAACACCAGGTTCGAGCGATTCTGAAAGATCAAACTGGTATGATGTGGGTAGGAACCTATCATGGTTTGTTTGGGCTTCAAATATTCAAGGACAGCGTAGAGATTGCTCACCATTATCTTCACGATCCGGATGATTTGCACAGTATCAGCGATGACATTGTCATTTCCATCTTTCAGGATTCTCAGGGAGATTTGTGGTTAGGGACCCGGGATGGCGGTCTCAATCGACTTCGGATGTCCGAGGGTAACCCAACTGGCGAATTTAGCAGATATAATAACCATGCTAAGAATCATTCACCCAACTCTTTCAAAGGAAGAGAAGTCAGCTGCATCCTCGAGGATAGGCATCAAAACCTTTGGTTTGGTACAAATGGAGATGGTCTGAATGTCCTGAGAAGGACGAATCGTCAAGATGGACAAGCGGATTTTCAACATTTTGGCAAAAAAGAAGGCCTGCTGGGTGATGCAGTATTCGGCATACTGGATGATCATGAAGGCTACCTTTGGCTGAGCACCAATCAGGGATTGTTCAAGTTTGATCCCAAACTCCCCAATGGTCAACAATTTCAACAATT
This sequence comes from Bacteroidota bacterium, assembly GCA_039029315.1. GTDB lineage: Bacteria > Bacteroidota > Bacteroidia > J057 > J057 > JBCCCJ01. The sequence continues at coordinate 90,935 of JBCCGK010000021.1, read as the reverse complement.
TACCATCGAGCATGGATTGAGTAGCAATATGTTTTTCACTGGCTCTTATTGCAAAAGCAAATCTGGTCACCTGTATTTTGGCAGTCAGACCGGATTCAATGTTTTTCATCCAGATAGTATCCTCGAAAACCCATACTCTCCCAAGGTCGTCATCTCACAACTGGAGATATTCAACGAAGTCGTATCTGTTGGAGAAAAACGAAATCGTCGGGTTGTCCTGAATCACCCCATCTCTGAAGCAACAGAAATCTCCTTGTCCTATCTGGACAATAATTTTCAATTAGAGTTTGCAGCTCTTAGTTTTTCCTCACCTGAAAACAACAAATATGCTTATCAATTAGAAGGTTATGATGAAGACTGGATTTATACGGATGCCAGTAGAAGAATTGCCTCCTATAACAATCTCAAACCCGGCACATATACCTTCAAGGTAAAGGCTTCCAATGCTGATCATATATGGAATGAACTGCCAAGTCAATTGATTATACACACGGCTACCCCTCCCTGGAAGAGTCTTTGGGCTATCGGAATATATGGGCTGATTCTGTTGGGATTTCTCTATCTTTTTCGGGCCTATATGATCAACAAAATCCGATTGACAAATGACCTGGAACTTCAACACCGAGAACACCAAAAAGAAAAGCAAATCAATCAATTAAAGCTTCATTTTTTCACTCAAATCTCTCACGAATTCAGAACTCCTCTTACGCTGATCATTGGACCTGTCAGAAATTTGATTCAAAAAGGAAATGAGCTAAGCAAATCAGAGATCTCACGCAATGTCAACCTCATAGATTTCAATGTGCGGTATGTGATGCGATTGATTGATCAATTGTTGTACTTCAACAAATCTGAATCCGGGAAACTTCATCTGCAAAATGAAACAGGAGACCTCATAGAATTTGTGAGACAAAGTTGTGAGTCCTTTCTTTTTGTCGCAGAAAAAAACAAAATAGACTTGCACTTTGAAGCTGATCGAGAGGAGTTGCGGTTGAAGCTGGATTGGGATAAAGTGTTGAAAATTCTTAACAACCTGATTTCCAATGCGCTGAAGTTTACGCCGAAAGGCGGGGAGGTGTGCGTTTCGATTCGTCTGGAATCCGAAGATTCGGATGACTGCTCTCAAACACCTGTCAGGATTGAGGTGAAGGATAACGGAATAGGAATTCCGGCAGATGAATTGGCACTCATTTTTGACAGTTTTTACCAGGTCGGGTCCACTCGGACAGATTCCCAAACGGGTTATGGTATTGGGCTGGCTCTGACAAAGAAATTGGTTGAGATACAACAAGGAACCATTGAGGTCGAAAGCGATCAGAAATTTGGCACAAGGTTTTGCGTCTCTCTGCCATACCATCCCCCATGCGCACTGTTGATAGATAAGGAAAACCACAAATGGACCGAACCGTGGTCCCTTCCTGGTATGGGAGCAGATATGAACGCCAATCTTATGCCGGAGGTCCTGTTAACGGATGAGAAAGAGGATTCGAGACCTATCATTTTGATTGTGGAGGACCATCCGGAGATTCGTACCTTCCTCTTGCAGAATTTGTGTCAGTCCTATCGAATTCTTGTGGCAGAAAATGGGGAAGAAGCATGGGAGACTGTTCTGGCTAATATCCCAACACTCATAATCAGTGATATCATGATGCCAGTGATGGATGGTCTCCAACTGTGCGAAAAAATTAAACAGGATGAGCGAACCAGCCACATTCCAGTCATCTTGCTCACCGCCAAGTCTGCCATTGAGCATCGGATTGTAGGGATAGAATCAGGAGCGGACGCATATCTTGCCAAGCCATTTCACCCCAGATTCCTTCAGGCCAAGATCGAGCAACTTATCCAGGTTCGATCAGAGCTTCGAAAAAAATATCAAGGGCATACCCTTATGCTGGAGTCCAATCCAGCGATTTCCTCTTCAGATGAACCCTTCCTGAATCGGGTGAAAGAGATCATTGAAGCCCACCTCTCAGATACAGAATTCAAGGTAGGCGAACTGGAAAGAGAACTTGGCATGAGCCATATGCAGTTGTACCGCAAGCTGAAGGCCCTGATTGACCAGTCTGCCAATGAATTCATCCGGACTGTGAGATTGCAACATGCTGCCAAGCTATTGATGAGTACACAGCTTAATGTCAACGAGGTCTCATATAGGGTTGGCTTCAACTCCCCCTCATATTTCATCAAATGTTTCCGCAAACAATTTAAGATTTTGCCTAAAGCGTATGCCGAGCAACAAAGGATGAGGAAGGGGAATGAACGCTCTTTGGGATTGGGGGCTCGGACCAATATCACAATGGAAGGGGATGCAGGATCTCCAGTTCCTTCCTAAGAGACTGTTTGAATATTATCCTATGGTTTTGTTATGCCCCTTTTTTCGCCCTTCTGCGTTGAAAAAATCCTCATGTAGCTCTGCTACATTCCGGTTTTTCAGCCTTGAAGGTCAAAAAAATGACCTATAACAAATTCCATAAACGAAACTCAAACAGTCTCTTAGTACTAGAACAAAATGAATCCGGTATTTTTGTCCTGAATCAATTCACTGGCAATCAATGCCTTATACCCCTATACCCCTATACCCCATACCTTCACCATGAAGATTTACCGAATCATCACCTCCCAATACCGGCTTCGCTTGGAACTCCCCTCGGGACCAGTAACTTCCAGCGTAATTACCTTGTGCACTCCTTTCTCTGTGAAGCGATGAATGGGATGTTGCTCGGATGAATAGGTTCCATCCCCAAAATCCCAATGCCAGCGTTGGACATTCCCAATTGATTCGTCCTGGAAAGCAACGAGGCCCTGGTCCATATCTATGATGTCAAAGCGCCAAGCTGCCCGGATGGGGTCCAGGAACTGTTTCTCCAACGGCATCAATTGAAAGGCGCATAAATAGGAAGCATCCTTGACCATTCGGGTATCATGCGACAGATTGATGTGCCCTTCTCGTTTCCCTCCATCAAACTCGAGGATAGACCAGGAAAGCCCAATCATCTTGTTTTCGACCAGCTGGGATTCTATTGCTTCTTCTGGCCCCTTATAAGGCGCATAGTCGAATGGCGTCAACCAGCATTCCAGGACCAGTTTGCCACTGTCTCCTGGTTCAAAATCATACTGATAAGCATAATTGGCATACGGAAACTCTGCAATCCAATGCTGATTTCCCCAAACCAATACCCAGGCCTGATTGACAGGAGGGGTGTAGATATGATAATTCTGGGCATGCACCCCACTAAATCGAAAGTGATTTTCCAGATACTCGGGGGTATGACTCGCCCATTTCATGCTTTCTTTTGGGTAAATAGGATTGAAAATGAAAGGGCCACCTGACAGATCTCCATCTATGGCTATTTCAAAAATATCATTGAGATATCCCTTTGGATTGAACCTGCCAAAATCCCAATAATCATCATAGGCTTCGTACAAAAAATACAGGCGGTTCAGTCCTTTGACCCAGCCTACCGTTACTTGAACGTCGAGATCCTGGGGATCGATTTCTGTTCCCATGCCATCCTCGGTGTCCTTCAGCAGTTCCGTACCATACCGATAGGATGCAGGCACCATCTCCCAATCTTGCGTTTGGCCATCAATTCTGGGCATTTGATCTCTGGGAAATTGGAAGATCTGAAACACGCTTCCTTGCCGAGCTGTCTGATAGGAGGGAAGGCGCTGGGCTAGCAATGTGGATAGAAACATCCAACTAAAGACAATGAACAAAAGGATTGTCTTCATCGTGTACATAAGTTCTTGTTGATACATGAGAATAGCTGAAGTTATTCTGGTTCATTGGTCGGAAAGAAGAAACACCCTGCTTGTCCAACATAAAGAAGAAACAGTCTTGATTGTGAATACTTCTCAAAGAAAGCAGGATTTAGGGTTTATGAGAAAAAATGACACACTCAGATTCCCCCAAAGCCAAATCTTTCAGGGAAAAAGGGAAATCAAGACAGTTTCTAACAGCATCTGGATCAAATCGCACCAATATTTCAGAGCATGTTATAGCTGTAGGATGAATTGGTCGATTTTTTTCATTTCTGGCCCGCTGAATCCTGTACCTTTCTATGAGCATAATTCAAATATGATTCTGTGTCCAGAAATTCAAAAAACAAGTTCCGTTTTGTTCGATTGACAAAATCGGAGATTGTTTTTTCTATCGGATTTCTGCTGTTGTTCTATTTATTGATCATGATATTTCTTTCATAAGGCTATACAACACATCTTTCATTATCCTAATGAATACCACTTATCTTATCTTAATTATTTACTACTATGTTGCAACTTTACTCTAAACGCCTATGCCTGCCAAAGCTAATCAGCTTTGTGTTGTGCATAGGATTTTTTACGAATCTTCAGGCCCAGAAAACGGTCTCCGGAACGATGACAGGAGAGGATGTCAATTCTCCTCTCGTCGGAGGAACGGTTACCGTTCAGAATACCACGGTTGGTGCCTTGACCAACGAAAGTGGGCAGTATTCTGTGTCTGTTCCTGAGGGTGCGACCACATTGGTTTTTTCCTATATTGGATATGAAACCCAGGAAGTCGAAATAGGGAACCGAACAGAAGTCAATGTTAGCCTGTCTCCAGCTACATCAGAGTTAGATGAAGTAGTTGTGGTTGGGTATGGAACCCAAAGAAAATCAAATGTTACAGGTTCCATTGTCTCAGTACAGGCTGATGATATTGCCAAGGTTCAATCTCCCAGTTTCGATGTAGCGATGCAAGGTAAGGTTCCTGGTGTCTATGTGACAACCAATGGTGGACAACCTGGTGGAGGGGTATTTGTCAGAATTAGAGGAATTGGTTCGATCAACAATAGCAACCCTCTCTATGTGATTGATGGGGTGATTGTCGGAGCAGGCAATAATGAAAACTCCAATCCACTGGCAACGATCAATCCGAATGATATTGCATCCATTGATATCCTGAAGGATGCTGCTTCCACTGCGATATATGGAGCAAGAGCAGCCAATGGGGTCGTCCTCATTACGACCAAGCGTGGAGAAGCTGGCAAACCCCGGATCGAATACAGTGGCTATGTAGGGATTCAGCAACCAACAAGCAACCTTCCTCGCCCGATGAATGCGATGGAATTTGCGACCAACATGAATGCCGCTTTTGCTGCAGCAGGGAATCCCCCGCCATTCAGCAATCCAGCGTCATTGGGAGAAGGGGTCAACTATGTGGATGAGATCATCAGCAATGGGTGGTTGACAGATCACCAAGTCTCTGTCTCAGGTGGAGGCCCACGGAATAATTACTATATATCCATGAACTACTTCAACAATGAAGGGATCATGTTTACCACCTATGCCAACCGATATTCATTCCGGGCCAATACAGACAATCAGATCACTGACAAGATCAAAATTGGAAACAGCCTGATGTATAGCCGAAGTTCTCAGTATAACAACAATGCTGGGAATCGGACCTTTATCCATGGGTCTTTCACCAATCTGTATCAAGCCCTGCCTACACAGCCAATCTACAATGCTGATGGCAGTTTTGCAGGACCGGAGAATACGGACCTGGAAAGAAGAAGAAATCAGGTAGCTCTATACACACTTCCTGATAGAGACAATGCCACGGACAGGATTCTGGGCAATGTCTATTTGCAGGTTGAACCAATCAAGGGACTGGTTCTGAAAAGTAGCTTTTCTGCTGACATCAACAATCTCAGCGACTACTTTTGGGAGCCCAGCTATAGTGAAGGCTTGATCGAAGTTGGACTGTCTACCATTCGGCGAACCAATAACAACTCCTTTTTCTGGTTGTGGGAAAATACGGCTAGCTATTCCAATACCTTTGGAAAAAATACGATCAACCTGACAGCCGGAACTTCTGCGCAGGATTTCAGATTCCGAGGGTTGACCTCAACAGGTCGCTTTAATACGAATGTATTCACAGAAATCGTAACAGGGGCTACCGAATTAACCAGTACCAGTAGCTTCTCAGAAGAATCTCTTGCGTCAGTTTTTGGAAGGCTTGTCTATGACTATGATGGGAAATACCTGTTGACGGCTGCGGTTAGGCGTGATGGCTCTTCCAAGTTTGGTCCAGAAAATAAATTTGGGGTATTTCCATCATTTACGGCAGGATGGCGGGTTTCGAAGGAAAACTTCTGGCCTGAAAGCTTGTTTATCACAGACCTGAAATTGAGAGGTGGATGGGGACAGGTAGGATCGGATGCAATTGGTAATTTTAGATATCTTGCTACGCTCAGTACTGCCTTTGATTATGCCTTTGGAAATCAAACGGGCGTATCCCTGCTTGGAGCCGCTTTGGAAAACCTGGCCAATCCGGGAGTGCAATGGGAAACCTCTACAGAGTACAATTTTGGCTTTGATGCAGGATTATTCGATGACAAGCTGACCTTGAGTGCAGAATACTTTAACCGAACCCGGACAGATATGTTGCTGGTACTCGATTTGCCAGGTGTATCCGGCTTGGGAACAACTGTGGATAATGTAGGAGAATTGGTCAATAGCGGGATTGAACTTGGTACAGCCTTCAGGAATTTTACTGGTGATTTTCAGTATGAATTTAACGCCAACCTGACCACCTTTACAAGTGAAGTCATAGACCTTGGTGGAAAAGATGAAATTGTTGCCTATACCTACTCTGGTTCCGGGGCAACCTCTGTCATCAGACCAGGACATCCATTGGGAATATTTTTAGGCCTCGAAACCCTTGGGCTGTTCCAAACCCAGGAAGAAGTAGATGCGGCCAATGCAGTTGATGGCGATCCAAGCACACCTTACCAACAGCTCGGTACAGGCCCTGGAGATTTTCGATGGGCTGACAGAAACGGAGACGGGAAAGTAGACAGTGATGACAAATACATCATGGGAAGCCCCGTGCCGAACTTCACCTATGGTTTTGGAGGTACCTTGCGATACAAGATTCTGGATATGAACTTTCAATTCTTCGGCGTGCAAGGAAATGAGATCCTCAATATCGCCAGATCTCAGCTGGAATCATCCGGTAGAGCCTATAACAAGAGCAGTGTGGTCGTCAATGCCTGGAGTGGTCCTGGAACGAGTGACGAAATCCCAAGACCTCATGTATCTGATCCCAACCAGAATATTCGGATCGGAGATCACCTGGTCGAAGATGGCTCTTTCTTGAGATTGAAGACGCTACAGATTGGGGTAAACCTGCCCAAAAGCGTACTCAATGCTGCGAATATGGGATCAGCAAGGATCTATGTTGCCAGCCAGAATGTCTTTGTCATCACCAAATTTACCGGAATCGATCCTGAGGTAGGCCTTGATCAGAATGTAAGTGCTGCCGCTGGAATCTATCAAGACCTCTATCCACAGGTACGGAATATCTCAGTAGGAATTAACCTCAGTTTTTAAGGATTGTTAAGTAACACTCAAAAAAATAAGCTTTCGTTTTGCTTGACCTTTTGCACCAGCCCTGCGTCAGAAAAAGCCTCATGTGCCTCGGTACATTCGGTTTTTCTTCCTTGTTCTGGTACAAAATCTCTGCCCAAAACTCGAAAATTTATTTTCTCGTATTACTAAATGCAAAATCATTTTTACATATTTAACATATGAAAAGGATTATATTTTTAGGAATCTCCTTTGCAGCCTTGATGATGATCATCATGGCTTGCTCAGAGGAGTTTGTAACAAAAGAATTCAACAATGGGGTAGTCGATGAAAACTTCTTTCAGGACGCTACCCATGCCGAACAAGCGCTAACCGCTGTATATGATGCCATCAGCCAAAAAGGATTGTATCGCGAATCTGTATTTGTACTCGGTGATGCCCCCAGTGATGATATCAATGAACTTACGGGTGACAATGGAAATTATGGTACCTTTTTCAAAGCAGCCAGTGACTTTCGCTGGGAACCCTCTAACCCTTTTTCGACTTCGAGGTGGTATGATGCTTATAAAGGCATTTTTAGAGCCAATATCTTGCTGGAAAAATTGCCTGAAATCGATATGGATGCTAGCCTAAGATCTCGTTATGCAGCTGAGGCCAAATTCCTGCGCGCCTTGTATTATTTCAATTTGGTGATCGCCTTTGGGGATGTACCACTGGTGACTGAAGTACTGACTCGGGAGGAATATGCTGAGTTGGCCCGGACGGACAGGAGTGTCATTTTCGGCCAAATGGAGACAGATCTCACGGAAGCTGCTAGCGACCTTCCTGCTGCAGCCAGTGATCCAGTGGGGCGTGCAACAAAAGGGGCAGCTCTTGGACTCTTGAGCAGAATCTACCTATATACCGAAAACTGGAATGGTGCTATCTCAGCGGCTGAACAGGTCATGAACTTAGGCCAATACTCGTTGACCGAGGGACTGAAAGACTATGAGAATATGTTCAACGGCCAAAATGAAAATAGCGCCGAATCTATTTTTGAATTTCAGGCTGTAGGGCAGGCGCCCGGTTTTTGGGGAGCCAGTTCAGAAAATCTATACTCTATCCACTGGAGTCCTGTAATTGGTTGGGCCAACTGGTACAGTCCAAGTGTGGAGTCTTATGAGCAGTATGAAGATGGCGATATCCGCCGCAAGGCCAATGTTCTGGTTGTCGGAGCTGGAGATTCCATCGATACAAATGGAGATGGAATCCGTGAACCCTTCCCCTCAGGTGGGATGAATACCACCTATTTCAATGGAGCCAATACCAAGAAATGGCTGCCTGAAGGAAAGTCTATGTCCCAGCCTGACAACAAAAACTTTGATGTAAACTTCACCATTCTTCGATATGCAGAAGTTTTGTTAAATTTGGCTGAAGCCTTGAATGAAGTGGGACGTTCCAGCGATGCGCTTGTTCCACTCAATATGATCCGAGCCAGAGCAGAAGTGCCGGATATAACGGAAAGCAATCAGGGAACCTTACGGGATCTGATTCGGGATGAGCGGCGAAGGGAGCTGCTCTTTGAGGGGCATCGATATTTTGACCTGGCTCGATGGGGATTATCAGCAGAAAGATTGGGACCGCTTGGATTTGTTACAGGGACGCATGAGTTTTGGCCGATCCCGCTTGCTGAGTTGGACCTCATGCCGAACCTAACCCAATATCCAAATTGATCCACCAGACCAACATTATTTCAAAATCCGGCAAAAGGGATGCAGCTATGGCTATGTCCCTTTGCCTTTTTTTGTGCCTGAATGTGGGGTGTCAACAATCTGAACCTCCTTCTCCAACCCCCTCTAGTCTATTCACGATCGTACTTCCCGAACAATCAGGCGTCCTCTTCTCCAATGATATCAAAGAAAGCGAGCAACAAAACTTTCTCAGCTTCCCCTACTATTACAATGGAGGAGGAGTCGCTGTTGGAGATATCAATGGAGACCAACTGCCAGATATTTATTTCACGGGAAATATGGTTGGAGATCGATTGTACCTCAACAAGGGAGATCTCCAGTTTGAAGACATTACCCGAAAAGCTGGCATTCTCAAACAAAATTTGTGGACAACAGGCGTGAGCTTTGTTGATCTCAACCAAGATGGTCGACTAGACATCTATGTGTGTCGATCAGGAATGCGGGGCTTTCGGAACAACCTTCTGTACATCAACCAAGGGAACAACAAATTTGAAGAACAGGCCCGCGAGTATGGCCTTAATGACAATGCTTACTCTGTTCAAGCCTATTTTTTTGACTATGATATCGATGGGGATCTCGATCTATATTTGGTCAATCACTCCTCCAAATTCTTTGCCAATCAAGAAGAATTATTCTCCTTGAAAGGAAAGCCAGAAGCGGATGAATCTGACAAACTCTACCGAAACGATGGCCCGTCTGGCAAGTCAGGCCATCTCCAATTCACTGAGGTGAGTCAGGAGGCAGGTATTCAGCATTTTGGTTTTGGGCTGAGTGCATCCATCGCCGACTGGAATCAGGATGGCTGGCCGGATATCTATGTCGCCAATGATTTCTTTGAGCCAGATGTCCTGTATATCAATCAAGGAGATGGAAGCTTCAGGAATGAACTGGAGCAATACCTGGGACATACCTCTTTTTCGAGCATGGGCAGTGACGCAGCTGATGTGAACAATGATGGCTTGCCGGATATTATGGTCTGCGATATGCAAGCTGCCGACAATTATCGCAAAAAGGCACATATGGCCAGCATGGATATCGAGCGCTTCAATCGTATGATCGCCGAAGGCTACCATTATCAATACATGCAGAACACCCTTCAGTTGAACGCTGGCAAAGGTCGATTCAGTGAAGTGGCAGAATTTGCTGGGGTGGAAGAAACAGATTGGAGTTGGGGGCCTCTATTTTTCGACATGGACAATGATGGATGGAAAGATCTATTCATCAGCAATGGCATCCGAAGAGATATTCAGTACAAGGATATTCTGTCCGAAGTGGCTGCCAAAGTTTCTGATCAACAACAGCCCCGATCCATGGACCTGATCGAGAACTTCCCGGTTGAACGACTGAAGAATTATACCTTTCAGAACCAGGGTGATTTTCCCTTCATTGATCAAAGCGATGCCTGGGGCATTGATTTTGAAGGCTTTTCGACCGGTGCTGCTTATGCAGACCTGGATCTTGATGGTGACCTGGATGTGATCCTGAACAATCTAGATGATGTGGCTAGTGTGTACGAAAATCATACGAGAACGATGACCAATGCCCATTATCTACAAATAGAATTGCAAGGGTCAGAAGATAATATTGCTGGGATCGGGGCAAAGATAGAAGTCAAAACTGATCAGGGCAGTCAATATTCGGAGATTCAGAGAAGCAGGGGCTTTCAATCCTCGGTAGAGGCTATCCTTCATATTGGTCTTGGGCAGGAAACCAAGATTCAAGAAATGATCGTGCAATGGCCAAACGGCAATATGACCCGGATGAAGGATATCTCAGCCGACCAACGACTCCTGATCAGTCAGGAAAATGCCCAAAAATCTACCGATGAACAACAGGAAGCTCCGACCCTTATTAAAGAAACGAGCCCTTCACCCATCGCCTTTCACCATACAGAGACAGTTTATGATGATTTTGCCACTGAAATTCTCCTGCCACACAAATATTCTCAACTAGGACCGGCACTCGCCACAGCAGATGTCAATGGAGATGGAACAGATGATATCTACATTGGGGGTGCCAAGGATCAAGCTGGGGCATTATTCCTTCAAAATCAGGATGCTTCCTTTTCTCAGATCTCTGTAAGCACCTGGAGAAAAGATCGCAGCTTTGAAGATATGGATGCTGCCTTTTTGGATGCAGATGGCGATGGAGATAAGGACTTGTATGTAGTCAGTGGGAGCAATGAGTGGGAAGAAGGAGCACCAGAATATGCGGATCGCCTATATCTGAACGATGGAACAGGCAACTTCACACGCAACAAGACTGCCCTGCCAGATATTCATGTCAGTGGGGCCTGTGTCAGACCAGTGGATTATGATCAGGATGGGGACATGGATCTTTTTGTCGGTGCTCGCATGATTCCTGGAAAATATCCACTTCCAGCTTCCTCTTACATGCTGCAAAATCAGGGAGGGAACTTCACAGACATCAGCCCTCAAGTGAGTCCAGAGTTGCGGACATTAGGGATGGTCAGCGATGCACACTGGACAGATCATGACAAGGATGGAGATCAGGATCTATGGGTAGTCGGAGAATGGATGCCAATTACAGTATTCGAAAATCAGGAAGGAAACCTTCATAGAATCAACATCCCATCCCTTGGAAAGACCCAGGGATGGTGGTACAGCTTGGAGGCCGAAGACATGGATCAGGATGGAGATATGGATTTCATTGCTGGCAATATCGGTCTGAACTACAAATACGAGGCTTCAGAGGCGGAACCTTTTCAGGTATATGCCCATGATTTTGATGACAATGGAAGCCTGGATATCGTCCTGGGATACTTCAACCAGGGACAGCTATTTCCTTTGCGAGGGCGACAATGTTCTTCGGAGCAAATGCCTTATTTGAAAGAGAAATTTCCTCAATATGCCAGTTTTGCCAAATCAACCCTTTCAGAAGTATATGGCAGTGATAATCTGTCTGAAGCGCTGCATTATGAAGCCTATCAGTTTAGTTCTGTATATATAGAAAATCGGGGAGAGGGAGAATTTGTTGTTCACTCATTGCCCTCCCAGGCGCAATTTTCCTCAGTCAATGATATAGTCGTAATGGATATGAATCAGGACGGGAAAAAGGACCTCCTTCTGGCAGGGAATATGTATCAGTCCGAAGCAGAGACGGCACGGAATGATGCCGGTCTTGGTTTGGCCTTGTTGGGAAATGGAACAGGAGACTTTCTGCCCTTAAACCCCATGGAAAGTGGATTCTATGCCCCTGGAGATGTCAAGCATCTCTCCACTCTCAAACGGGCAAGTGGAGAGGACATGATTGTGGTTGGAAATAACTCAGGACTGATACAGACTTTCATATTGAACAGATAAGATGAGGCGTACGGCCACTCATATTGCTGCTCTCGTATTGGTGTCTCTTCTGGGCTTCTCTTGTTCAGATAGCAAGTACCAATTTGAGAAGATTGAGCCAAATGATTCAGGCATTTGGTTCAGCAATACCATCCAGGAAACCGAGAGCCTTCATTACTTCAATTATCCATACATCTATACGGGAGGCGGAATTGGCATTGGGGATTTTGACAAAGATGGGCTTCAAGATGTGTTTTTTACTTCGAATATGGGCTCCAATGCGCTCTATCGGAATCTGGGAGATATGACATTTGAAGAGATCACTGAACAGGCTGGTCTCACAAGCCAGGCTTGGAGCATGGGGGTTAGCATTGTCGATGTGAACCAGGATGGCTGGTTGGATATCTATGTATGTGTCAGCGGAATGGTGGAACCAGAACAAAGGAGAAATTTGCTCTACATCAACAATCAGGATCTTAGCTTTACGGAATCTGCTGACCAATATGGAATCGCAGACCAAGGCCACTCTACACAAGCTGCTTTCTTTGATTATGATAGGGACGGGGATTTGGATCTCTACATCATGACACATGCCAATGAGTCCTATGCAAAGATTAGCAAACTCTATACCTATACAGATGGGGCTGCTCCCAGTACTGACCGCTTGTATGAGAATCTTGGGACTGATTCCCTTGGACATCCGCTTTTTCAGAATGCCTCAGCCAAAGCGGGAATCCTCACGGAGGGATATGGTCTGGGATTGGCCATTTCAGACCTCAATCAGGATGGCTGGCCAGATATCTATGTAGCCAATGATTTCATTGCCAGTGATCTTCTCTACATCAATCAACAGGATGGGACGTTCAAAAACCTATTGTCGAAGCTGACTCAACATACATCCCAGAATGGCATGGGAGTAGACATCGCTGATGTCAACAATGATGGCCTGAGTGATATCATGGTCATGGACATGCTCCCGGAAAGCAATCATCGCCAAAAGACCATGACCGCCAATATGAACTACGATTATTTCAAACGCACATTGGCACAAGGTTTTTCGCCCCAATTCATCATGAACACCCTACAAGTCCACAGAGGCATAGATGATCAGGGACTTCCTGCATTCAGTGAATTGGGAAGAATGGCAGGGGTATACCAAACAGACTGGAGTTGGGCACCTTTGTTTGCGGATTTTGACCAGGATGGCATGCTGGATTTGTATATCACCAATGGCTTTCGTAGAGATGTCACCGACCATGATTTTCAGGAATATCATGAACAAAGCCTTGTGGTTGAACAAGGGACGGGCGAATTGGCCATCCCCAAAGTTCTGGAGCAGCTTGCCCGCCTGGACAGTGTGTGTTTGCCGAATTACCTTTTCCACAATCAAGGCGATCTTCAATTCATTGACCAAACAAAGTCCTGGGGATTGGCACATGCTTCGATGTCTAATGGTGCTGCCTATACCGATCTAGACAATGATGGAGACCTGGATTTGCTGACCAATAATCTCAATGCGCCTGCTTTTCTGTATGAAAACAAGTCAAACATCAGACATGATCATCACTTCCTTTGGATCAAGCTCGAAGGGCCAAAAGGGAACCGACAAGCACTTGGTGCCAAAATCATTGCAGAATTGCCAGATGGACGCCAACTATTTCGGGAGCATTATCAGATTCGCGGATACCTTTCCAGTGTTCAATCGGGTATTCATTTGGGGCTGGGAGCGGATAGTCTTGTCGCTTCCTTGAAGATTCTGTGGCCCAATGGTGACACAAGTGTTCATGAGAATCTAAAGGCGGATAGCATATACCATGTTCAACAAGCAATAGGAAACAAGGCGGAATCTCCTTCAAAGGTGCTGGAAAACAAGTATTTTCAGAACATCCCGGACAGGTCCTTTCTGTCATACACGCATGAGGAAAATGCAAATAGCGACTTCAAGCTAGAACCGCTCTTGGCACACTTATATGATTTTTTCGGACCTGGCGTAGCTGTTGGGGACTTGAATGGAGATGGACGAGAAGATCTTTGTGTGGGCGGAGCGCGTGGACAGGCTTCGATGCTCTTTTTTCAGAAAGCTGATGGCTCGTTTGCATCCCAAGAGCTTCCGGATTCCGAACGGTATGAAGACATGGGGAGTCTGATTTTTGATGCAGATCTGGACGGAGATCAGGATGTGTATATCGTCAGTGGTGGGAGTTCTGTCAAGTATTTTCAAAAGGGGCATTATCAGGATCGATTGTATGTAAATGATGGAACGGGAACCTTGCAGTTGGCTGAAGATCTTTTGCCAGATATGCCAGCAAGTGGTTCGTGCGTTATTGGGTCCGATTGGGACCAGGATGGGGATATGGATTTGTTTGTTGGAGGAAGGATTGTTCCTGGTAAATTCCCGACGATTCCACCAAACTATCTGCTGGAAAACAGGGAAGGAACCTTTTTCGATGTTACAGAAGAGCTGGCACCAGGACTTCGACAAATCGGCATGGTGAGTGCTGCCCTCTGGACAGATGTTGATCAGGATCAGGATTCAGATTTGTTATTGGTAGGAGAATGGATGCCCATCACGCTTTTTCGCAATGAAGCAACTCGCTTCCACAAAGCAGCGGTATCCGGCACCTCAGGTTGGTGGAACAGTCTTGTTGGAGCTGATATGGACCTGGACGGAGACATCGATTATGTCGCTGGGAATCTTGGCGCAAATACTGCGTACAAAGCCAACTCATCAGAACCTGTTCGGGTGTATGCGAAGGATTTTGATCAAAATGGGGCGATTGATGCCATTCTAACCAGATATATTTCCGGCAAAGAATATCCGCTTGCGCCAAGAGGAGCGATGATTGGTCAATTGGAAGCCATCCGAAGATTATTCCCCCAATACAAAGGCTATTCGGAAGCAGACATCCATCAAATCCTGGCGCCTTTTGATACTTCCGGTATGCAGATCCTTGAGGCACATTCTTTTCATTCCGCTTATATCGAGAATCTCGGTTCAGGGGAATTTGCCATTCATTCATTGCCGCAAATGGCACAGCTTGCGCCAACTTTTGGTCTGGCGATCGAAGATGTGAATGGCGATGGGCTGCCTGATATTATGGGAGTAGGAAATTTCAGGCCGACTGAGGTCTTGGGGGGCTGGTATGATGCACACAAAGGATGCGTGTTGCTGGGAGATGGCAAAGGTCAGTTCCAATTTGAGCCAGGGAGAAGCAGTGGGTTCTGGGTGGAAGCAGAAGCAAGGGCCCTGGTGAAGCTGAGAGGAGTGGGAGGGAAGAATCTCTATATCGTGTCTGTCAATGATGACAGATTGAAGGGATTCCAAAAAAATCAAGATGCCAGCCTATTGGAGGTTCAGTTTATGACAGAAGAGATCCGTGCCGATATCCATCTCCCCAATGGACATACACGGAGCATAGAACAGTACTGGGGACAAGGCTACCTTTCCCAATCTTCCCGTTACTTTCAGATAGAAAAAGAAGCCATTTCTGTCAGTTTTTATGACAAAAATGGCTTATCCAGAAGTCTCGTTATCAAAGAGAAGGACAGTCGATGATGCGGGAGACCAAACAATCAGGGCAGGTCTATGCCTTATAGAACTCCACCTTTTCTCCCTCAAATCCTGCATTCCCCACGCGCTCAACCAAGGCCAAACGATCCGATTCCTGCATCTGTTTGAAGGATTTGGCCAATTCGATTTTTTCCTGAAGCATGGCCACATCATCTGGTCCTGTTACGACCGTGCTTACAGGCAATGACCAGGCAAAGTGTAAGGCTTCTTTCACCGAAACGACCTTTGGGACGATTCTGGGATTCTCTCCTCCATGAAAATGTCTTGTCCCGCCAAAAAAGCCGCCATTCCCCAGAGTCTTCATCGCAATGATCGCCATCTTTCTTTCTACCAATGTAGGCAAGACATTGTTGATGAAACTTTTGTAATTGGGATCAAAACAATTAATCGGCATTTGGCAGGTTTCCAGAATATCTGTTTTCTCTAGCATTCGCTGATGTGCATGGAAATCATTGTGGCCCGTAAAGCCAATGTACTTGACTTTACCACTTTCCTTGGCCTTGCGCACGACTTCAAGGACGCCATCCCGAATTCTTCCATCTACATCATCTGGAGTCATGATGGAATGGATCTGCCACAAATCTACATAATCGGTTTTCATGCGTTTGAGTGATCCTTCCAGGTGTTCCAGAGCTGTTTTTCCATCGCGGGCAGTCGTCTTGGTCATGATGAAAGATACATCGCGGTATTTTGGCACCAAAAACTTTCCAAATTTGATCTCTGCTCCTCCTCGACTGTACATCTCAGCATTGTCAAAAAATCTGATCCCTCCTTCAAGCGCTGCTTCAATCATGGCTTGAGCCAGCTTGTCATCCGATCTTCCGATATGCCCCCCGCCAATTCCCAACATGGTGACATCGATTCCAGTACTGCCAAAAGCCCGCAAGGGAAGTAGATCTCCCAACCGATCACTGGGGGTAGCCAAAGTGCCTTTTATTTGTTCATAAGGAACCATCATGCCAGCTGTCATGGCAGCCAGCGTTTTGAGAAATGATCTACGGTTAGACATATGGGTTTTGTTTAGATGAAAAAAATGAAAATATGATTGCTACTAGATTATGGGGAATCGGCTATTTGCGCCTTCTTCCTCTTCCCAAAGGTATCATAATCTCCTCTATTATTGGCTTTTATCCCAAGGAAAACGATAGCTTGGTTGATTTTGGAATCGTTTGATATCCAATTCCAACTGCCCAACAGCGCCTGGTCCTAATTCCACTTCAAAATAAGGCTTCTCAATGGTATAGAACTGGTACGGATAATCAATGACTTGCCGAACCCGCTGAATCTGATGTTCACCAAACATGCCACCCTGAATGATGACCTTTCTTGATTCTGTAGGATGGAGATTGGTCAATTGTATCGTTACGCTTTGAGAAGTGATTCTGGATACGAGGGCGGCTACATCTTCGGGAATTCCTGTCCGTTGTTGTTCGGGATCAAAATACCGGACGCTTGTGTGTAACAATCCGCCATGATAGATATGATTGGGAGCCCCAAGCATCAACTGAACCAGTCCTTCCAAAATAACCGGATTCCGCTGAAAAAAGTGATGCACATCCTGATCATCAGGCAGGCTTTCATCTTCCCGAATCATCTGAAGCCTATGTTGGACTTCAGCATAATTGGCCTTGAGCATCTCCACAGGAAAGTCTGGATTCTTGCCTTCCAAAAATCCCATCCAGGGAGCTGTGTTTTCAGAGTCACCCTTTCCTTTATTATAATGCGTTTCATTCCATTTTTCTGGATCAGTGAGGCGTTTGGCGCGATCCCAATCCTCCTGTTTTCTGGAAATAAACCATAGATGCGTAGGATATTTGGGTCGCATGGGGCGATAATCCCACCAGCCACGATCATCGAATCGATATGGCACAAGTTGCAGACCCTTTTCCGCTTTGGCCTGATCCTCTACCAGCTTGATCACAGCTTTAGGTAAGCGTAGATAGGAAGAATCCCCACTTGCCAAATAAGCATTGCTTGCGCCTATCACCGTTGCTTCCATCTGATTGAGCAATCCATGTGGCCATCGCCACCCATAGTATCCGCCCCATTTTTTGCCGCCCATATTTTCCCCTACCTTGCCCGACAAACCTACATTGTCTGGAAGAAATCCATCATGCGCTTCCACTCTCTTCATCCAGGCTGTTGTATAGTCCTGCACCCATTGTTTGTAAGCCTCATCACCTGTATACATATATGCATTCATCATCATGCTGGTAGAAGCCAGATTCAGAGGAACATCTCCTTTCATCATCCGTTGGTTCAGTGCATCCAGAATCAAGGGAAATTTATCATCATCATTCCAGGCCGAACTGGAGTCGATTCCAGGAATGTCCTCATAGGGGAGGAGGTAGTTGGCCAGGATGGGGCGATGTGTTACCCAATCCTCAGCAGTATTGACAAATCTAGGCCCCTGACTTCCGTTCAATGGAGACCGAATCAGCTTCAGCTTGGGATCATAATTGCCATATTTGGGATCTTTGTAGAATTCAGCGAATTTGAGAGAAAGGGCACGGAATCGTTGGTTGTCAGGATCAGTGAGACCAAAAAAATACAAATAGGTATAGGACTCACCATGGTGCATCCAATCATATCCCGCATCGAATTCATCATGCACCTGCCCATACGCTGTGAACTGGCGGGTTACCCCTTCCCAAAGATGTCGGGCCAAAGAATCCAGTTCCATTGGGCCACCAAGGGCAACGTATAGGGGAAAATTGTAAAAACTCTCATATCCATCATCTGAGCCATCCATTCCAGGCCATTCCTCTCGCCAGATCAATGTTCCATCCGAGCGTGTATATTTTTGAACAAATTCCAGAGCCGCTGGATAGAGATAATCCAGTAACTGACGCTCCCAAAAGGCCCATTCAGGAGGAGGTGCTTGCACATTGAGATAGATCTGCTTGATTGAATGCTTGTTGACGGGTTGAGCGATAGGCTGGGCCTGAAGCTTGAAGAGTGTCCCTCCAATCAGGAGACAGAAACAGAAGAGTCGGTAGAATCCAGACATAGTACTGGCAATTAGGAATGTTGTAGGCTAGAAAGTAAGAGAACTGAGCAAAATCAATCTGGTGATTTTTGGTGATATGATCAAGAATATCCTTTCTGGACATCGCCAAAAGGCTGATGGAATCGAAAGGCCTCCTGATAGAATCTTTGCAACAGGACCGGAAAATCCGTAATTTTCTGGCTAAATGTCTACCTATGAATCGGGAATCTTCGGAGTTGTTGTCCACAGAACCTGCCCTATTCAGCCCAAAAGATGCGTTGGATGATTATTTGCTAGCCTATCAGAGTCGCGAAGCAAGTCTGTTGGGAAGAAGAGAAGTCCTATCAGGCAAAGCCAAATTTGGTATTTTTGGAGATGGGAAGGAGATTCCGCAAATCGCTATGGCCAAATATTTCCAACAGGGAGATTGGCGTTCTGGATATTATAGAGATCAAACGTTTGCTTTCGCCAAAGGCATAGCTACTGTCAAGCAATTTTTTGCCCAATTGTATGCACATGCGGATGTAAAAGCAGACCCACATTCTGCAGGCCGTCAAATGAATGCACATTTTGCTACCCGCCTGCTGGATGATGCGGGGCATTGGAAAGATCAAACTCAACTGCATAATACCTCATCTGATGCTTCTCCCACTGCAAGCCAAATGCCTCGTTTGGTTGGACTTGCACAAGCTTCCAAGTTATATCGTGAAAATCCAGAACTGGCAGATTTTTCCACCTTTTCTCATCAGGGAAAGGAAGTGGTGTTTGGAACCATTGGGAATGCCAGCTGTGCAGAAGGACACTTTTGGGAGGCGCTCAATGCTGTAGGAGTGATACAGGCACCAGCTGTTATTTCTATTTGGGATGATGATTATGGCATTTCTGTCCCCAATGAGTTTCAGATCACCAAAAAGAGCTTGTCAGAAATGCTGGAAGGCTTCCAGCGAACAGCCGAAGACCGAGGGATCGAACTGTTCACCGTAAGAGGCTGGCACTATGAGGAGTTGATCCGAACATATGACGAAGCCGTTACGCTTGCAAGGACTGAGCATATCCCTTGTGTGATACATGTGACAGAATTGACCCAACCACAGGGACACTCAACCTCTGGAAGTCATGAACGATACAAAACAGCAGAACGATTGGCCTGGGAAAAGGCACATGACTGCAATCTGAAAATGCGGGAATTCGTCCTCGGATTGGGCATTGTCTCTGAAGAAGAGTTGGTGGCGTTGGAAAAAGAGGAAAAAAGGTTCGTCCAGAAAGCCAAACGGGAAGCATTTGAGGAATTGCAGCATCCGATCAGAGAGGACCGAAAAAGCCTCATTCGCCTGGGAAGAGAGGTCGCCAAAAACAGCACGTCTCAAAAACAGATCATAGAGATATTGCAGCAGCTTTCGAAAGAAACCTTCCTGACGATGGGGCAAATTTCTGAGACGTCACATGATATCCTTCGACTGACTCATAAAGAATCTCCTGCTGCCCGACAAGCACTTGCCAAATGGTCCAGAGACTATCACAAGGCAGGAAGTGCGCAATATGATTCTTATCTGTACAGTCAATCTGACCTCTCCCCGGTCCAGGTGGACGAAATCAAACCTATATATGGAGAAACCCCAGAAATGATCAGTGGATTTTCTCTATTAAATCGAGGCTTTGATCATATGTTGGAACGCAATCCCCTGCTGTTGGCCTTTGGAGAAGATGTAGGCAATCTCGGGGATGTCAATCAAGGGTTCGCAGGGCTGCAGGAGAAATATTCCAAGAGCCGAATCATGGATACCGGGATACGAGAGTTGACCATTATGGGACAGGCCATTGGGTTGGCATTGAGAGGATTGAGACCCATTGCAGAAATCCAGTATCTGGATTACCTCATGTACGGTTTGGAGCCATTATCCGATGATTTGGCTACCCTGCATTATCGGACCCATGGCGGGCAAAAGGCACCAGCCATCATTCGAACTCGTGGCCATAGGCTAGAGGGAATCTGGCATTCCGGCTCTCCATTAGGGATGTTGGTTCATGCGCTACGAGGGATGCACATCGCTGTCCCGAGAGACATGACACGAGCCATTGGATTCTACCACACTTTCATGAAAGGAGACGATCCTGCGCTGATCATAGAGGTTCTGAACGCATACAGACTCAAAGAAGCTGTGCCAGAGAATCTGCATGAGATCTGTATTCCGCCTGGGGTGCCTGAAGTGCTGCGTGAAGGAAAGGATCTTACGCTGCTTACTTATGGCGCTTGCTGTCGTCTTGCGATGAAGGCGGCCGAACAGTTGGTCGATTGTGACATTTCAGTGGAAGTCATAGATGTGCAGACACTCCTGCCTTTTGATATTCATGCCTCAATCCTGGATTCATTGAAGAAAACCAACAGAATCCTCTTTGTCGATGAAGATGTACCCGGAGGAGCCACTGCCTTCATGATGCAGGAAGTGCTGGAAAAACAGGGAGGCTACCGCTACCTCGATTCCCCCCCCACGAGCCTGACAGCCAAAGAACATCGACCTTCCTTTGGGGATGATGGCGATTATTGGTCCAAACCCCAGATAGAGGATATCTTTCGAGTGGCTTACGGAATGATGAAGGAAGCAGATCCGAAAAAATATTCAGCTTTTTGAATGGAAACCATTCGATTTCAATGTTAAGCCATTCAAAAACAGCTTTAGCATATCAATTAGAATTTCTCAACGAAAGACTTCAGAGAAAGTTTTCCTCAATTATTTACAAGCACAATAAAGCCTTTTCATGATATACCCTCCAGGCAATTTTATTGTTCTAGTCGCATGTTTGCATTTCTTGCCTTGATCACATTTTCCTCTGCATTTATGAGTTGGGATATATTTTCCTCGAATAATTTTAACAGTGAATTGCCCATGACAAGTAGAGGGAGGAGGTGGAGGCGGCTCATCCAAATCACCTTCCGAATCCTCAAGATTTCCACAAGCACAGTACGTTCGGCTCTCCTGTGTTTTCTGATTCTTTAGACTAATCATCATACAGATTTGACCCTCAGGACATTTTCCCACACAAAATTCCTTGGAGTAAGTTCCTTCGACTTCTGGGTGACTCATCGTAATGGTTTCAAGATGACACGCTAGGGGAGGCTCAGGGCCCCTAACAGGCTGCTCCCATTGGAGGCTATCAAACCTTACACCCAAAGATTGCTCTAGCAAGGAATCAAATAATATGGTGGAATTAGAGATGGAAGGAATTGAAGCTGGGAAAGAAATTTCAGTGATGCTGCCATCAGATTCCATCAACTGAAGGATCTTCTCAACTTCTTCGGAATCCATGTTAAACCAAGTCGGATGTTGGACTTGCAGCAGATCCTCTTTTTCTTCCTCTGGATCAGTTTCCGGAGGCTCTGGTTTACAGGTGATTAAGATCAGGCAACTGATCAGGCATAGGAGGTTGAAGAGAAGATGGATTCTCATTTGTAGTGTAGATTTTATCATTGGGTTTGTTTATAGGTTGTAAGAAGAATATATATATTTCGACTACAAAAATCAAACCCTATATGAGAAAATACTTTTTTTAGTAAATTTCGAAAAATATAATGAATCGCGAA
This sequence comes from Bacteroidota bacterium, assembly GCA_039029315.1. GTDB lineage: Bacteria > Bacteroidota > Bacteroidia > J057 > J057 > JBCCCJ01. The sequence continues at coordinate 68,428 of JBCCGK010000021.1, read as the reverse complement.
TGTGCTTAGAAAAGTCTCTCTATTGATTACTTCGAATCACAAAAAAACTGGTGTCAATAAAGAACAAGGGGACAAAGTCACACTTTGCCCCCTGTTTATGATTCTTTGAAAGAAATGTCTTGATCTATGCCTCCACCACTTGCTCCGCAGTGATCCATTGATGAAAAGCTTCAATGCCTTTTTTGAAGGAAGTGCTTGGCTTATATCCAAACAACTCGCCAGCTTTGCTCACATCTGCAAAGGTCTGTGGGACATCTCCCGGCTGCATGGGCAGCCTGTTGATTTTTGCTTCTATCCCGAATACCTGCTCAATCGTTGAGATCATATCAGACAGGCTTACGGTATCGCAATTGCCAACATTGACCACTTCATATTGACTTTTGTCATACTGGATCGCGGCAGTGATGCCTTGTACGATGTCGGCGACAAAGGTATAATCTCGTCGAGTGGTTCCATCACCGAATACAGGAATCTCTTCCCCGGCGAGGATTTTGCGGGCAAACTTATGGATGGCCAAATCCGGGCGTTGTCGCGGTCCATAGACGGTGAAGAACCGAAGACCAATGAAGCGGATGTCATACAGATGACTGTACACATGGCCTAACAATTCGCCGCTAACCTTGGTGCTGGCATAAGGGCTGATGGGCTGAAGCACATAGTTCGATTCTTTCCAGGGGACATCCGGGTTGATCCCGTAGACACTGCTGGAGGAGGCAAATACGAACTGTGTGATGCCCTTGGCTCTGGCCATCTCCAACATGTTTTGGGTACCCTTGACATTACTTTCCTGATAAGCAACAGGATTGGCAATCGAAGGTCGCACACCTGCCTTGGCAGCCAAATGTACAATGGCGGTGATATCATCATCCAATCCCATCAGGGTATCCATGTCGAGGATATCCCCTTCGATGAACTGATAGTTGGGATTGTCAAGATTGTGAGCAATGTTGCGTCGCTTGATCGCTGGGTCATAAAATGCTTCCAGATTGTCAAGGACGATGACAGAACAATTAAGGCTTAAGAGATGGTCTGCAAGGTGGCTTCCAATAAATCCAGCGCCTCCGGTAATGAGAATCTTCTGATTGTTCAGAGTCATACAGAAATAGTTTTCTTCTTATTAAACAGTTTACTTAATCCCTTTTTGCTTGAATATGGCTTTGCAGTTGGTTCCAATCCATATTTGTATGGATAGCTCTTGCCATATTTGTAGCCGTAGTAGTTCCTTGAGGAGAATTTGATATCGTTCAAGACGACGAATATATTGTCTGACTGACTTAGAGATCGGACTTTTGTGATTTCCTGTACAAAGTCTACTTTGGAGAACCCCTGCCGCATGACGTAGAGATTGAAATGCGTATGCTGGGAAATCAACAGGAAGTCAGACACCAATCCAATCGGCGGAGTATCAATGAAAATATAATCATATACCTCCTGCAATTCCTTCAGCAAATCTGCAAACTTGGGTTTGTTCAACAGATCGGTAGGATTGGGAGGAATGGGACCACTGGTGATGACATCGAGGTTCTTCAGATGTGTCTTCTGAATCACCTGATCCAGATTCGCCTGATTGATCAAGTAGTTGGTGAGTCCCAATTTGTTTTCCAGACCAGCAATTCGATACAAGGCTGGTTTACGGATATCTGCCCCTACAACCACAACCTTGGAGCCGGATACTGCAGTAACCGATGCCAGGTTGAAGGCACAGAAGGTTTTGCCTTCTTGTGGGATGGTCGAGGTCAGGCCAATGATTTTCTTGGGAGAATTGGGCCCAATGAACTGAAGGTTGACCTTGAGATAGCGGAACGACTCTACTACCTGTGAGGTCAGGTTGTTCAGCTCGTACAATTCTTCATCTTCACTATTATGGGCGATGGTTCCAATCACTGGTACTCCAGACATCTCTTCGATCTGGTTCTGACTCTTGATAGAGTCATCGAACATATCCTTGGCATAAATCACCAAAATGGGAATCAGCAAGGCAAACATCAGGGACAATCCCATGATCAAGCCTTTGTTGGGACCTACAGGGCCATTTCCGACCATTCTTGCATCATCCAATACTTTACTATCAGGGGTATTGGCAATTTTGGTGATGCCTGCCTCTGTTCGTTTTTGGACGAGATAGTTGTAGAGTTGGTCGGTGATATTGATTCGCCGCATGATGTTGGTCCGGTCCAGATTGTTACTGGGAAGGCTAGCCAATTTGGAACGTAGAGATCTTCTTCGACCTTCCAGACTCTGAATTTCAAGTTCCTTGTTTTGAATCAGTCCACGAACACTTTCTGTGATTCGCTTGATCAGGTCCTTGATTTGTGTATCAGCGAGTTCACTCTTGATTTTGTCTTGCAGGAAGTCATAGGTGGTTTTGTCTGCATACAACTCTTTTAAGCTGATCAGGTTTGCATCCAGGGTCGCATCATTCAGGCCAACCAGGACCGGCTGGCTGATACCACTGATAGAGTTTTCGTCAGACAGATCAAGCAAGACTGCATTGAGGTATTGATACTGTCTTCTTGAATTTGCCAAACTCTCATCCGTGTTCAATAATCTGGTATTGTATTCTGCCGCAATAGCCGAAGGATCAAAGGTTCCGGCAGCTCGCTCTGCACGCGCCAAATCTCCTTCTGCCTGCTGAAGCGAATCACTGACCTGACTCAGCTGAACATCGATAAACTCAATGGTCTTACTTGCCAGGTGGTTCTTTTCGATCAGACGATCCTTGATATAGGTATCACAAAGAGTCTGTAGGAACTCTACTTCTTTTTTCGGGACTGTGCCTTTGAGAGAAATATCAACAACAGATGATTCCTCTCCTTTGACATCAATTTTCAGTTTGTTGCGGTATTTGTCTGTTAGAGCCTGTGGCTTTTTGACTGAGAAATACAGCTTTCGATTTTTGAAATTGTCTACTTTGAACTCCCGAAGTTTGTTGATGGTGAAAGTGAATTTATCTGTTGAGAAGGGTTCTCCAAATTTTCCTTCTTCCTCATACTTATATTTAGCCTCCGGATAAGAGTTAACTTTGTCATCCATCATCCGAACCAATTGATAGCCTTCATCGGCATCGATACTGATTCTGTATCGATCATTGGGAAGCATGGTGATGAAATAAGAAACATTGGCCATTTGAAAGGCCGAGCTATCCAATTGTACCTCAAAGGGGAGATTTTTATACATCTCGACATCCCGCAATAGCCCCTTTTCGAAATAGACAACCTCAAAGTGGAGCTGGCGAATGACATCCCGAATGTATTTGTAGGAGGTGAAAATGCCCAATTCATTGTCCAATGATCGGTTAGATCCATATTTTCGCATACTCTCCATGATCGCATCTCCGGGCATATCCGCTTCGGTAGGCTGACTGATGAGCATGGTAGCCTTGACATTGAAGGTTGGGGAGGTCTTTTTGATATAAAAGAGTCCCAAGGCGACAAAAAATCCAACGCTGATAGCAAAGTAGTACCAGTGGTCGAATAATTTAAAGACAAATCCTTTAATGTCAAGAGAGTCAGATTCGGCCTTTCCGGCTTGAAATTTATGATTCACAATCAGGACTTTTTTAGAGTTGGATAAAAATTATTTATACGAAGAATACAACGAATTTGGCTGATTACCTAGTTGAATTATTTTGAAGTGTTACAACCAGGTTGAAAACCGTGATGCCGATCGAAATCGCAGACAAGAATACACTGGCAGTCTTGGTGTTGAGACTCCATGCTTTGGCTTTGAGTGGTTCGATATAGATCACATCATCTGGTTGCAAGAAATAATAATCAGATGTCAAGAATTCAGATTTTGTCAGGTCCAAAAATACTGCTTCAGTCTCTTGGCCATGCTCTCTGAAGATTTTGACTCTTGAGCGGTCGGCAAAATCAGTAAAATCTCCAGCCATCCCGATGACCTGAAGCAAATTGGTTTTTGTGTTGTAAATATAATAAACGCCTGTGGCATTGATCTCTCCCATCAGTGTCACACGGAAACTGGCGAGCTTGACGGTAGAGGAAGAATACTTCAGGTGTTCCTTAAGCTTCTCATCCACCAGATCCTTGATTTGGGCGGTGGTGAGTCCTCCTACTTTCAGATCTCCGATCAATGGGAGACGGATCATACCTCTGTCATTCACCGTATAGCTGGTTACATACAGAGAGGCAGCATCTACTCTTGTACTCCCACCGGATGAGTTGCCATTGATGAATGTGGTGGTACTCTGAGTGGTCTCATAACTGTTCAGATTGATGTTCAACAGATCATAAGGTCTGATCATGTATTCTGACGTTGGAAATCGTCCATAGTTGACAATGTTCTTTGTACTAACCTGTGCATCTTTGAAAGAGGTAAGGTCATCAATAGAAATACATCCAGATTGGAAAATCAATAAAACAGTAAGAGCCAGAGGGAGTAGAAATGATTTCGACATAAGCAGCTTTCAGATGTTAGACAAATATCCTGCCATTGCAAGAATAACACCAGGAAAGAACGTAAGACAAATATTCATGCAAGTTAGTATGAATGACGTCTCAGAAGAAGAAATTGAGCTGAACACATGGAATCAAGTCCCGAATAGCAGATTTTTTGCAGTGAGCAGTAAGAATTCACACATGTTCATAATTATAGACGAATCACATAGACAATTTACAGTCCAAACGGGGGAGGACCAAGCGTAATTCCGTTCTTTTCATACGCAGACATACTTCCATTATCTGAATGTTTTGGGAAAATTGAGCGATTTAGCCCCCACATGCGACCATTGAGGAGGCTAGCTCAACCATTCAGACAATTTTTTCTTGTTTTGAGGACGGATTCGTCCCTATTTGGAACACCCCTTGCAACGTAAATTGCGTTCTTTTCCTTTTTATTTGTAGATCTATTTTCTTTTCATCTGTGAAAAGTAGGATGTTCAATAGCGAATATCCAAAGTCGAATGTTGATTCTCGAATGCTCTCAAAGTACTTATGTTGCATTCCTTCACCCTTCGATATTAACAGAAATCTTCATCCAAGATGATAGAGAGTCAAAATGATGATTCTCTTTCAAAAAATACAGGGACACCCTTGAGGGACATTCATGAAAAAATTTCTTTCTGATACATTATTCATCACCATTGGCGGGTTGCTGAACCGGATGAAGGGGATTGTCTTCATCCCATTTATCACAGCAGCGGCAGGAGCGGTGAATTATGGCGCTTTTGTTCTGATTCTGGATAACATTAGAATGACCAAACCCTTTGCCTCTATTGGATTGGGAATGGGATTTCAGCGATTTGCTTCAGCCATCGACAAGGAAGAGAAACATCTGCTGAGCCAGCACTTTTTTTCTATTTTTCTGCCTACTGTCCTCTTCGGTACCCTCGGAGCAGGATTGTTGTATTTGCTGGCTCCACTCTTAAATGAAGAATTTTTTAGTGGAAAATATCTCGCAGCCATCCAGCTATCTTCTTTGGCGGTGCTTTCCAATACCTGCTTCTCCAATGTGAGCAAGTTCTTATTGGCCCGAAAAAAATTCAAACTCTACTCGGTACTTACTCTCCTGTACGAACTGTCTCCCTATACAGCCTTTGTCATTGGCCTGATGATCAAGGGAGAAGTCTTCTGGGGCATCCTCTGTTATGTGATCACGGATCTGTTTATGATCTCCATCATGGTGATATCGGTGGTGAAAGATTTGAAGATGGTGTGGCCATCCAAACTGATCTTTATGCAATACTTCCTTTTTTCTTACCCATTAGCGATTAGTGAAATTGAAGGTGGATTGCTCAATAAGGTGGACAAATACTGCATTGGCGCCTTTATGGATCTGAATGCTGTGGCAGTCTATAATGTAATCATAAGGGCTTGCGGCGTCATAGATTTCGTTACCACGCCAATTCGTAAGCAAATGATGAGTTATCTCCCCAAAGTATGGGACAAAGGCTTTAAGCAGGAGTCGATTCATACAATTCGACAAACACTCTTGTTGTTTTTGCTGATCACAGTGGGCTTGCTAACCTGCTTTACCTTGTATATGCAACAGATTTTGGAGATATTTCTACAGGAAGATAGACCCGTTGAGCAATTGCAGTTGATTGTTCTTCTGATCGGCTTTGGAATCATTTTTTCTGCCAGCAAAAGATTCTACTATCTGCTCATCAAACTCAAGAATCAGAGCATGGACCAACTGATTTATCAGCTGGTAGGCGTAATCCCCAATTTTTTGCTGAACTATCTGCTGATTCCTAAAATTGGATTGTTGGGAGCGGCCTTGGCCACCTTTGTCAGCTACGCCTTGATCCTGATTGTTATCAATGCTAAGCATAAGCTGGATATTGACTTGGATTTCTTTAAGCATTTTGGGTCCTTCCTGATCATATCGCTGAGTATGTTGTTGATCAAGGAACTTTTCAATTTTGATATTGACACAGTATGGCTACTCATTGTGAGTGTTGGGATTTCCTTCATCAGCTATTTCGCACTCATCCTGTTACTGAAACGTTCTTTTCTGTTGGCAATCAAGAAATCTTTCGAAGAATTTCGACGGATTACCAACTCCAATATTTCTAATAATTAACTGAACCAAACGAGATGGAAAAGAGGAATCTTGAGACAAAAAGTAACCTAATTGATCCGATCAGGTCTAAAAAGTGGCGATTCCAGCAATAAGCCTTTTCCAATATTTCGTAAATCTAAAAATTGCAGCTTGAACACTTCGTTTGTATACCTCTACTAATACACTGTTTATTCTCACCGGAATCTCATCAATTTTTCTTTCCGGCTAATAGCTAAAGTGAATTCGAAATCATGAGTCTACTTGTAACAACACAGTCCTACAGAAATGATGTGGCCACCGAATATGGCTTACTGTTCGAACTGGACAATGACACTGGTAAAATCTTGCGCACAAAAAGAATTGAAACCCCTGTGAAGACCAAGGGGGGATTCAACGAACGAATCAAGCCTGGTCTACGGGGAATATACATTTACAACTACGAAATATTTGTGGCGACCTGGAACACCATTTTTGTTCTGGACGTGGAGAGCCTTGAAATCAAAAGAAGTTTTTCGCACAAGTGGATGTCTGATTTGCATGGGATTTTTGTAGACAAGGATGGCGTATGGGTTACTTCTTCCCTGCCTGATGCAATGATTCTGTATGATTTCGAAGGAAATCCACGTGCTGCCATGTGGGTGCCTGAGACCTTCCTGTATGCAGAGAGAGCAGTTGTCGATAAGGACATGGATTGGAGCCAACGAGGAAAGGAATTCAGAGGATTTCACGATTTTCATGCCAACAATGTTGAGGTACATGGAGATACTGTATATGTTACTGGCCGCTCCAGTACCAATGGTCGCGTGGCTCGATTCAAGAAGGATGTATTCATCGAGAAAGGAACCGTAACAGATGAGGACATCGAACTCTTCATCAAAAACCTGTACGGACCTCATGATGGAATCTGGGTAGATGGCGACCTCTATCTGACAGAGACTTTGGGGTCCACCATGGCCAAGATTTCTCCTAAAGGAAAAGTAGATTTTCGAATCAAGGTGAAGGTAGAAGAGACTGAAGTAGATCCGAGGAAAAAATCTGCCATCAAGCAGCTCAAAAAGGTCGTGGCCAATACCATCAAGGGACGACCAACCCTCGATAAGACCACGCACTGGACCCGTGGACTGGCAGTAACCACAGATCATTTTTATGTTGGGCAATCCACCTGGGCTGGAGATGATGTCTCTCGCGCACGTGTGGTCAAGATAGACCGACATAGCCATGAAATCCTCGATGCTTTCTACTTAGACGCAGACGACTATCCAGAAGCACGGATTTATCAGGTGTTGGATTTGGAGGCAGCCTTGTCCAAAAATCCCATTGTTAGTGAAAGCTAATCATGAAGATGCTGAATCAACTGAAGAGTGCGATTAAGCACACAAGCACGTTTCACAAAGCTGGTACTGAAAAGAATATATTTCTGTTCTCTATGCCAAGAAGTGGAACCACCTGGCTGATGGAGATCATTGCCACCCAGCCTGGATTCAAAATTGTCAATGAACCATTCAACCTGCGGAAGGATGTCGTTCGGGACAATTTGGGATTACAGGCATGGGACAGTCTCATGGAAATAGGCAGTCTCCCGAAGATCGCTACCTATATGCAGCATTTCATAGAAGGGAGGGATTCTGACTTGCGCTATTTCAGGCAAGCGCCCTTCTCTGATTTGTGGAAGCTTCGGACCAATCGCATCATTTTCAAATTGTTGTTTGTAGGGGAAGGAGACTTTGACTGGTTTGCTGATACCTTCAATGGTGAGATTGTCTATCTTGTTCGGCATCCTATCCCTGTATCCCTTTCCAGAGCGGTACATCCACGTTTGCAGTCATTTGTGGAGTCAGATCACAAGCGACATTTTAGTCAGGATCAGCTCGCATATGCACAGGAGATCATCTTCCGTGGAGACAAATTTGAGTGTGCTGTTGTAGACTGGTGTTTTCAGAATGCTGTGGCATTGCGCAAGATCAAACCCGATTGGCTGGTCCTGTCCTACGAACAGATGGTCATGGAACCGACTTTGGTGATCGACACCTTGATAGACCGATTCTCTTTTGAGCGGCCAGAGCTTATGTATGAGCGTGTCAACAAAGCCTCGAATTCTACAGCCAAATCCAACAAGGAGTCTCAGGAGATCCTGAGAGATGCAAACAAGCGGCGGGAGAGCAAAAAATGGCTGGTAGAAAAATGGGCTGCCAAAGTAACCGAAGAACAGATTCAGAAAACCTTTGAGATCCTTACAGTATTCAACATCGATTTCTATGAGAAAGGCAATTTTATGCCCAAATCCAGTTATCTGTTGGACTAATATCAGAGAAATATTGATATGAGCAAGAAGCGCAAAATCTGTTTTATCCTGCCTCACTTCCATCTGGAGTACAGTGGAGGGGCGGAGATACAGTGCTACTACCTTGCGAAAGAATTGCTCAAGCGGGAGTGGGAAGTCCATTATATCCGTGAATCTTCAGATCAGCAAATCAAGCAGATGGAAGGCATCACGGTACACGGGATTCCCAAAAGGAAAGCCTATCTCAAATGGCAAAACAAGCAAGCCCTGATCGCCAAGATGAAGGACATTCAGGCGGATTTCTGGTACAATCGGGCTACCCTCGCTTACCTGCCATTTATTACACAAGGTGCAAAAGAAGCAGGGGGGAAAGTCGCATTTGCCTTCTCTCGAGACTCGCAGTTCAACTATGCAGAGTTTCGCCAGACCTACAAGGATCTGAAGATGAAAGTCTATTCCACCATTGAGCAGTTTTTCTTCTTTCGTGCCTTGAAAAAAACGGATCGGCTGTTGGTTCAGACGCAGCAGCAAAAGCAATTGTTGCATCAGGCATTGTCTCTCTCAGCAGATCATATATACAATGCTCATCCTGTCGAGCCACATGCTTCTGATCAGCCAATACGGAAGCCACTCATTCTGTGGATTGCCCGCATCAAGCACTTCAAGCGCCCTGAATTGTTGCTGGAGATTGCCCGTCGGTTGAAGGATCAGCCTTATGAATTTCGGCTTATCGGTAAGCTAACCGGGGACTCTCTGAGTCAAAGACTCGTACATGAGGCACAGTCTTTGCCAAATGTGGAACTGATGGGGCATCAGACCTCTGAGCAGGTTCATGCAGCCCTTCGAGAGGCCAAAGCTCTGATCAGCACCAGTGATGTCGAAGGCTTTAGCAATACCTTTATTGAAGCCTGGTTGAGAGGGGTGCCCGTATTGTCGCTCAATGTAGATCCCGATTCCCTGATTCAGGAGCATGGCCTAGGACATGTAGAGCCTGACTTAGATACATTCTGTACTGTGATCCAGCAACTGATGGATGCTCCTGAACAATGGTCAGAGCTTTCTGAAAGATGTGAGATGTTCGCCCAAAATCATTTTGATATCCAAAAAGCAGTCGACAAACTAGAAACAGTCCTGTGCCAACAACAGCAAAAATGCGATTATACTATCTCAGCAACTCCTTGATCCCTTCCAAATTTGCCAATAGTATACAGGTCATGAAAATGTGCCGGGCATTCTCTGATTTTTTTGATCAGGTAGTGCTCTTTGCGCGCTTCAATCAGCAAGAAAAAGAGGTAGATATTTTCCAGTATTATGGTGTCAAACCTACCTTTGAGGCGGATAGAATCAAATCCCTCAACATTTCTGGTCTGAGAAGATTTCATCATGCCTGGAAGATTATCCAACGAATCCGGGCCGACAAAGGACCCAAAGAATTGTTCGGAAGAGACTATTATGTGTTGGGATTGATCGCCTTTCTGGGATTGGTCAAAGCACCTATGAGTCTGGAAATCCATCAGCCACCCTCCAAATGGCTGCATACATTCCTGCAGCGTCAGGTCTTTAAATCTCCACATTTCAAACAGTTGGTTGTTATCTCTCAGGCGCTCGCAGATGAATATGTGCGTCTCTTCGGTCCATTGGTTGAAGGAAAAACAATGGTGGCCCACGATGGTGCTGATACCAATCAGATTCCTCGTGACCTGATCGATCATCCGAGCTATGAGCAAAAGTCCGAAAAGTTCAAACTGGGATATATCGGTAGCTTTTATCCTGGAAAAGGCATGGGCATGATTGCCAAACTCGCCCCTATGCTTCCTGAATGTGAATTTCATGTTGTCGGGGGAAAACCCTATGAGGTAGAGCATTGGAAAGAAGTCTGCGGGCAAGGAAATATGGTCTTTCATGGCTTTGTAAGCCCAGAAAGAATTTACGAATTTATGCGGGAGTTCGATGTGATGTTGGCACCTTATCAACCCAAAGTATTGATTGGTGGAAAAAAAGGCAGCAAAAAAGGCGATATTGCGAAATGGATGTCCCCCTTGAAATTGTTCGAATACATGGCAGGCGGGAAACCTATTGTCTGTTCGGATCTTCCTGTCTTGATGGAAGTATTGAGGCATGAAGACAATGCCCTCCTGGCTTCTTCTACGGATGTGGACAATTGGGTACAGCAAATCCGTCGTTTGAAGGATTCGCATGAATTGCGTGAGCAGGTAGGAAGGAGTGCTCAGAAAGACTTTTTTGAGAATTATACCTGGAAAAAACGTGCAGAGCACATCCTTGGCATAAAATCTGACTCTACAGATACCGAGACAAATACTGAACCTGAACCTGAAATCCATGGATAATCCAGTCATTCTGATCGGCGGTGCCGCAGCTTTCTTTGTAGCCGCATTCATTCTTATCCAAAGTAAGAAGACGATCTTCTGGACTGCATTTATATTAGTATTCTTTCCGATTGACTATCTCAATCGCTATTTCGTCAATATTCCTACCATTGGACGGTGGCTACCACTATTGACGATGGTAGGCTTCGCAATGCTGATCTTTTTGGTCATGACAGACAGGAAAGCGCAGTTTCCGCGATCGATGGTGTGGATATATCGTTTGTTTTTAGGGGTGTCGATTTTGTCAATGATCGCCAATCATACGGCGGTTGGGGCATTGGTTGTGGCACAGCGAGGATTCATTATGGTCTTTGCCTTTATGACCATGCTCAAGGCGGTGTATTATATCTACGACAAGCACGATCTGTTCACTTTCGTGGTTTGGGGAGGTCTTGCCTCCAGTTTCTGTGCCTTCTTTCAGCGATTCTTCTTCGTGATGGTGCAGGGCCGCTCGGCAGATATGGTTGCAGGACTCTTCCCCGTGGATGGGATTTATCTCCACTTCCAATTGGTTGTGATTGCGATTGTTCTGTCTTACTGGTTGCAAGGAAGGAGAGTCAACCGCTATATGTCTAATGATGTCGTGCTGGTGATTCTCATGATGTCTCTGGCATTGGGGAATAATAAGGCGGGCTTCCTGTTCCTGGGATTAATCATCGCCTTTGTCGCTTCCATCGCAGGAGTCAAAACGGTGATGCGAAACTTCGGAAAACTATTGGCTGGATTTGCGATGGTAGGACTTGTAGGAATGATTTTCAGTGCGATGTTCAACAAGACCTATGAAGAATCAGATGAAGAAGATTTTTCAGAAGCGATCCAAAGACCCGAATACATCCAGCGATATCTGTTTGGGGGAAAACTCAAACATCAAAAATTTGCCCCTTCTGGTCAATTACTTCGTGGAGCCTCTGTAGAATTTGCCTATCTGCTGATAGTCGAGGACCCCATCACAAGCTTCATTGGAATGGGACCTGGGAGTACACAGCACAGTAATATGCCTGGAGCGATGGGATGGTTGGAGGAGAAATATCCTGGCTATACCATTGGACGTGTGCCGACAAGTATGTACCTGGCCGAGACAGGTTGGATCGGGCTATTGCTGCAAATATTGTTACTGTTCAGCATTTATCACTGGAAACCCAAACATGCCTGGCAGGACAGACCCGAATTCATCATGAGTCGGAAGGCCTTTGTGGTCGCTACACTATTTTTCTACATCTACGAAAATCTCTATTTCGAGCCCGTATTCGCATTGTTGATCGGTGTGATGGTCTATCCCAATGTGAAACCGAAAGTTGAAGAGGAGGAAGAAGAAGGAGGAGAAGCCGAAGATACTTTACCACCTCAAGAAGAAATAACCTTTAATAGAATATGAAAGAGGGGAAAACCATTTGTGTCTTTATTCCGTCTCTGGGAGCAGGAGGAGCCGAAAAACAAAGCAGACTCCTGACCAAGGCACTCCAAGACACCCATACTACCTACCTCTTTGTTCTTGGCAATCAGTCTGAATTGAGCAATCAATTCAGAGAGGAAGCAGAAAAACAATTTCAATTGCACCTCCTGACTGGTGGAATCATCAGCAAGGCACTGTATTTTATCCGATTCGCACGTCAACATAAGGTGGATGTCATTCTCTCACATTTGCCCAGTGATACCATGTTTGCAGCCATCTTTGGTCGCATCGCAGGGGTGAAGCATGTGTTTGGTGGCTTGAGGAATGCCTGGATTGATGGATACAAGCGTGTCTTACTCAAGATTATGCACAACCATCTGCTGGACTATTCGATTTCTAATTCTTATGCTGGCAAATCCTATCTCACAACTCATGGGTTCAAGGAGAAAAAGATTTTGGTCAAGCACAATGGCATCGAAATCACCAGAGATCGGATCTATCGAGAAGAGAAGGAGGTGGTGAATATCGTGACTGTGGCCAGATTTGTGCCGCAAAAGGACTATCACACGGCTCTGAAAACCATCGCGCATGTGGTGAATGCCTATCCCTTGAATTCTTCCATTCTGTATCACATTGTAGGATTTGGGGAGCAAGAGGCACAAATCCGCGCATGGATCAAGGATTATCAATTGGAAGAATATGTGAAGGTGCATATTCGCCCGAAGTATTTGCCAGAATTGATGGAGCAGGCAGACATCTACTTTTCCAGTTCTTTATTCGAAGGCATAGCAAACTCTATGATGGAAGCCATGATGTACTCCCTGCCACTTGTCGCGACAGATGCCGGAGATAGCCGATATCTGGTCGAAACCAATGACAATGGATTCATCACAGAATTGAAAGATGTTGAGAGCATGGCAGCACGCTTGTATGAATTGATTTCATCTGCTGACCTGCGCCAACAAATGGGAGGCAGAAGTTATGAGAGGATTTCTGAGGAATTTTCATACGAAGCTTTCCAGAAAAAATACCTTCAACTGATTGATAGTCTGGATAGTTCAGAACCCATTCCCAACCATTGAATCAGCAGTTTGAACCTTCTGATCAGTGTGTATTGTCAGAATGTTTGAGCTTTCGTAATTATATCATCCGATACACTAGATCTAAAAACCTATATAAGACAACCGATATCTCTCATATGAGCCAAAAACCGAGAATCGCAATCCTTGGCATCAAATATTTTCCTTCCAAAGGAGGTACCAGCAGGGTCGTAGAAGATATGCTGACCGAACTTCGGGATCAGTATGAATTTACCATCTATTGCTACAAAGATGAAGCTGCAGAGGGACATTTGGAAGGGGTAAATGTGGTTCAGTTTTCTCCTTATCCCTTTGGGCCGATAGGCGTTTTTTTCTATTTCCTTCGGTGCACGCTCCATATGTTGCGGCATGGAAAGTATGACATGATTCATGTCCACAAAATGGATGCAGCCTTCTTTCTGCCTATGCTATTGAGGCGATTTACAGTGATTGCAACCTGTCATGCAGTTCCTTATAAGACAGATAAATGGAATGCCATTGCCCGGTTCTATTTCCGGAGTATGGAGAAAATGTTCATTCGATCCAAAGCCAAATTGACGGCTATCTCCAGACCCTTGTCGGAGTACTTCAAGGAGCAGTATGGTCGAGAGGTATTGTATATCCCCAATGGCGTTGAGATATCTGAAGATTTTGACTATGATGCTGCCGATAATATACTGGCTGAACATCAGGTTGAAGGAGAATATCTCTTCTTTGCCGCTCGCAGGATTATGGGCATCAAAGGTCCTCACCATATGTTGAGAGCCTTGAATAAAATCAACTATCAGGGAACTGTGGTCATTGCAGGTGATTTGTCCCAAATGCCTGCATTTACCAAGAAGATAAAGGAGTTGGCCGAACCTCTCAATGTCAAGTTCATTGGCTATGTCAATGGCAAAGCCAAACTCATGGCATTGGTAGATCGGGCCAAGTTTTTCCTGTTTCCATCAGAAATTGAAGGCATGTCTATCATGCTCCTGGAGGTCGGATCAGTCGGAACCCCCTTGATTTGTTCCGATATCGCGGCCAATACAGCGGTCTTTGGAGACCCTGAAGTTCTTTATTTCCGTAGCCAGGACTCAGATGATTTCGCAGAAAAACTGAGCTGGGCATTTGAGCATGAAGAAGAGATGGCGGAGAAAGCTCGCAATGCCAGAAGCAGAGTAGAAGAGGAATATGCGCGCGAAGTCGTGGTCCAAAACTACATCGAGCTATACGATAGTATGCTCCCTACAGTCTTAAACTAGGTATTGGTTCCGAGTTCCAAATTGAGCATGATCTGTTTTTTCTGCTCAGCTAGGTTCTCATTACTCACAACTCGGTACTCTTTTTATGTTATTCAATTCCTTTGAATTTGCGCTCTTCCTGCCAATTGTCTTCGTACTGTATTGGTTTGTTTTTCAGCGCAACCTCAAAATACAAAATGCTCTTATTGTTCTTGCCAGCTATACCTTTTATGGTTGGTGGGATTGGCGCTTTTTGAGTCTGATATTTATCAGCTCTGTGGCGGACTTTGTCATTGGACAGCAACTTCACAAAAGTGAAGAGGAGGGGCGTCGGAAATTATTTCTGACGATGAGTTTGGTGATCAACCTCGGATTTCTGGGCTTCTTTAAGTACTACAATTTCTTCACAGATAGTTTTGTAGATGCCTTCACGATGTTCGGCATGCAAATGAACAGGAGTTCTCTGAATATCATTTTGCCAGTAGGGATCAGTTTTTATACCTTCCAGACCCTCAGCTATACCATTGATATATATCGACGGCAGCTAGAGCCAACCAAAGATGCAGTTGCCTTCTTTGCTTTCGTGAGTTTCTTCCCACAGCTGGTTGCCGGACCAATTGAACGTGCGGTAAATCTGTTGCCACAATTTCATGTTACAAGAAAATTCGATTATGCCAAGGCCAGAGATGGGGTTCGGCAGATCTTTTGGGGCTTGTTCAAGAAGATTGTGATAGCAGATACCTGTGCCAATAATGTGAACATCATTTTTGAGAATAGTGAAACCATGGGGGGAAGTGCCTTGTGGATAGGCGCATTGTTTTTTGCCTTCCAGATCTATGGTGATTTCTCTGGATATTCAGACATTGCAATTGGTACCGCAAGACTATTTGGATTTGGGCTGATGCAGAACTTTGCCACGCCTTATTTCTCTCGAGACATCGGAGAATTCTGGCGAAGGTGGCATATCTCCCTCTCAACCTGGTTCCGCGATTATGTCTATATCCCAATGGGTGGAAGCAGAGTAGGGAAGTGGCGACAATTCTGGAATATCATCGTTACCTTCACGGTGAGTGGATTCTGGCATGGGGCCAACTGGACCTTTATCATCTGGGGCTTCCTGAATGGACTGTATTATATGCCCATCATGATTTTCAACCTGAAGGACAAAAACAGGCCAAAAGTAGTGGCGATGGGAAAATGGTTCCCTAACGTCAAGGAAATCTTCCAGGTAGGGACCACATTTCTGTTGACACTGATTGCCTGGGTATTCTTCCGAGCAAAATCAGTTACGGAGGCAGTCCAGTATATCGGGGGCATGTTCTCAGCCAGCGTCTTCAGCAATCCAGCTCACAGTTTCAAAGGATATAGCATGCGAGACAGTGTCATCTATGCCATGTTGGCAATTCTCACGCTTGTCCTTATCGAATGGTTCCAGCGCGAAAAAGCACATGGGCTAGAAGTAGATGAGAAAAAAGCCGCCGCCATTCGCTGGGTTTCTTATTCTGCCATCCTTGTGCTCGTGATTTTGTTCCGCCAGACAGGAGGCAATCTGGACTTTATTTATTTCCAATTCTGATCAGTGTGTAGCCATGTATAAAGATATCTTCAGACTCCTTGGTAAGTGCGCTCTTTTTGCGATTCCATTTATTCCCTTGAATATTTATTTGTATTCAACCAGTGAATATTATGAGAAGCAGGAATCCTATCATGCCACGATTGAGAATTTCTTTGAAACCTCCAATGTGAAGAACCTGATCATTGGTGATTCACATCCAGGAACCCTCACCAATGATATGCTCAACGATGAGACCTATAACATTGCCTTTGGGGGAGATGGATTGAAGGAAAACTATCTCAAACTCAAATATGTCCTCAATCAGCCCAATCAGGTGGAACACCTCTTTCTGACAGCAGATGCACAAATGTTTGGGGCCAGACGTGTCCAGTCTTCCAATTATGCCTTCCTGAACAAGTATGTGCTCAAAATGGGCGAATATGATGTCTATGGTCACAATGGGGTATCCATCCTCGCAGACATGGTTCCCTTGTTCAGTGATAGCTATATTGATTTCCTGAACAAACAACTCTCAGATAACATCTCAGGTCAGGTCAAGACCAGAAATCTCTATACCCAACTTCGGGCTGATCATTCCATGTGGAGCACACAGATTCCCGAAGAACAGCGACTCGAATTCGCACAAAAAACTGGTGTCAGTGATCATCGGGGGGTATTGGAAGATTCCATCCAGGTGTCTTATTATCACAAAATGGTAGCCTTGTGCAAAGAAAAAGGCGTCAAGATCATCGGCGTAAAATATCCAGCCATGCAAGAATACTTGGCTGGCTTACCCGGAGAAAAACAACAGAAACTGGATTCCCTCTTCTCAGAGGTCGGATTCTACGCCATGCTTGACTACCGTAATTTCTCGCAGGACCCACGACTCTTCAAGAATGAAGATCATGTCAATGACGATGGCGCACGCCTCCTCATCAAAGAGATGGAGCGAGACACCGGCCTCAATCTTGGGAAGGATTTGGCCATGAATTAGGCACAAGAGAATCGCAAACAAATAAAGCAATAGGCGCATTGGGTGAAAGGACCCATGCGCCTTTTTGTGTTTGGAATGGATCCTGCCCAGTGAGAATCGCATCTATCGACCAACATTCATTGGCCGTGAACAGGAAAGATGAGGGAGCAGACGGTGAGCGTCTCTCTTTGTACAACTAATTTCACAGACAGCCATGGCACTTCAGAAATGGGGGAGAACATGGTTGTCTGACAAAAAACAATGCCTTGTTTGGCCCGAATATCCTTACGTTTAATAAATAAAGGCGTAGTTTCATCACCCCAAATGCCCTATTCAAACAATGGATGAATGGATGTGTTGATTTTTCCATACCTTTAGGTCAGAAAAGTTGGATGTTATTCTTATCAATGAAACATTCAAGGATTCGATTTCCTGAATGGAAAACTTACCTAATGGATTCTAGCTGTCAGAGGGAGTCAACCAATGATGATTGGTCCCTTTTCTTTTGAAGTACAACCAAATTCACATTTCAGCAAATTATGAATATTCCCCAACCTCATCCATAATAGATATTCGATTGATGAATGGAGGATTCTTGACCTGTGTTCAACCTGATGCTGGACGCTGCAACTCTCTCCTGTAATTGCAGCATGAAAGGATAAGAAAACGCCATTCAGTTTCCCATTGATCTTTTTTAAGAGACTGTTTAGAGACTGTTTGAAAATCTGTCACTTATTTTTTGTATGCGTATTTTTTCCTCATCCTACAGCTGTTTTTGTTCTCATAGCACCACTATGAGAACAAAAAAGAGCCTTGTCTGAGAAAAAAATACACCATAAAAATTCTCAGTACAAATTTCAAAACAGTCTCTTAGGTTCATTGAATGGACCTGGGTAATTGGTCATTTTTTGTGCCTTTGAGGCCAGGAAACGGTCTTTCGTTGAGCTAGTAGAGAATGCTGGCGACAATGACGGGCAAAAAAAGGACCATAGCAATCCCATGAAAACAAACTCAAGCAGCTTCTAGGATCACTCCATTTCTTATGTGTTTTGGTCAGGTCTGAACAGGCCTGATCGAATAGCCCCCTTCTTTTTCCTAAAAGAAGCCATGACCTGTATTGAAACGTCTCATATTTCTGTCAATTCGCAGAATATGATTGCCTATGATTTATTCTAGTTGATTCATATTACATCTTTCACAATCATGAAACGATTATTTTTTTTAGTTATGATGCTGGTATATCTGATGGTATGCCCTTATGTTCGTGGGCAGGAATCCCCACTCAACATTCCCCCCTCCCCAACAGCTGCTGGATTGGGAGAATATCTCGATTTTCCGGTAGGCTTGTATACAGGCATTCCGGGGGTTGATATCCCGATTTGGACCCTGGAAGGGAGAGAAATGCGTGTGCCGATTTCCCTCTCTTATCACGGAGGAGGAGTCAGGGTGGAGGAAAATGCCTCTTCGGTAGGCTTAGGTTGGTCTCTTCGTGCTGGAGGCATGGTATCCCGGACAGTCAGAGGACTGGCAGATGAGGAAGGGTTTGGATACATCGGAGCCACGCTACCCAATTCACCGGAAACAACACATTTTTTTCACGATATGTTCAATCAGGAGGCTGATCCTGAACCCGATGCCTTCTCATTTAGCTTCATGGGATATTCAGGAAAATTTGTATTTGATGAAAGTGGAGAAGCCCATATTCATCCCTACCAGGACATTGACATTGAGTATACCGCAGATGGTACAGGTTTTCAGACATTTACGTTCATAACACCAGATGGCACAACCTATATCTTTGGAGAAAATGGAAATCGAGAAGCTACCCGAACAGAAACCTATACCTATTCTGTGCCAGCAGGTAGCACATTGGGAAATCCCAACCATGAAATCGAGCAGAGTTCCTCTATTAGAGCACCATTTACAGGATGGCATCTGACGACAATTATTGCTCCTTCTAATACTGAAACCTTCAGCTTCACTTATGCCAATGACAGTTATGAATATTCCGGGACCAAAAAGGGGAAATTCGGATATCGGGCAAATGGAAATGTTGATTTCAGAAAATTGACACAGACTCACTACCGAATTACGGGTCGTCGATTGACAGAAATCACCTGTAATACCAATGGCCTTTCTGTTGAATTTGAGGCCACTCAGAACAGAGAAGATGTCAAGCCTGCCCCAGGGATGGGAAATCCCAAAGCATATAGCAAAATCCTTATCAAGGATAGAGATGACACGCCCCAAACGGTCTTTCGGCTCACCACGGATTATTTCCGAAATCCCCTGCTTGATGAACCATCTTCGGGAATCCTGTCTGAGGACGAATATCAGTATCTAAGACTCAAGCTGGTGTCAGTGCAAGAGTTCACTGGTGATGAAAGCCTATCCATTCCAGCATATGAGTTTACCTATGATGAGGCCATAGCCCTACCTCCCAAAGATGCACACACTCAGGACCATTGGGGCTATTTCAACGGAAATGCCAATTCCCAAAACAATGTAGCCAACTATTACAGCAACTACTTCATGGTACCCGGCTATCAGGGAGGTGTGGACAATGGTCCTCTGTTCTTTTATACCTATGGCCTGGGAAATGCTTCCTCCTTGCAGACGGTAGATATGGACGATGTCCAACTGATCAACAAAGCAGGCACAAACAGAGAACCCGCCTATCCTGCTGTTCGTGCGGGGATCTTGACAAAAGTGAAGTACCCAACCAGAGGAACAACAGAATTTGAGTACGAGATGCATACGTATGGATATGTTGGAGATATTGATTTTCAAGAAATTGTCTATCAGACAGAAGAACCTCTGGCTGAAGTTGATCGACCCTGGAATGAACCAGACGCTACGGATGAGGAGATTGTTGAGTATGGTCCTTTTGTTGTAGGGCCGGATCAGACAGTTGAAGTCCAATATGAAGTGGAGTATGCCTATGAACATGCTTCGGACTTTGCCGATGGATACTCTTATACCCCCAATGTGGTAGAATTGATGAAGGTAGGAGATCCAAATCCAATTGTTCGGGTGTATTATACAGTAGATATCGATGGAGGAATCATTGTAGAAGAGCGTCCTGGAGCACCTGTACAAGCAGGCCAAACTCCGAATCCTCCTCAGTTGACTTTGTTGACTCCGGTAGATACCTACGATGATGACAGCGATTTTTCTCCCCATGGAATTACTGCCATGGTGAGCGGATCGTTTTTCCATGAGTTGGAATCCGGAGAAAGCTATCTGCTCAGAGCAAAACGTGCCAAAGCCTTTGATGCCCTTGGAAACAATGTCAGGAACAATACCCGCTCCTGGATTCAGATTGTGCAGTCTGTACAAAATGACCAAATCAATTATGTGATCCATGAGTTTGATGCCGGCGGTCTTCGGGTGTCCAGAAAGACAGACCTGGACAAAGATGGAGGAATTCCCGTGATCGAGGAGTATGAGTATCAAATGTATGACCCTTCAGGCAATGATCTGGGCTACTCAAGCGGTTCTCTGGTAGCGAAGCCCGAGCACTTCAGAAGTACTTATTTTTATGAAGAATCAGGAACTCCCGTCATTGTCAACAGTGCTCCTAATCCCAATTCAAGTTTTTTTAATTCCGTTCTTGGATGGTTCAAGGACCTGTTTGGAATTACGGCGGTCAATAATGGTCAATATCAGATCAGTGGATTTACCTATCTGGTCTTTGAGATGGATTCCGACCATCCGGGTGCCCTTGGTTCCACTCAAGGAAGCCACCTTGGATACCGCATGGTCAAAGTCAGAAAACCAGGCAATGGATATACCATATATCAGCACTCTACAGCCTTCGAATATCCAGACGTCCTTCCTTCTACCCTCAAATGGATGGCGTGGATTGATGTCGGAAATATCCAAAGCCTGCCAACAGAATGGGGCGAATATGATATTCATCAGGACATTCCAAGCTTTTATTATCCCTTTTTATCCAAAAAAGATATGGATTGGAAGCGAGGTCTACTGCTCGAAAAGACAGTATACCGAGAAGATCAGGCCTATATGAGCAAAGAGGTCAATTCCTTTGATTTTGATGAAGTGAGTACTGTTCCAGGGTTTCGAACAATATTTTCAGGGGTGGAAGTACGATTTCTGAATATCAATCTGGTATCAAATCCCTGGGTGGAATACATAGATTATGAGTTCGTCTCTGGTTGGCCCAAGCTGTCGCAGACCATTCATTATACCTTCAATCAGGTCGGATCAGGGCAAGTGTCAACTACGACTGAAAGATTCTATGAAGGACAGAATCACGCACAGATGACACGTTCCAGGGTGACCAACAGCGATGGGCAAGTAGTCGAAAATCGGTATAAATTTCCCAGGGACTATGCTCCTTTCATTTCACTTGGCTCCAACTCTTCCCTGACCATCAATGATCTTCTGGATGACAATATGGTTGGGATTCCAATTGAGACTCAAAGTTGGGTAGGGACTGGCAGCAGTCTGGCGATGAGCAGTGCTTCAGTTACAACCTTTGAGGATTTCAATAATTCTGGATCAGGGGACAAAAATATTCGTCCCTTTGAGACCTATTCTTTTGAATCCCCAATCCCTGTTGTCATTACCCAATCCCAAAATGGGAGTGGAGAATACCTGGATGTGATCCCGGTACCAAGTATGTATACGAAAAAAACAGAGCTGGAATATGCGAACCAGGGACCGGTCGTCCAATTTCAAAGACCATTTGGAGAACCCGTTTCATTTATCTGGGCACATGATCAAAGTGCCTTGGTTGCTCAGGTAAATAATGCCAGGGCAGAGGAAATTGCTTACAGTAGTTTTGAAGAAGCTGGAGCTACTTCTGATGGCAATTGGACCATCACTGTAGGCGGAAGTACTTGGACGAATGACAGCAAGACCGGGACCAAATCATTTCACATGCCAACCTCTTCAGCCAAAGTCGAAAAGGTCATTTCTGAATCGGGCTCCTATACCATATCCTTCTGGTATAAGGGACGCCCCAGAGTGATTGCAGGCTCATTGAACCAACTACTCCCCAATGCAACAGATTGGACATTTTGGGAGAAGACGCTCAGCCTGAATAGTGGACATACTGTTAGAATCAAAAGAGGTTCCGGGGCACCAAAGATTGACGAGCTCCGTCTTCATCCATCTGATGGTCTGATGACCTCTATCGTCTATGATCCTGCCTTGAGGCAACAAACCGTTTCCGAAGCAGGCAGTTTGAGCAACTACTTCGAATATGATGATTTCGGACGCCTGGAATATGTCCGCGATCAGGATGGCAATTATATCCAACAGTACAAGTATCACTATCGAAATTAACAAACAGAAGCCGTGTCATCGATCTTCCTGTTGAAGATTCTCACGAATGACATCCTTCATGAATTTGATCTGATTGAGATCTCTTTAAACGGACTCTCCAATCAAGGATTATGGGTGCTTTGAATCAGCAGGTGATGTGTCACATTCCTTGGACCCTATTTCTGACTCCTCTGATTGCCAAGAGGTTGTTGGAGTAGTCATGAAGATACTAGCCTCTTGAATCAGCCTTCAAGACCTGCGTATGCAACCCCTTTGTGGAAAGAGAAGCGTCAGTAGATGCTGGCTCTCCTGCTCAGGTCTTGCCCAACATTTTCTCACTTCATTTATCAATACCAATCATGAAAACTATTCAATTAAAAATATATCAATTAGCAGTTGCGCTATTGATTCTGCCGTATGTCATGTCAGGCCAGAGTAACTGGTCATATGTTGATTCCTACGATCGATCTCATGTATGGAATGAGATCTTTATCGAACCGGAATACGGTGGGACTCCTCTTGCTTCTGATGGGTCAATATTTATCGAATCAGGGGAGGTCGTCTTCGATGAATGTGGGGACCGAGCCGACAAACGTGTCTATCGAAAGCTTGGCTCTCCACTGGATGAGAGTTGGGTTATGGAACTGGAATTTACCCCAACAGCAGGCGGGCCTCATGGAGTAGGCCATATCATTGCGGGCTTGACCGCTGGGACGAAGAATGGCTACAATGAGGTGCCTGAGGTAGTGGGCACGCCCACCCCAAGTTTTAGTCATACGAATCAGGATGGGATCTACATTGAGTATTTGTCCCCATTGAGCAGCAATTCTTCGACCTTTTATGTGCGGATTCGGGCAAAGGACGGAACGACATATCTGTCTCCATCCGGGCCTGCGATGATTCCAACGAATGGGGTTACCCGCTATCTTCGGTTGGAGCGACAGACAAATGGACAGGTGATTCTCCGAATTTTCAGTGATGCTGCCCGAACAAACCAGACACATCAACTGAGCATCAACGTTCCTTCCAGCATTGAGGGCCTAAATGTTCTCCAGCATAGTACCATTCCTCAGGGGAGCTACAAACGGGAGTTAAGCGCGACAGTAGACAATACCCGTATCTATGACAGCAATCTGCCATGTGTTCGCTGTTCCGATTATAGCCTTACGCCTAGTTCAAGTGAGAACTATGTAGTGAGCAAGAAGATGCAGGTGGCGGTTCAGAATCCAACAGCAGTGGAAAATCTGAGCAATTCTTCAGAAGCTCTTGTTGAGATTGGATATATGGATGGACTGGGGCGTCCATTGCAGGAGGTTTCTGTGGATGGTGGAGCCAATTGCAGTGGAGATTTTGTTCAGTATCACCGATACAATGGTGCTGGTCAGGAGACTCAAATAGACTTGCCCTATGTTGCTACGGGAGCAAACGGGAGTTTTCGGCATAATGGAGCCGGAGGACTGCCTACGGCTTTTCAGCAAGGGTTTTATAGCAGCAGCAATTTTCCCCATATCCCGACTGCTGACTTGAACAAAGCTTATTCTGTGCGCGAATTTGAGGCATCTCCCCTTGACAGGATAACCGAAACAGGCGCAGCTGGAGCAGCATGGCAACCTGGAGGAGGACACACCCTCCGCACCAGCATTCAAGCCAGCACATCTGCTCACAACGTGTTCATGTTTGGGGTAAATCCACAAATAAACCAATACTACACCACTGATTATGCCGCAGGGGAGTTGATCCGAACAGAGAGTCGGGATGAGCACAACATCCGTACCTGGACCTTTACGGACAAACTAGGCCGGAAGATCATGCAGCAAAAAGAAGTGAGTGGGGCTGATGCCCGGACCTATTATATCTACAACGAAAAAGGACAGCTGATCTATGTACTTCAACCCAGAGGGGTGGAGAAGTTCGAAGCCAATAGCACCAGCAGTGGATATGGAGGCGCGTATCAACTGACCTCGGCTCTGCTGACCGACTATGCATTTCAGTTTGAGTATGATGGTGTTGGGCGAGTGATCAGAAAACGTATTCCTGGGGCTGATTGGGTAGAATTTGTCTACAACCAGCTGGATGAGATCGTCTTGACCCAGGATGGGAATCAGCGATTGAAGTCGCCAAAAGAATGGACATTCACCAAATACGATATGCTGGGGCGATCCATTCAGACTGGGATTTTTTCAGATGTGCTCAATCGAGACAGGTCCAGCCTACAAAGCTATGTCACTGCACAGACCACCTTACATGAGCGTCGTGATGGGAGCAATTTTTCTAGTTGGCATGGCTACACCAATTTTGCCTTTCCCAGTTCATGGATTGACCTTCATACGATTACCTATTATGACGATTATGATTTTGATCGCAATGGGGTAGCTGATCCGGCTTATGATTATGTGGCAGACGCAACCCATTTCCCCACTCAGGTGCCGAGTGTACATACAAGAGGCATGCTGACCGCTGTGAAGGTTCGGGTATTGGAAGGAGACAGTGATATGCGGGACTGGATGATGACTGTAACACATTATAATGATAAAGGGTATGAAATCCAGACCATCGCCGAGAATCATGTGGAGGGAAGAGATGTGGTTTGGAATGAAGTTGATTTTGTGGGAAAAGTGTTGTTTAGCAAACGGGAACATATTGGACATGATGGGAGTGGCAGCTATGATCCCTACGAGCGCAGCGCTACAATCTACACATCCTATACCTACGATCCTTTTGGTCGATTGATCCGAACTGAGCAGAAGACTGAGGATCCAGAGAATCCTGGCCATGAGACAGAATTTGTGAGTCTTGCTGAGCAACATTACGATCCATTGGGGCAGTTGAAGAAGAAGAATCTACACTATGAGGCCGGGAATCAATACCTGCAGTTGGGAGATTATGAATACAACATTCGCAACTGGATTACCCGCTTCAATGATCCGGGAGGAAGCAATGTTGGCAATTATGAAGATTTGTTCTCCTTCAGCCTGGAATACAATTCAGGCAACAACGCCCAATACAATGGCAATATCTCTTCCATGAGCTGGCAAACACTTGGAGATGGAGAAAACACCCGGCACTATTTCTTTAGCTATGATGAACTCAACCGACTAACTGCTGCTCAATATGAAGAATTAGATGCGCAGGGAGGCTTGATGAATCAGAACCGCTATAGCCTGGAGAATGTCAGCTATGACAAAAGCGGAAACCTGCTCAGTCTGCGTCGCAGGGGCAAAAACGGATCTGGGTTTGGGGTGATGGATGATCTGTCTTACAGCTATCAGGGCAATCAACTCACCTCCGTCTCAGATGCTGGATTGTCATCCTACTACCTTGGAATCGAACAGTTTGAAGACGGGAATACCTCTGGTCCAGACTATCTCTACGATGCCAACGGGAATATGATCGAAGACAAAAACAAAGGAATCGATGAGGTCGTATACAACCACTTCAACAAGCCAACCAAAGTTACCAAAGGGCTGAACTATGTCTCTTATATCTATGCAGCGGATGGGACCAAACTTCGGCAGAAGTTGGTAGAGTTTGTCTTCGAAGTGGAGCCGGGAGGACAGGTGTTGCGAAAAATAACAGATTATGTTGGCGGCATTCAATATGAAGACAGAGATGGGGCAGCCAGTGGGAGTACTGAAATGATATTCTTCTCACATGCAGAAGGCAGAGTAAGGCGTTCCAACAATGAGCTGGTGTATGAGAGTTTTTTGAAAGATCACTTGGGAAACAACCGAATCATGTTTGCTGATGAGAATGAGGATCGGTGGATAGATCCCAATACCGAAGTCTTGCAAGAAGAGCATCTGTATCCTTTTGGGATGCGCATGACAAGTGCAGGCAGTGTCGGAATACCCTCCGAACCGAATCAGTATGTGCTGACAGGCAAAGAGCGACAGGATGAACTCGCCATTGGATGGGCTGACTTTGGGGCCAGAATGTATGATCCAAGTATTGGCAGATGGAACAGTGTGGATCCATTGGCAGAAAAATACCTGTCCAAAACCTCCTATAATTATGTATTAGGCAATCCTATGCTCCTGGTAGATCCTGATGGCAGACAGACAAGGCGTATTCAGGACCTGAATGGGAATTGGCATGATATAACCGATGATGACGTGGAAACAGTGTACGATGCAGATGCCCAGCCCACCATGCCGGATGTGCCAACTCGAGAGGCAGAGACAGCAGGGGTGAATTCTGCCCCGGTTTCTCCAGAATTGGAATCTGCTCCAACCCCTGCGAGGCCTGTTTCACTTGAGGTATCCAATGTTCCGACTGGGGTCGCTTTCATCAGAAGTTATCCTGAAAATGATGGGAATATTTACATCGTACCCACCTATCGGGCAACACTTAGTGGAACAATGGATGATGGAACACCAGTTAGTATAGATTATGATGTGGTAAGAGTTGGCGTTGTGAAAAATACACCTACTCAGGTTCCATACCACCAGGATGTAATGACTGGAAATTACAATGCTCCCTACAGTGCTCGTTGGGTTCCCAATGCGATAGGTGGTCATGGAGGGTGGAAAATCAACAACAGTCCCTATTACATTCATATTGGAGATGGAGATCCACATGATGGCAATACAATGGGGAACAAAGGATGTGTGGCAATCTGTGGGCGAAATGTATTGGGAGACAATAGATTCAATGAATTTCAGATGGTTGTACAAATTCTTGCGGGAACAACAACGCTGAGTGCCATCAGCATCGATGTTACCATTCAAGCTGTAAATCCACTACCCCCAGTTACCATCAGATAAGATCCCGATACCCTTTGGGTGTCTTTGTTATGAGTTGATAACAATCAATTTTTCTGAACCCATGATCAATCCCCTTATCGCTTGCCATCTCCCCAAACGGTCGAAATCCTCCGATTCGAAGATTCCGATTTGTCGAAAAGGGGCGAGCAAGTGAGAGGGGGATGCTGAAAACATCAAATAGCTTCGATGACGTGTATTATTACAGCGTAACAAAAAATTTCTGTGATTCCTTCGAGAACCCCTTCGCACTGGCCCGTCCCCTTACAAATGGGACTTCGCACAAGGCCTTTTCTGCTGAAAAGAAGGAAAATTCTTGCCAGTCCCACCTCTTGAGGGGGGATATTAGGCGAAAAGGGGGGTTCAGGGAAAACCATAATAAACTTATGTTCCACTGTATTATCCTCCAACAACTAAATTTGTTTACATTCAAGTATTATGACATATCATATCAAAAGCCTATTCACAATTGGGGTGTTCAGCCTGCTGATGTCAGGCGTATGTGCACAGTTTGCGATTCCCGCAGGTTCTATTCCGGCATCTGTTCCCATTGAGATAGATGAAGAGCTTCCTTTGGATTCCCTTCGCATTGATACCATCGTTCTCAAGGCAGGTCTCCTCAACAAAGCCAATCAATCCCTCATAGATCCATTGGCAAGAAAACTCTCATATGGAGAGATGAATCAGATCAATGATTTTTATCGTGGGTTTTCCTTTCCAACGAAATCCTTGATCCAGACCAACATTCAAAACCTTCATAGGCATTATCAAGCCAAGGAATTTTTGAGCATTGAATCTGTTGTTCGCGCTCTGTTTTTGTTTCGATTGAGTAATGTCAGGGATGTTGTTTTTGTAGAAGAATGGCATCTGGCAAGCACGGAGGAGGCAATAGCGCTGGAAAAAATTCTGGCAGAGACAAAAGCGCCACCACAGCTACTCAGTGATTTTCCTCACTATTACAGGATCGAAAACAAAATATATGAGGTTCGCTCTTTATTGCCCAGAGAACCCCATGAGTATTTGTTTCATCAGCTCATTCTGATTCATGGGCGATCATAGGTCCTGTTGAAGTCTTGCTCATACGCCTTTGTCCTAAAATGCCTTCTCAGTTCTCACAAGAGCTACATCCGAATAAAATAGATGCAATGGTCATACAGATCATTGCATCTATTTTGTGCCAAAGTGTGTCTAGGTCTTTATACCAATACTGCTGACGAATCCAACTCTCGAACCTCTCGTGCGCTCGCTGCGACCGCTCGACTCTGCTTCGCCAGAATCATTCGTAGGAGTCCTGGAGCGACCCTGCCCATTACATCCATGGCGATTCCCATTCCTGTCATCACTTTGCGTTTCTTGCGATGGAGAATCATGTGGATGATCGCTTGCCCAACTACCGCTTGCGCTTGGCGTTTGAGTTTGCGATCCGGAAACGCTTCGAGTTGTCCTTCTCCATTCAGAATGCCTGAACTTGGGTCATTCTCTGTGAAGCCGACATACATGACACCAGTATGGATGCCATCATGTGCCAATTCCTGGCTGAGACCTTGCTGAATAGCAGTGAGTCCCATTTTGCTGGCAGAGTAAATAGAGGCTCCAGCCAATCCATATAATCCAGCCAGACTGCTAATCAGAATCACGCTTCCTCGGCTTTTTTGTAGCGCTTTCAGCCCTGCTTTGATCGGAAACACCTGCCCAAGGAGGTTCACATCCATGATCTTTTGGAGGGTCTCTGGAGAGGTTCGCCAGAAAGAGTCCTCAAACTTGATGCCCGCATTGCAGACAATGGCATCGATTCGACCAAATCGATCAAGGGTGGATTGGATCATCGCCTGGACATCTGGCCAATGACTCATATCTCCCGGAATCGCCAGGACAGGTCCCAGAGCTGATAGCTCCATCGCGCTTGCTTCCAGGCGTTGAACATTTCGTCCGTTGAGGACGACGCTAGCGCCTTGCTCCAGCATCAATCGTGCAGTGGTTTTGCCAATGCCCTGACTGGAGCCTGTGATGATGACGACTTTGTTAGTGAGTTTCATGGAGTTCATAATTGTTGAGGTATTGATGTTGTCCAAACCAGCGATAGGCATCTCGAATGGCGACCCTAAGATCTGTTTGAGGCATGTTGAGCTCTCTGATTGCCTTCTTTTGTTGATAATACATACGCGCACAAGCACTTCTTGCCATCGGCAGAGTCATCAGGGGTTGCTTCCGAAAGATTCTTCCGATCAGCCCCATTACCCATCCCATGATTTTTACCAACAAACCCGGCACGACCAATTTGGGTTGGGGCTTGCCCGTCACGTCTTCGATCTGCTTGAAGAATTCCCGAAACTCCAGATTGGTATGTCCACAGATATAGGTTTCGCCAATTCGTCCCATCTTCAGGGCATTGACTGCTGCTTTTGCCACGTCTCGGGCAGCGACGAAATTTTTGCCTCCAGAGGTACAAAAACTCAAGGGATCATTCCAGGCTCGCACCAATAATTGGCCGGAGGTGGGTCCAGCGTCGTATTCGCCGATCATGAATGCCGGACAGATCAATAGGGCCGGTAACTCCCGGTCTGCAACGGCTGTTTCTACCATTTCATGCGACAACCGCTTGGTGAGCAGATAGTCCATTCCCTGATCCCCACACCAAGGCGTTTCTTCCGTTCCGGCTTCCTGCTTGGACTCGGTGAATCCTTGTGTATTGGAGCTGGAGATGTGTACAAAGCGCTTCACTTGATGGGCAAGGGCTGCGTCGATCATGTGTTGGGTTCCGTCCACATTGACTTCAAAGTACTTGGGGGAGCGAGTGGGCCAGGAGGCAGCAAAAGCGGCTACATGGATGACATACTCGCATCCAGCCATGCTGTCAAGAATTTGCTGAGCTTCTGTCAAATCTCCTTCTACTAGCTGGACATTGGGAAGGTCTTTGATGGTCTCAGCCCCGCGACCTGCTTGAACCAGTGCTTTGATATGGTAGCCTTGTTGGATCAACTCACGCACAATGTTGCTGCCGAGCATACCATCCGAGCCTGTGAGGAAGACTGTTTTCGTTTTGTTTTTGGATGTTTTCATGGGAGGTGTTATTGAGGAGTTGTTGAATGTTGTTGTGAAATTCATGGGTGGTTTTGTTGTGGAAATATTTGTAGGGGAGGAGCCAACCGAGAGTCTTTTCGGGTCGGTAATAACTGCTGTGAATGATCTGTGTGCCGCCAAGAACCTGCTCGACCATTTCGAGTCTCTGAAGCCCGCGAAACATGCCACCTTCGATATAAGCCAGCTCAATGGTGTAGGTTTCTGGATTGATGTCCATCACCTCCATCCCTACTACGCCTATGGGTCCAGCCACATTGAGCAGACAGTAGACTTGAAGTCCTGTATGCACCGCTGGCCCTTCTGTGTCAGAGGCATAATAGATCTGTCGTTGGGGTTTGGAGTAGGCAAATAGAAACTGGACCAAGGGACCGGGCCACATCTGATAGAGGGCTTGCTGGGTATAAGCTTGCCATAGCTGTTGGATCGGCTGTTGATAGAAAAAACGATCCATCTGCTTGCCGTATCGACTGAAGTCATCGCCTAAATGTCTGGTTCTCAGTTGGCTGAAATCAGAGATGGATTGCATACGTTTGTGAAATACGCGTTCCGCCTTTGGATTGATAAAATCAATTCTTGTTGCGTCCACGTATGGATGTGCATTGTTCGACATAATACTTGTGTTTAGGATGGGATATTCAGGAGGCTTATTGTGCTGGATCTATTGGTTTGATCAGATTGATAGATACGGTAAGCAAGGGGTGTTTGATCTTGATATTGGTCAACACGCCTTCTTCATAAAAATGAAGCATATCGCGATCATTTTTGAGATCTGTAACAGTATACTGCCCTTCTTTTTCCTGTTCGACCCGCATAAATAGGCCAGAGGTTTCTGAAAACGCCTCTTTGATCCCTTGCGGTTCCTGAAAATACAGAAGCGTGCCACTATATACGACAGGGAAGTTGATAGGCTCTTTTGGGTCATTATCGATCCGAACAAGGTAATCAGGGTCTTGCCAAACGACAGAAGAAGATGTGTGTACCTTTCCATTGACAACTACTGTGGCCTCAGAGCTGATGAGCTGACCTTCATAGTAGTTCGTGCGATTGGTGACCTCCATGCGAATTTTTTTGATCAAGAGATTTACTTCCAACAGACTTTGGGTCAGATAATAAGTGGTGTCCCCTGAGATGTGTTTGGAAACTGTCGCAGATCCAATCTCCGTCCCAAGTGCCTTGATTTCATAGAGGCGGTCTTGGTGTTGACTGAAAAGGGGAATGCTAAGGAGAAAAGCGAAAAGAGAACAAATGATATATTTCATGGAGCACATAAGATGGTTATTGATTGTTTGTTTCTCAAAAATATACAGATAGTCTACCCCTTCTAAATGACTTTTTGCAGACCAATTGGTTTCTTTTGTTCAAAAAAATAAGATAGTAGCTAACTCATATGGTAGATAAGAGAAAATGCAAGCGGAGAATGATTTTTCAACCGACTTTTGGATTTTTTCCTAAAAATAGCCCCTTGACAGGCAGATTTTGCCAATGATGATGAGCCTGATTCATCGGGATCTAGGGAGAATGAGCAGGAGGTACATGGACTTCCTGCCAGACTTGATCAGCGATCTGTTGCCAAGACATTTTCCCTAACAATTGATCAATAGAACAATACCAAATGCCCTGAAACCGTTCTCTTAGCAACCCCCTCCTATAGATCATCTAGATCCTCAGCCATTCTTGGTATTTTCTAATATTTCCTTGCTGTTAACTATTCCCATTCAGGTATAATCAAATCCTGTTGGGGAAGGAATTCTCACCGGATAAGCCAGTTCCGGGGACATACGATCCTTTTTTCTCTACCTTCAAACAACCCTAAAACCTTACCCTACATGCAACAACTACTTACTTATGCAAGCCTGCTTCTGGCAGGAGGACTCATTGGATTTTTCATTGGGAAATCTAATGGAAAAAGTCAGGTTCGCTCAGAAAATTCCCTCACAGTCGCTCAGGCAGTGGTAGATCGTCCAATCACCGATATGCCTTCTCAAAAAGATACCACAAAAGACTCCACAACAGAATCCATCAGCAATCCCAATAAGGCAAAGACAAAAGAAGCAGTAACGGAAAGCCCGAAAGCGAATGTGGCTGTAAACTCAAAGAGAGACAATTCTGCCATCGCAATGTCGGTAGAAGACCCCAGCCCCGCTATTGACAAGAATGCAACTTCTGCACTTCCCAAAATTCAGGCAAGCAAGACGACCGCAGCTCCGGTTCCTGCTTCCACTCCCGTAACAACAGATTGTATCACAGATGAGAAAGAATGGAGTTTTCACCTGAGTCTGTTCGCCGAAAATCTGGAGAAGCAAAAAATCATGTATAGTCAAACCCCGCCAGAAGCGCTGACAGATTGTTCCGGGATCTTTTTTCGTATGGTCAACTTCGCCGCATCCAAGTGTGAAAATTATGTCTATCCAGATCCAGGCAAAACAAGAGATTCCAGATCTCTCGCCAGATGGTATTATGACAACAATAATCTCAATCTGGTTCAGGATCCGCTGAAGAGCAGAAACATGATTCGTCCCGGATCGGTCATGTTCTTTGGGCGATCAGGAGAGCGATACCAGGAGGTTACCATTGACAAAATCGCAGGAACTTCTAGCGTGAGAGGTGTGATTAGTCATATTGGCGTTGTAACTGAAGTCAAACGAGACGATGAGGGCAATGTGATCGGGTATGTGATGATGCACGGAAGAAGGAAAGGTAAGATTGCAGAAAGAAGTCATTATCACCAAATCGCACCCCCTCGTTTGGGATATCCCGTTCTTGGCAACTGGAATCAACAATGGGTCGCAGTCGCCAATATCATGACTCCCAAAAATACACAGCAGATCATCGCTGAAAATTATGTGCCAACTCCCGCCAAAAAGCAGACAGAACAAAAGAAACAAGATGCACCCAAAGCTGTCCCGACACCTCCAGCTGCTCCTTCAGCACCCATAGCCAGTTCACAGACCTCGCTTCCTGAGACGGCAGCTTGTGTCAAGGAAGAAAAAGCCTGGAGTTCTAAGCTAACAACATTCGCGGAAGGATTAGAGCAACAAAAAATCATGTATACCCAGACCCCTCCAAGCGCATTTGCGGATTGTTCCGGGATTTTCTTCCGAATGGTCAACTTTGCTGCCTCACAATGTGGAGAGTACCAATATCCCGATCCATCAAAAACCAGAGATTCCAGATCGATCGCACGATGGTTCCATGACAACAACAATCTGGTACTGGTGCAGGACCCCATGAAGGTTCGTCATCTGATCAAGCCAGGATCTGTGATGTTCTTTGGTAGGCCCAATCAGAGGTATTCAAACCTGACCATCGAATCTATGGCTGGTACCCCTGGCAAAAGAGGTGCAATCTTTCA
Source organism: Bacteroidota bacterium (assembly GCA_039029315.1). Lineage (GTDB taxonomy): Bacteria > Bacteroidota > Bacteroidia > J057 > J057 > JBCCCJ01. Next base: position 34,527 of record JBCCGK010000021.1, on the reverse strand, counting down.
TGTAGGGGTGGTTACAGAAGTGAATTACGATGAGCAAGGCAATGTCATCGGCTATGTGTTGATGCATGGAAAAAGTACAGGCAAAGCTGCCGGAAGAACGCACTACCACAAAGTCGAGCCGCCTCGAATCGGCTATCCGATTTTGGGAAGCTGGAATCAGCAATGGGTGGCCATCGCCAACATCATGACTCCAAAGGCAATGAATCTCGCAAGCGCGAACTAGCTTTGCGTATCCGCATATTCATCCCATATCTTGGGCGGAGGGTAATCAATGGCTCCGTGTCTATGCGCTGATCCTTGATCAGTTCGAAATCGAAACGATGAATCATAGCTGCTAATAGCAACTGCATTTCCATCATGGCAAAATGATTGCCAATACACATACGAGGTCCCGCCCCGAATGGCAGATAATGTGATTTGGGACGGGATTTCTGCTGTTCTGCCGAAAAGCGATCTGGATCAAATCGCTCAGGATTTTCCCACAAATGTGGATTTCGATGCAGATGAAAAATCGCGCAGGTAATGATCATGCCCTTTTTGATCTGGTTTCCTTCCCATTCATCTGCTGCAATCGCCTGTCTCCCCAAGGTCCAGACCGGTGGGTACAAACGCATGCTCTCTTCGATGACCTGTCTGTGGTAGGTCAACTGGCGTAAGTGTGAAAAGGCTGGCAATTGATGACCAGATACACGCATCTGTTCTTCCCGAAGTCGTTGGACAACTTCCGGATGATCAGACAGCAGGTAGAACAACCAGGTCATGCCATTGGAGGAGGTTTCGTGACCTGCGGAGAAGATTGTCACCAGTTCGTCGAGCAATTGCCGCTGTTCCATCGGTTCTCCAGTATCTTCGTATCGGGCATCCATCAACATTTGCAAAAAGTCATTGCCCTGACTTTGACCAGCACCTCTTTGTTCGATGAGGCTGGTTACCAACTCGTCCATGAGTTGTTTCTTTTTTCGGAACTTCCGCTTTTTTCCATTGATATAGGACAAAGGGATCGACAGGGGATTCATGATTCGACTGATGACATGCTCTTGACCAAAACTGATGGCTTCGTATATCTCCACCAGACCTCCAGTCATGTCCCGACTGAATAAGGCTTTCATCGCGATTTTTGCGGTTACGGCCATCATCTGTTGGGAAATGTCGATCACTTCACCCTCCTTCGTCCCCAATTCTTCCACAAAGCTTTCTGCGACCTTCACCATGTCCTTGTACAGCTCCTCCAGTTGGGTCTTATAAAAGGAAGGTTGTGCAATCCGACGTTGTTTTCTCCACAAATCCCCTTCACTCGTAACCAGTCCTTGTCCGAGAAACAAAGCCAGTTGATCATAGCCTGGATCTTTTTTGTAATTCTTTTGATTGGTTTGCAGGGTATGCTTGATGAAGCCGGGATCTCTTGTCATTACAAAGTAGCCCATTGGGACCTTGACCAGAGCTGAGTCCCCGGCAGAATCAAATACTTTGTCGCTGAATCGGATAGGGTGACGGGCCATTTCCAGCAAGTTCTGGAAGGGCCATTTTTCTGTGTATACCGGTAGGGACGAATGAGGCATGTAAATAAGTTACTGGATGGTATAATCGTAGACTGTAGGTGGGCCTGACAGATATTTCTTGCTTCGTTCTCTGACTTCCAGATGAAAGGGGTTTTGCTGATAGGCTGCCAACTGATCCACACCTGAAAAGGCCGCAGACAACACCAACCAATTTCCACTTGCCATGCGGGCATCGCCTGTCTCTGTCTTGATGCCTACATGCAAATGTTGGACGCCCTCTACAGACTGAAGGCTTTTTAATTCAGAGATCAACTGTTGTTTGTCTTCCTCAGACAGGTCTTGTTTCACAGGAATCGTAACAATATGCATCAAGCTTGCTACCTTCAGATATTTTCCAAAATCAATCGAGCCACTGACTTCATGAGTGTTGGAGGAATCCTCCTCTCCAGCTGAATGTAAGTGATCCTGTTGTGTTTTCTGATTACAAGCCCAAACAAGGAGGGTTGAAACGATCAAAAGTGTTAGTATTTTTTTCATTGGTGGCAATGATTGCTTCCTCCAAAGGTACAAAATTTCCTACCTTTGTTGTATGCAACACTCTGACCCGACTACTCACAACGAAGAACAATGGCGTATCCTTTCTCAACAATTGGAAGCCCGCGTCCCTGAAGCCCAATTGATTCTGATTCAGACTGATTCTTTTGCCAGTCGTGATCAATGGATTGAAGCCTGTACAAGTCAGGCCCCCCATCTTCAGCATATCGGTCTGGATTTGAGTCAGGAACAAGTTGAGTCATTGGGCCAGGTCCTTGAGAGCAAATTTGCTGATGTAGTAGGGGCGAGTGAAGAAACACCCGTCCAGATTGTTGCCCATATCCTGCATTTGGAGACGAGTCTGTTTCAAGAAATTCTGAATGAAGAATCTCATTTGATTCCGGCACTCGAAACCGAAGCGGAGGAATTGATTTCGACCATTCCGCTTGTCGGACTGCTATGGACAGATCAATATATGGTGTCTCGTTTGGAAAAAGAAGCCCCCGCCTTTCTGGCAGCTTTGGCACATCGTCTCCATTTTTTGCAAGAAGAAGCAGAGGAGGCCATTTCTGATCCCTACGAAACCCTGGCGAGCCTTCGAAAAGACCTTCATTCAGATGAAGCTGCCCCAGTGAAGATCGATGGCTATTTGGAAGTGGGAGATGTTTTTGGCCAATATGGGAGGTATCAGTTGGCGAAGGATTGGTATGAAAAAGGGCTGGAAACAGCCAAAGCGCAGGAGAACAAGGTCGGACAGGCACGAAGCTTTGAAAGAATTGGAGATTTGTTGGTTGGAGATCAGGATTTGGGTGCTTCTTTGAGTTGGTATGATCAGGCGCTGGAATTGTTCACAGAGGAGGAGAAGAAAGACATCGCCAATATCCAGCAAAAAGTCGGAGCACTCTTTCTGCGATTGCGCAATCACCAGAAAGCACTTCCAAGATTGATCGAAGCTCAGGAGCGATTTGCAGAATTGGAGGAATTCCAACAATTGGGAGAGACCTATCGCCAAATTGCCAAAGCATTGGAATACAAAGGTGATCCCGCAGGGACCATCAAAGCATATGAATCTTCTGTAGAAGCCTTTGGGCAAATAGATGGCGCAGAGAAAGATCTGGCCTTGACTTACCAACAAATGGGGGCTATTCACCAGGGCAGGCACAACTGGGCCGAAGCCCTTCAGGCGTTCAAAGACGCGCTTCCACATGCCAATGCCATCGAAGATGATTTTTTGATATCCGCTCTGGAGGATTCTGTAGAGGCCATGGAGGAAAAAACAAAAGGCGCTTCCCCCGGCGCATCCAAAAAGAAAGGCTGGCTGGGGAAACTGTTTGGGTAGGAGAATCTCTCTTGTCAAAGATTCATGAAAATCGGTTTTGAGAAGCCCTCAAATCCGCTTTTTTGCGCTGACATCACATTTCTTAACTTCATTATATGAACAACAAACAAACCAACAACAGATTCCTTCGCAGAGCTCTTCACATCTTTGTATTGGCATTGATTGTAACCGCCTGTGTTGAGGAGACGACCCCCAACGTCACGCCTACCGTAGACTTGACCATTTTGATCACCAACAGCTCGGCAGAACCACAGGAAGATGCCAGGGTCTATTTGTTCCCATTTGAATCCCAATATCAGGACTATCTGACAGATAATCCTGATGCAGATGCTGGTATTACCCCCACATTGGGACCCGATAATATTGGGGTGACCAATGCCTTGGGAGAAGTTACCTTTTCCAATCGTGCGCTGGAGGGAAACTCCTATGCGAGTGGCACGACCTGGTTTCATCGTCCCAATTCGATTTATGTCCGCGTCGAAACCTCCACCGGAACCACCGTTCTAACCAATGATCAGGGCTTAACCAAGATTTCTTTTGATGAAATAGAAGCGGGAGAACACATTGCTGAATTTGTAGAAATTGAAGTGACAGAATAAGCTGTCCCTTGCATTCACAAAACAGAAAGCCGGAAAGAGTGAATTCTTTCCGGCTTTGATATATTGACTGGCTAATTCTGAACAATGGATGTGGAAATTCCCTAGAAGGCATTGTTGTGGACCTTGCTTCCAAAGACGGTCAACCAGATGATCTTGATATCCTGGAAGAAACTCCAGTTTTCGATATACCAGAGATCATGGCGAACTCTTTCAAGCTTTTGTTCCATGGTTTCTGTGGGCCCACGCCAACCGTTGACTTGCGCCCAACCAGTAATGCCTGGCTTGACATAGTGGCGGAGCATGTATTTTTCCACCATTTTCTGAAATTCGTTGTCGAGATTCACGCGGTGTGGTCTTGGACCGACAACACTCATGTCTCCTTTGAGGACGTTGATGAACTGAGGAATTTCGTCTATGCTATACTTTCTGAGGACTCTGCCAATTTTGGTAATGCGAGGATCATTTTTTGTGGTAGACTTCTGTCCTGCTGTTGGCGCAAGATCTGTATACATGGTTCGGAATTTATAACAAGTAAATTCCTCACCTCCTTGTCCCTTTCGGGTAGGTTTGTAAAAGACTGGCCCTTTGCTGCCTTTCTTGATCAGGATGGCAATCGTAATCAGGACAGGAGAAAGCATGATCATCGCTGTCAGGGAGAACAGAATGTCGAATCCCTTCTTGATGATGAAATTGTGAAAGTGATCCAGTGGAATCTCCTTGAGTTGAAGTACCGGCATGGAGCCGATATTATAGGACTTATAGCGACTTCCAATCATCTCGGGAAAGTCCGGTACGACATTTACTCTTACGCCTCTATAGTCTGCAACTTCGATGGCTTGTTTGATTTCTTTTTGATTGTCCATGGGAAGGGCAATCACGATCTCATCCACATTCTTGGAGTCCAGTACTTCTGGCAAATCATTGAGCCTCCCGAGAAGGTTGATGCCATTGCTTCCAGGATAGTGGTCATCCAAAAACCCAAGAACCTTAAATCCAAGGTGCTTGTTCTGTTCTGCATAGTCCAAAACCTTTTTCCCACTTTTGCCTGCACCAAGAACCAGCAATTTTGTCCCAAAACTTACAGGTTTCCGAGGATCGCCTACAATCTTGATCACAAACGAAAAGACTGTCAGATTCAATAATGCGAACAAAAAGATCGGTCCCAACAGGATGGTCAATGGAAGGGCTTCCAGATCTGTCAGCAAAATAACTGTTGAGGAGAGGCCCAACAGCAGGAAGGAGTTCACGACCAAGTCCTTGAGACGCTTCCCGTAAGAATTGAAGACATACAAATCCTGATTGCCGTTGAGCAACACAATTGCGATCCAACTAATGTTGTAGATCAAGCTGAGATACAAAAATTTATCTCCCAGGAATTGTTCAAATGTTCCTTCGGGGCGAGAAAGAAATTTGTAATAAGTAATGGCTAGAGCGGAAAGGTTGAGTAACACCAACTCAAGCAGAATGTAACTAAAAATGATGCGTTGCTTTTTGACCTTCATTTGTGTCCAAACATTGGATGGTAAAACCGCTAATCAAATAAATACAGTCCTCGTTAAGATTTAGATGTAAAAAAGAAGCGTAGGTTTCTTCTACTTTAAAAATTCATTCAGTTTTACATCTTACATTACAAAGATACTTGAGGATTTATCAGATCTTCTCTTTTGTTTACGAACTGCGAATTATCGGGGATTAATCGTTTCTTCCCATGGTCATTCGGTTCATTATCTGAATCGTCATTTTCACTTTTGATCAAATTCCATTTTATGGAACAAAACCCCTCAAGAATCACCACGTTTATAGCAAGGATGGAGCCAATTATAAGAATGACGCTTAAAAGAATAAAAATGCATACTTATTTTTGCCAATTATCCAGAATAATGGTTGGTTCAAGAAGAGATTTTCTCCAAATAACCTGTAATCGGACGCTTGTAAGGCTCTCCTATGTACCTTTGAGTCATCTCAGATTGTCATTTGTACTCATCTATTGATAATCACTCGTTTTTTGAAAAGTAGAATCATCCATATCGCACAATATGTAGTGGCCGTTGGCATTGGCACTTGCCTGTTACTATGGGTCCTGCAAAATGTCTCTGTCCACTCACTGCTGGAGCAATTGGGAGACTTGCATATGGGATGGATTGCTGCTTCAATGGGAATATCTTTATTGAGTTGCTGGTTCAGAGCTTTGCGCTGGCAACTTCAACTTGAGGTCAGAGGCTCTCATGCCTCCTCCTCTTCTATATTTACTGCCTTGATGGTTGGCTATTTTGCCAATCAACTTTTACCCCGGACCGGTGAACTGGTCCGGTGTTCTGTTTTGCCCAAACAATCTCGTTCCTCTTTCCCCACTACTTTTGGGACTGTGATCGCCGAACGCATCGCGGATCTGCTGGTCTTGGGCATGTTATTGATTGCTGTTCTTCTATGGGAGTATGATTTATTGATTGATTATTTCTCCCAGACAGCTCTAGCAGATATGGGAGTCATGAGTCTGGGAAAGGGATTGCTGATTGTGGCGTTGTTCATTGTTCTTGCATTCATGACCCGGCAATTCTTGCTTAACAAAGAAGGGAAATGGATATCTCCGCTCAAGGATATGGCCAACAAGTTGTGGGAAGGCATTATGTCGATTGTTCATCTCCGGGCTCCCTGGAAATTTCTCGCTTATACGGGACTGATTTGGCTCTGCTATTGGGGAATGACCTATGTTGTTTTCCTCGCTTTTCCTATTCAGCTGTCAGACGCAGGAATGACAGTAGCTTATCTAGCAGGGGTCTTGATGATTATGGGGACAATCGGGATGTCCATGCCCATACCGGGAGGAATTGGGGCCTATCATGCCGTCATCATATTTTGTTTTGCGGCTTTACAGATAGAATCAGTGGTGGGACAGGGGATGAGTGGAGAAGTATTTGCGGTTGCTGCTCATGGAGCGAGGATGTTGATGTTGCTGCTTGTGGGGGCAGGGGCAGCTGTGGTGATCTGGTTCTCCTCCTCAGATCGTCTAAAAAGGACGTTTTTACTATACAAAGAAAGGAAGCAGGTGATGAGAAAAAAGGCTCATCCTGAGCGTCTGTGAGGGAATTCTTGCAAGAAGATTAGCCAACAATAGTTTGTAAGCTGCTTTCCCAAACTTCTTTCAATGATAGAGCTGAAAGAAGCAGACGCTCAGGATGATTTTTGGTCTGGTTAGACTCCTACATCTGGAGACTAGTCAGTCATGATCAATAATTTTTGAGAGGCTCTTATTTGTGGATCTGTAGGATTGTTTACGGTTAAGTAATACAGTCCGATTGTCAGATTCTCGAGCGTAATTCTTTCCTTGAATTGCTGATCGGTGCTCTCGCCCGTCACATTTTTGCTCCAGACCAATCGCCCATCTGAACTATAGATGCCAATTTGTGCATTTTTGGAACCAGGTAAGAAGAATTCCAGATTCAGTTGCTCACCTGCTCTGGCGGGAGAGGGAAAGGCTTTGAGATAGCCAGTCGATAGCGCATCGAATGTTACCTGAATTTGATCAGAATAACTGTAAGCTCCAGAAAAATCTGTCTGCTTGAGGCGATAATAGCTCACTCCGTCTACAGGACTGTTGTCGAACAATTGATACTCTTGAATGTCGGTGCCATTGCCTTGGGTTTGGACCTGTCCGATAGATTGGAAAATAGAACCGTCTTCAGATCTTTCTATGGTGAAGTGGCTGTTGTTCTGTTCAGATGCTGTTACCCAACCAATATCTACTCGGTTATGACCGGGATCAGGTGTTGCGGTGAAATCGAGATATTCGACCGGGAAGGTAAAGGCATTGCTCCCGAATGAGACAGACTCAAAACTTGCGTTGGTCAATGTACCGTTGTCATGACTGGTAACGGCAAGCCCTACATAGATGTCATTGTCCATTGGAACAAAATCAAAGTCAGCCAGGGTCCAGGCGGTGCCATTGGAGGAATAGTATCCTGTAACAGTATTTCCTGCACGAACCAATCGGACCCAGTATGGGATATTGGCCACACCTGTATTACTTTTGGTACTGGTTGTTGTTTCTCCTTTTTGGACGCGTCGCTGGAAGGACCATCGCCCAACAGGGGAGAGATACATCATAGCATTCACATCTCCATCAGAAAGACCATTTCGCATCATCACACCAGCCTTGGCATATTCATCGGTATTGTCCAGAGCCGTAACTCTTGCGATGATTTCTCCATCGCCAGACATAACCTGATAGATAAACTGGAATTCATCTTTACTCTTCCAAATATCACTTCCTGAAGCTGATACATCAATTCTGCCGTCAGGCCACTCACAAGCAGAGCCTGCAATCCCGATATTGCCAATATCCTGTCCGGTCCAGTTTTGAAGGGTGCCGCAGACATCAGGACCGCCGCCTCCGCCATCCTTGCCATCAAAAGAGATGTTGTCAAAAGTCGCCTGACCAAGAACATCATCATCATGGCTGGTGAGAGCAATCCCAATCTGGATGTCGGCTCCCATTTGAATGTTGTCAAAATCGGCCAGATTCCAATTTGTGCCATCTGAAGAATAATATCCTGTGAAAATGTCTCCTTGTCGCTCTAGCTTGACCCAGTAAGGAAGCGCAATCGTTCCAACATTACTTTTGGTGCTGGAGGTGGTTCCACCATTTGTCAGGCGTCTCTGGAATGTCCATCGACCGACAGGCGAGAGATACATCATCGCATTTGCCGCATCCGCATCGAGGCTGCTTCTCATCATGACACCCGCCTTGGCGAACTCATGTGTATTGTCCAGAGCGGTAATTCTCACAATGATTTCTCCATCTCCTGACAGTGGTTGAAAGGCTCCATGAAAGTGGTCCTCAGATTTCCAGATATCTGATCCTGACGCGTTGATTTGGAGGGAGTCCGGTGCGAGCTCACAGGTAGATCCGGCAAGATTCGGATTTCCAATGTCATGAATAGACCATCCCTGGGGAGCAGTACAAGTTGGATCTGGATCTGGATCTGGGTCCGGATCTGGGTCTGGATCTGGATCTGGATCTGGAATGGAACCTCCCAGGATTTGATTTCTTACATCCTTACAAGTACGCTGTCCAATATAGGTGAAGAATATTCTCTTTTTGGAATTCCACTTGCCAAGACCGGTAGACTTCCAGAAAATCTTTGTGCCATCTGGGCTGATCCATGATTCTGGCTGAAGACTTACTGGAGAATGTGCCTGATTCCAGTGCATGAACAATCTTCGGGCTTCCATGTCTAACGTATTGTGAGGCATTTCGATGACCTCATCAAAATATACACCGCGCTGACCGTAGTCTGCAGGATCATATTCCTGTGAGGGTCCCATGGACAGGATACCAATTGGATTCTTATTCCCTGTGTAGCTGAACTGCCCACCCCCTACTTCGCCATGTTGCTTGAGCCAGTCCAGAACGAGATGTTCTTGCTTGGAGAAGGATCTCTTACCAGTCAAGGCGTCTACTTCTACTTTCCAGGTAATCACACTGATATCTCCAGGACGACGATTGTAGATCTGTGCTTTGGCACCAATCATCTTGGTGATCATCATCTCACACTTGGTACTCCCATCATAGAAGTAGGAGACGTCTGTATGTGGAGTGGCTTCATATATCTGGCCAATGAATTCTCCATTGAGGTCTCGGAGGATTGTTCCCAGACCATCTTCGAGTGATACAACATACTCACCACTTGCAGAGACTGTTGCAAAGTCAATGGTCGAAGACATGTTGAAGGTATTGTTCTGTTCTCCGGGCTTGATGTCTTCATATTCCACGCCATAGTAATAAGAACCTGGGCTTCCCATCAGTTTGGTGCGGGCGATTTTGTCGTGATGAAAATCGTACACCATGGCATTTTGGTAAGTCGAGTTTCCGGCTGTCAACAGCAATCGACCAGTAGGTCTGGAAATGTCATTGCCATCTCCCCCTGCGAGACGACGACCGCCCCGACCAAGGTCTCCATTGTTGAAGCTTTGGATTTCGTAATCCTGTCCCGTAATAACATTTTTTCCTCTTAATGCCTTTCCTCTGACATATACCAGAATTCTTGGTAGAAAGGGATGCCATCGGATGGCGTCCATATTTTTGGCAGTTGGCATATCATTGGTCGAAAACTCTACATACTTGATAAAGTCTCCCGTATTGCCATCAAAGACACTGAGTTTCCAGGTATGTGTCTTAAAGAATACCAGGGTTTCATCTGCATTCCAGTGATTTCGCTCACTGTTGAGATGGCCCATATTCTCGCTGACATACTTATGAGTGAATCCGTAGATTGGGTCGTCCCATGTTTCCCCTAACGTGTTTGGGACCATATTGGATACCTCGTTGATTGTTGGGAGCTCATGAACATCTTGTTCGTAACGAGCTTTCATAAATTTAATGGCATCCGCTTCGGAGTATTTAGACAGAAGAATGTTGAATTCCTCACTGTCGTCACAATAAGTTTGTGCATTCAATACCCCACCAGACATGGTAATCAGAACAAAGAACAAGATTCTTGTCAATACAATCTTTACGTTCATCGCAATCGTTTTCATTAGGTCAGAAATAACGTGAATAATTAAGTGCAGATTCGTGATGCAAAAAAACTAACAGGGTAATAACTGATGCAGAAATAAATAGTATAAGTATTCGCACGGTAGTTAGGGATACCGCAACAATGATTCCCTTCGCTACCCTGAGGCAGGAAGAGACCGCATGTATGACTTGTGAAGGGAGGTAAGGTTTTTGGCAAAAATGCACAAAAACTGTGATAGCCTTTAACAATAAAAAGCTGTCAGTGGAGTTCCCACTCCTGTTCGAAAGGGTGAAAGTGCGTGAAACACAAAAGGCAAGCTCTTGCCACCATGACAGGCAGCGGAATACATTACTTCCCATAATTAACCTACGACAATCTTCTCAAACCAATCCCGTCCTGATTCTTCAGCCAAGCATTACAGTTTTCCCCAAAGTAATGCAGTGAACCATTCAACGCGCAAAATAAACAGTTTACGCAAACCGAAAGGTCAACAGGCTGATTTGATTACAATTGTCTTTTTAATCTGAAACCCAAAATAAAAAGGGCGATAACTACTTAAATCTGAATTGTCTTATAAAATCCCCAAAGACAATGTACATTCCAGTACGTCAGATTTCTATAGTGAAAGGTTAAATACCCTAGAAGAGCTGATACCAATTACGGGCTTTTTTTAACCATTCACAAATAAAAATCGACCGATGTTGTATTCATAGCAAAAATGTTACCAGTTTGGATCGATAAATGTGGGATAGCTCTTGAATTTGTACTCTTCCCGCAAATCGGAATAGTGGAATAGGTGGACTTTCTCGCGTCACAGTATAAACGGAAGAGTCCATAAATTCCTTAAATCGCCCCATTGACACGACGATTCTTCCATTTTACCTACCTCTTCTATCATAGAGGAGAAAAAATAGGTAATTTCGTCTGAAGCTAGACCTATGTGAGCAATTCAAATTTATGCTATTTAATTCATTCATTTTTCTGGTTTTCCTGCTAGTTGTTCTCCCACTATTTTACTACACCAAAAAAGAGCACAGAAATCTGCTTGTCCTGATCAGTAGTTATATTTTTTACGGCTATTGGGATTGGCGATTTTGTTTTTTGCTGGCCATCTCAACTGTAGTAGATTATTTTATTGGGCAACGACTTCACGCGGCAGATGATGAGAAAACTAGAAAACGATTCCTGCTCTTTAGTATGTGTGTAAATCTTGGGATCCTTGCGGTCTTCAAGTATTTCAATTTTTTCATTGATAGTTTTGATGCAGTCGCGGGGATGTTTGGTGGCAATCTGGACTTCCTGCATTTACATATCATTTTACCGGTCGGGATCAGTTTCTATACCTTCCAGACGATGTCTTATACGATAGATATATATAGACGAAGGTTAGAGCCCACGACCAACTTTATTGATTTTGCCTTATTTGTCTCTTTCTTTCCGCAATTGGTGGCGGGGCCGATTGAGCGAGCTTCCAATTTGTTGCCTCAAATTGCCAAGGGCCTGAATCCTACCAAAGAGCAGATGCAGGCGGGAATCAACCTGATCATCATTGGGATGTTCAAGAAGGTGATGATTGGAGATGCCTGTGGTCGGATTGTGGATCATGTCTTCGCGCAGCCGGAATATTATTCTTCCCCCGAACTGATCATGGGATTGGTGCTATTCTCTATTCAGATCTACGCAGACTTCTCGGGCTATAGCAGCATTGCGAGAGGGACGTCGAAATTATTGGGCATAGAATTGATGAAGAACTTCGAGCAGCCTTATCTTTCCAGCAATATTACTGAGTTCTGGCGGCGTTGGCATATCTCTTTGTCCAGTTGGCTCAAGGATTATCTCTATATCTCCTTGGGAGGAAACAGAAAAGGAAAAAACAGGACGTATGTGAATCTGATGTTGACGATGCTGTTGGGCGGCTTGTGGCATGGGGCAAGCTGGAACTTTGTGATTTGGGGCGGACTCCATGGTATCTATCTGGCTGTTCACAAACTTACGCTGGGAAAGAACAAACCCCAGGTATCCTATACCTATGACAATGCAAAAGGATTTATCCTGTATGTGTCCAAAGTGTTAGCGACCTATCTCCTGGTATTATTTACCTGGCTCTTCTTCAGGGCACATACATTTGGTGACGCAACAGCCTTTTTGGAAGGCATCTTTATTTGGGAAGGAAGCCCACTCGCCATGCGATGTTTTACGATCTCCTTTGGGTTTATGGCCATGACCATCCTATTGGACATCATCATGTACTACACCAAGGATCACACCTTTATGCGGCGTGTGCAGTCAGTTCCAGCGCGTTGGGGCATCCTGTCTGGCATGATGCTGATCACGATGATCTATATGTTCGTCGAAGAACCGCTTCCTTTTGTCTATTTCCAATTCTGATTCCAGCAAACATGAGTATACTTAAATCAGCAACTATTTTTTCCCTGTTCTTCATGCTTACGCTTGGAGGGATTGAGATTTACCTCCAATTATCTGAAATCGACTTATCCTATCATAGACTTCATCCAGAACTGGGGAAGACCATACAGCCTGATACCCGCATCATTATGTTGAAAGAGGGATTCTACCTCGGAAAATCCAACAAATACGGATATCTCGGACCAGCTTATCCCCCTGAAAAATCACCTGATGTCTTCCGAATCGCCTTGATGGGAGATTCCTATGCAGAAGGATTCCAGCTTGCAGACAAGTTTCACTTTCGAACCATTCTGGAAAAGGAATTGAGCGAACGCTCTGGCAAACAGGTAGAGATCCTCAATTTTGGTTCGGGCAATTTCAATTTTCATGACATGCATCTGGCCTACAAAAACATGGCCCAGGACTATCATCCTGATATGGTGTTGTATCTGCTTGAACCCAAACGCTTCATCGATCGGGCCAATTACTTTATTCCCAGCCCTTATTTTTATGAAGAAGGGGAAGAGTTGAAGATCAATTATGAATTCAATGAGCGGGGATTGTTCAAAACCTATAACAAACTCGCCTTCCTGCTAGAGAATAGCTCGTTTCTAAAAATGGGTCAAAATTCCTACAAAATGGTCAGGCAGGGAAGAGCACCTGGAATCATTTTTGATAAGTTCTATCGGATGTTCAGGTATTCAAAGGCAAAGGATATAGATCTGGAGGATGTGGATGATGTGATTGAGATCACCTCGCTGACAGAGCGGATTGTGGAAGACATTGCTGAGGGCCCTCCCTCTGTGATTCTTTTCCGCAAAAAGTATCCTGACAACCTCCGAGAGATGATGGATAGCTATGAACTTCCACACATCAATCTGGCCGACACCCTCGATGTCATGCGCCTCAAAGGAGGGCTGGACAATCATCCGCGATACTGGAAGGCAACCAGCAAGAAGGGACACTGGAATCACGAAGGACACAAACTTGTTGGCCATTACCTTGGAAATCAACTTCTTCCATATATAAAATAACAAAGAAGAGATAAAGAAATCGGCATCTGAGATGAAAGGACGCTAATCAAGACCATCTCAAACAGCTGATAATAGGGGACGTTTTTACGTCCCCTTTTTTTGTGAGGGCCTTTTGTTGCCTTCGAGGAGAGTTGCCAATCCTAATTGGAGTCAAAGTCTACTGCCCGCGCGCCAGCAGTTCTTCAATATCATTGTTGACACTGAGGATCAGAACGCAGGTAGCCGTACAGAAAACCGGACTGGTGATGCAATGATGTCCATTCCAGCTCCCGTCCTGATTCTGGATATTGAGCAGATTGGCAGAGAGTTGATCATACCAGTTTTTCCAGCTTTCGTCCTTATTGATGATGAGGGATTCACCAGTTTGGAGGAAACTCATGAATTCCTCTCCACCATTGTTCCCAAATCCACTCATCACTTCTCGTTCTTGCGCTTTCATCTTCGCTGATTCATACACATTGTATTCTGCTTCGTACTCAAGGGCTTTTTTCTCATCTACTCCTGCCTGAACGAGAGTTTTGTAAGATACTTCCGCATCATCTTCGAGTTGTCCAGCCTTCTTCTTTGCGGCAATAATTTCTTTGGCCTTCCGTGCCCCCTTGGCATTGGCTCTTGCAGAACCAGACACAGAATACAACATGACGCCAGCTCCATCTCTTGTTTTGACACTTTTGGAGACAGGATCATAATTGCCTCGTTGATAAGCTCTGGATTGCTTGAGTTTTGTTGTGTCCACCATGATTCCATTACTTTCTGCTGCCTCAAGCGCATTGGTCGCGAAGGAGGATTGTAATACACCAGCCCAGCCAGCACCACTCGTTCGTCCCTGGGTATCCATGACCGTTTCTACTATATCTACTCCTTTTGCGACTACATTGTAGACACGTTCGTACTGGGCATGTTGTTGATCCATCTTCTCCAGCAAATTGTTTAGGTATTGTAAAGAAAGGACCAGGTCGATGTTTTGACCCAGTTTGCCTTGTATCTGGGTGCCGTTCAGTTGGGTGATCTTGGACCCATCAGGCGGGGTTTGTTCGATGGCCGTGAGGATGAACTCCGTAGATTTCTCAAGAGAGGAAGCATAGGGACCACTGCTGAGAGAAGAACCCGAACGCAGCAATGCCATAGATACCATGGCGGTTGTCGCTGGATCTGGAGGAACCGCATGTGGATCTCTCACATGCTGTGCAGAATGGAAGCCTGCTCCCCATCCTCCATCAGGATGTTGGGCCTTGATGAGCCAACTCAGCCCATTGTCCAGAGCTTGTTGCACTTTCGGTGCAGGGGCGTGGAGAAAAGAACTGTCTAGTTCGACTACGCCAAAGACAGTATTGAATACACAGTCTTGGGGCATGACTACCGGCACGTCTTCGCTATATGGAGCAAAGGCGAAAAAAAGGGTAAGACAAGAAAAGAGAATAACGACCAGAATGATTTTGGGATTCATGGAAATAGATTTTTCGGTGAGAAATTGAGAAAGCATGCAGGGTAGAGTGATACTAGATAGATGGAGATGAACCATCTATTCCATAAAATGAAGAATCAATCCCGTCCTGCTGAATAAGCGCAAGATCAGAATTCACTTCCAATCAGGTTGTATAAAAAGAGTATTCGAGGGAGAATAGACAATATCTGCGGATGATGCTGTGATTCTGTTCAAATGGCCCATTTCTCCTTTAATGCTTTATAGCGTGTTCTGCCAACAGGAAGCGAGCTGCCATTGCGGAGGATGAGTGTGTATTTACTCCCGGACTGGACCAGCAATTCGCGGATTTCGGTATTATTGACAATATAGGATTTATGAATTCTGTCAAATTCAGGGGGGAGAAGGCTGGAGAGTTTGTCCAGCGATTTGTTGTGAAGTTCAATGTTCCCATCCTTGAAGCAAAGTTCTGAATAGATCCCGGCTCCCTGAATGTACATGAGGTCTTGAATGTGAAACAAGCTGGTGCGCCCACGTTTTTGAACAGCAAGGTATTTACACTTTCGTTGTGCTGGCATAGGGGTAGTGGAGGATCTCCCAAGTGCCTGTGCAATTCTCTCCGAGCGAAAAGGTTTGGGAACAAAATCGAGCACACCATATTCAAATGCCTGAATGGCCTTTTCTTTATATGCTGAGACAATGATGGTGTGAAACGATGCCGCTACCATGGATTCCAACAAGACAAATCCATCTTCTCCATTGAGGTTGAGATCCAAAAACAGGAGATCAATCTCCTGCCTGGATAAAAACGCCATGCCTTCATCTATAGAGGAACAGATCGAGAGAGAATGGAGTTTGTCTCCCATCAGCTCAGAGATGATTCTTCTGAGACGTTTGGCGATCATGTGCTCATCTTCAACGATCAGGATATTCATGAGGCAAAGATTGAAATGGTGCTTAGCCAGCCATGAGGAGTAGAATGGGAGCTGAGATCCCATTTTTGGCCATAATTCTCTTCTAGCCTGGATTTGATATATTTGAATCCCGTTCCCTCTTTGTCGGTTCTTATAGACCTGTTTTCTGCGATAGTCTCGATCCGATAGATCTTTGCTGTTGGCTGTTTTTCAAAAGAAAGAATCATTTGAATCTGATTATCCGAATCAGGCTTGCTATGTGTGATCGAATTTTCAAGGATGGTGTGAAATATGGCCGGAGGAACCCATTCATCTGACTGAATATTGATCAGCTTAAGTTGGTAGTCGATTTCCTTGCGATATTTCATGAGTTCGATATGGTACTGGCACAGTGCGATTTCCTGTTCGACAGGAATCAGCTTTTCTTCTGCAATCTCACTCATGATTTCAAACTCTTTGGACAAAGCCTCTATGAACTGCACACTGTCTTTGGGAGATTCTTCTATCCACTCCATCAGGGAGGTGAGGGTATTCATGATGAAATGCGGCTGGATATTCTTTTTCAGCAGTTCATTTTGTAAGCGAGCAGAAAGCAATAGAGAATCTTCATAGGCCTGCCGTTGCTCCCTCGCTCTCCTGGCAAGCAAATACATCATGGAAACAACAAGCAAACTGAAGCTGATGAAGAGTGTAATATCCTGTGAGTGAATCAATGCCCGGAATTCCATATGATGTAGCTGAGCAATGAGGCCAGACATCAAGATGACGAGAAGGATGATTCGACTCTCTCTTTTTTTGCTCAGGCTTGCGTAACATACAATTGCCAAGCTAGACCACCAGGCCGTAACGCTCAACAAATGATTAACAAGGTCCGGATTGCTCAGGAGTTGAGAACTCACAGATATTGGAAGAATCAGTATGAGAATACCAAGGAGTCGGCGGTGTGGCAAGCCGAAATACAGCAGAAAGAAGGTTGGAGTTAGATAAGCTATCGCGAAGCTTAGGGCGAAAATGATCAGCAAACGGATAAAATGAAAGGGATATGGATAGGGATACAAAAATTTCAAATACTCCATTACAATCAACCCAAAAAAGAGAAAGCACAATCCACTGAAGATGATGCCCATTCTTTCTCGTTTTCGAAGGAGGTAGAGAAACAGATAATAGAGAGAGGCCATCAGATATACACCCGCCAGAATCAGCATCACCGCAGCCAGAGAGACATCTTCCCGAAAAGAACTCATGTATTCTTCCAGAATAAACACATTCCAGCTTCTGTCAATCGGGAGGGTACGTCTGTAGTTGGAAAGTCTAAATGCTACCACATGCTCCCCTGGCTGAAGAAGGGAGTCCGGCACCAGAAAATGACTGATAAATCTGCCAGCCACTTCCTCTTTATTTTGATTAGCTGGCCGCCCGTTCTTTCCAATCAATACGCCATCCCAGTACAGCTCAAATGAACCCAGGCTGATCGCTTGGATACCGGGATTTGTCATTCGATCCACCCAATCATCTGTTCGGATTCTAAATCGCACCCAAAAATTCCCTGTTTCCCTGGTGAATCCCGCAGGGTCCCAATCGCTGTCATCCAGGGCGGGATCAGCCCATCTCAAATCATCCCCCAGTTTGAGAACACGATCATGGGGATGGGCAATGATTCGTTGACCAAGACTAAGGTGCGGCATTATACAGAGAAGGATGGCAAAGAGAATTGGATAGCCCATGGAAAGGATGTTGGGTGACTGGTGTAGATCAAAGATAGAGATCATTTGTCTATCAGAGGTGCAGTTCGCAAGCTCATAGAGCAGTTCACATATAATCAGATAAAAAGTCGGGAAGCGCTTGGTATCATTGTTCCACACCAAGCATTCAACCGTACCACATCAACTCCTATTTGATTATGACAAAGACATCCATATTCTCAAATTGCTGGTTTCTACTTGGAATCTTGACGATCGGCTTCGCACCTTTTGTCTTCGCTCAATCGGAACTCGCTAATAAATCGAGTAGCCTCAGCCATGCTGCTGATTCGCTCCTCCAGCGTGTGGTCGATTTAGAGGAACATGTGGGAATTTCTGCAGGATTGTATGTCGAAGGCAATCATATGTGGTCCCACGGAGTCGGTCTACAGGATCGTAAAAACAAAATCCCAGCCTCCGCTGAGATGATTCATCGAATCGCGTCCATTAGCAAATCCATGACAGCAGTAGCTGTTCTGCAACTGGTGGAGCAAGGGAAGGTCGATCTGGATGCGCCGATTCAGACCTATGTCCCTGAATTTCCCCCAAAAGCGGAGGGAGAGATCACTGTTCGTCAGATTCTGACCCATACTTCTGGGATCAGGCATTACAAGGGTATGTTGGACATGATTTCTTTCAAGCAGTATCCCAATCTCCTGAGCGCAATGAAAAAATTTCAAAAGCGGGATCTGGTCGGGAAGCCAGGGGAAGTCTATCACTATACCACCTATGGCTATGTTGTTTTGGGGGTATTGATTGAACAGCTAAGTGGATTGAGTTATTCGGACTACATGACCCAATATATCTGGAAGCCCAGCGGGATGCAGCATACCTCTGTTGAGACCAAAGAATCCTTTTCTGACCCCAATAAATCCGGTCTCTATCGCATCACGGATAAAGGCACCTTCAAAAAAGATCCTCGAACCAATCTCAGTGTCAAAATTCCTGGTGGAGGCATACAGTCAACAGCTGCCGACCTCCTGCTTTTTGGCAAAGCGATCATCGAACATCGCCTGCTGAAGCCAGAAAGCATGAAGCAGATGTTGGTAGATCCTGGAATTCGTGAAGGGGGAAATCCTTATGGAATGGGCTGGTTCTTGTATCAAAATGATGAAAATGGCCTAATCATCGGCCACAGCGGAAGTCAGGCTGGTACCTGCTCACAACTCCTCATCGTGCCAGAAAAAGGGGTGGTAGCCAGTGTGATCAGCAATACCAGAAACCAATGGCCCGAAGTAATCGGTCTTTGCTCACAACTCATGAAACTTGGGATTGCTTCGATTGAAGAGGCTGATCCTGCATCATCTGACAAATAGCAAGGAGTCTGAAAGCAGCTCCGTCAAGGCGGTGTTGAGGCGGAGGTAGCCTTGAGAATTGAGGTGCAAAAAATCTCGTTGATAGTCGGGCAATACATGTCCGTCCGGCCCTGCCAGGAGTTGTGAAGATTCCAGAATCACAATCCCGGGATCAGAAGCTGCCCATGCAATCAGTTGTTGATTGATATCAGCAACTGATTGATCCACATCTGCGGACCAGACAAGTCTTCTCGCGGTGGGAATATCTCCTACTGGGAAGATGGTACTCAGCACGACTTTCATGCCCAGTTGCCTACTTTTGCGTAGCTGTTGCTGGATATTCCTCAAACAAGTTTCCTGGATGGCGCTCTTTTGGTCGGGAAACAAAGGGATGGTCTTCAGGTCATTGATCCCCATCTGTATGATAAGGATGTCTGCTTGAGACCCTTCGACATGTTTGGCAAACCGACCGAGACATTGAGCTGAGGTATGCCCACCCACTCCGCGATTGGCGAATTGCACATTTGGCAAGGCAGATGGAGCAGGCCAGGCGCTGGCTCTCGAGTCTCCAAAGAACAGAATCCGTGTCAGGGAGGAATCTGCATCAAAGGGAGATTCTGCAGAAAACTGATCAATAGACAGAGGGTCGAGTTGGACTTTCTGAACATGTGCATAGCTGATCCGGTACCGCTGGTATAGCAGATAATTCCCAATCAGGGAGACTGATAGCCCCCCAAGAATAAGCCACATCCAATGCTGTCGTTTCATATCAGTTTCGCGAAAAGTAGGAAGGGGTATCGGAATAGTCAACCCCCAGCGTATCAGGTGGATGTGACCGAGGTCCATAATGAGGTTCTTTGCCTCCTTTTTCCGTCGCTCCCAGGTCGGGCGCAACCCCGACATATTGATCATTAAAGCCTATCAATGGGGCTCCCTGATCGATCCAGTCTTGTTGCAGGGATGCCGAATAAAGATTGTTTTTGGCGATGACTTGCTTTGTGAAGATAGGAAGCCTTGCTCCAGCGGGTTTGCCTTGATAGAGAGTTTGTGTCAGGGTATTGTGAAAAAAATAAATTACCCCGCGCGGAATCTCCTCCGAAGGATCAGGATGTCCGCTATCATAGAAGCGTCCCCAATCTGTGCCATAGACACCGGGCTTCACTGCTGTGATACCAGAGACATTCCTCCAAATGTACAATGGTCCTAAATTGGTATTGGCTGTGGACACATGAAAGCTGCAGTGAGTGGTATAATTGGCCCAGATCCTCACATTCTGATTGCCACCTTCAGCTTCTATGGCATCTCCCCAGCAGTGAGAAATGTAATTGTGATGGATATCTGATTCGCGGGAGGGAAATCCCTCAAAGGAAAAATTGCGCCATTCTCCCATTCCATCACTAAAATAATGGGCAGAATCCGAATAGATTGCGTTGTGTCTGATCACATAGACCCCTCCGCCGCGCATGAGGGTGATGGCTTTTGGGCCTCTCGAACCAGCGCCTCTCGCCCCGGACTGCCCGGGATAATTGGCTCCATAGGAGGGATGGTGAATGAGATTGTCCTGAATCACAATGTGATAGGGATGGAAGCCATCTCCATCAGCAAAAATCCCTGAATGTTGGCTTTGGCCAAATGGCTCATGTCCTGGTTCGGGGCTTCCCCAATCAGCGATATCACATTGTTCGACCACGATGTGGTGTTGCCTGGGATTGATCCGGACCCCATGTTCACTTGCGCCTCTCAAGGTCAATCCTCTCACAATGATATAGGAGCGCTTGATTTTTACGCACAGTTCATACTGCTTCTTCACATCGATCACGGCACTGTCTCCCGGTCTGGGCATATACAAGACATAGCCCTTTTCTGGACTTCCTCCCTTGCGTGCAACAAGCGGTTTGTTTCTGCTAGAGACAAATATCGTATCTGCAATGCGCACCTGCTCTGTCCAGGTTTTTGCGATCTGCGTTTGTTCCACCCCCATATCTTCCAGTTGTAGCCGAATTTCGTAAGTGGTATTGGGGGCTAATTCAACCAGGCTACCTCTGTACTCCCAGTCTCGATTGTCAAACCAAAGTGGGAAGCCCTCCTTCCAAATCTCTGTTCCTTTCTTTCGGTAATCAACCCGACAGACGCGATCTGGCCGTCCTTCCAATGGACTCCATGCCATACTGATGGATTCGTAGGTGGAAACCGTGCGAATATCCATATCAGGAAGTTGACAGGAGTGCAACAGCAACAGCACGACAGAACAAGAGAGGGGAAGTAAGGCAAATATTGGGTGGATATTCAAAACCATTGACAATGGTGGGTTCTTTTGCCAAATATCAGAAAAATAGCCGACATACGCATCTATTTTTTCTGTCAAAATTCGATATGAATTCCCTGTATGAGATGTGCTTGTCTCCCGTTTGTCGTTGTTGACATCTCCTTCTCTTTCGGCAACAGACTGCAAGACTTAGAGGCCCAAGAGCAAGAATCGTCTGACACCCATGAACACTGGCAAGCTTGTTGGCAAATGAAGTTTCTGAGGAGATATGCCTAAGCACATCTTCCTGGTGAATTTGGATTGACATGAAAACATACTGAATGTGATGCTCCAGAAAACTGTTACAGCTCATCGTGTCTGGAACTTCCACGATAAGTGATATCATTCAGCAAATTCGGCACTAGAAAATTGGGGAAAAAGAAATGAGAAGCCAACCTGATTCAACGCATGTTGACATTCTGAAGTCAGTTAGTGGTTGGGCTGGAAGCAGGGAAATTCGTGATGGAAAAGAGGGGGCAAAGAATGTCAAAAGAGATGCTTGCCCCCATGAATCTTGCTTAAAATGGATCGTTCCTTGTTGAGGAGTACGTTATTCTTTGAGCACTTTCCCAACAAATGTCAAGATCCCCTCTTGTCCATATATGCGGAGGAAATACAGACCTGAAGGAAAGGATTCGAGAGAGAGCTGCTGATTCTGAATCGGTCCGTTTAGGAGTTGTCTCCCAAAGGCATCATACAAGGCTATTCGCTCAATTTCTCTATTGTCTCCCTCAACATAGATCATCGAAGAAGTTGGATTGGGATAAATATTGAGTGTTGGATGTGAATAAAGAGACTCAATATTGTCGGGAATTGTCCTGCATTTCAGATCACAGGGGACATACATGCCCTGATCCAGCCGTACATCCTGTTGATGGAGGATGCCTGAAGCAACTGCGCCTATGCTATGGCTTAGACTTGGACCAGAAGCTTGAAGTGCTATTCCGCTCAGAGAACCGATTTGCTGTAGCCCCAATGACTGGGAGAACGTGCAATATGTTCCCATGAGAAATATGAAACAAAAAAATAAACATTTCATGATAAATAGTTGATTGAATGGACAATACAAAGAATACCGGGAAGGAGAAGACCTCCCTTTGTATTCAAACCTTAGCGTTTCCTGATATCCGCAAGATCATCCTTTCGTTTGTTGCGGATGACTTGATAGTCTTCGAATCCATTTCGCACAGCCTTGGCCTCCCAATCAAATTCATAATTGCCCTTTGCTTGTTGCAACTCTTTGACTTTGAATCCAGTAGAAGTATATTCCATGGCTGCCAATCCCATAGATTCTGCTGAACGCGGTGTCAGAATGATGGTCATGGTCTCTGGATTGGCGATAAGTCCAAAATGCTCGGAAAATTCGATCCTGGCTTCTCCATTGGTGAGTAGGGCTGTGCCGCGCTCATATGCAGCAGCTTCAGGTCCTTCAAGGCTGGCATATGCGATTTCTTTGGCCGGATCGAGGGGGTGATCCATCACAAAATTCTTGATATCTGCTTCGATGATGCCCTCATTATTGGTGTTGATGTAGACAGCAACCTGCGTAACTCCCTGATCATCTCGCCAGCTTTGCGCACCTCTGCTGCGGCCATTGGAACTGAACACACTCATCGCATGATTGAGGGTTCCATTTGAACCATAAAGCGCAAATACCCCATATTCATCTGTTCCAGCCTTGCCCGAATACAGTTCTGCCTTTGTTTCCTCTGTTGAGTTATAGAGGCCCAGATATCCGTTGGTTAGGCCCGATCCATTCCCCCCGATCACGCCATTGCGTTTGCCGTCAGGATCATGCCATCGCATGAATTCGTCCTGATTGATGGTGGATAATTGGAGGCCATTACCCGCTGACATGGCATAGGGAACGGTCAACAATTGTTGGGAGCCGACCATCACAAATGTCGCTCCCCCTGCCGGGTCTATATCCACCTGTAACCAGCGAAGCTGATTCGTCCAGTAGAGATTGGCAAAATCACTGATTTGACCAGCCCCGGTTGCGAGAGTTGTATCTGCGCCAATAGGAAGACTGAAGAGCCCCTGTGCATTGGTCTGTATGGCGATGTGTTGTTCTTGATACAAAATTGGACCAGTAGAGGAAGAGTCTCGAATGCTGAATCGAACAGAGATAGTCGCATCCCCCAGACAGTCCCCATTGGCATCTCGTGCCACAGCCTGATAGGAAAATGCTTGCGGCGTCTGCCCGTAGGAAAGGCCTAGCATGAAGAGGAAAAGCGGAAAAATGACAATTCTTTTTTTCATTTTTTGATTGGTTTTGCGTAAGAAAATTCTGTGTCGCCACATGATGGTGGACATTTTGGATAGGGAAAATTTTTATTTGAAATATTATTTATGATTTGCTTGTCTTTGGAATTTTGAATGCCTAATTTGACCATGTTCTCTTTCTTTATTCCGACTGAATATCAAATGCAACCAATTCATAGATTTTTTTTTCTTATTTCTTGAGAAAGGAAAGACCTATCTCTTCTTTTGGATGAGAAATAGATTGATTGCCAGACTTTTGACCTGAATTTTGGGATTCCGATGAACGATCAGGAATTATTGAATAAGCTGAAAAACGGAGATGAAAAAGCCCTGGAATGGATGTATGTATCCAACCGATCGAAAAGCACTCAGTATGCGATCAAGAAATTTTATAGAAAAAGTACAGAAGGGAAAATAGCATATTGCACGCTTGATGAAGCCATCGAATTATACCATGAGTCCATCATCACTATCGTCGAAAATATTAGAGAAGGAAGGTTGGTCAATTTGAGTGCCAAGGTATCTACCTATCTGGTTGCTACCATGAAAAACAAATGGAGAAATATGACCAGAAAGCGTCGGCATATCCCCTTGGATACCCTTTACGATGTATCCCACGAGCCTGCCGATGAAGATCGACACATTCAAACAAAGGTCCGCAAAGCCTTGCAAAAGATGGATGAGAAATGTAGACAGATGCTGACACTTCGGTATTTTATGGAATGGGAATATGAAGATATTGCTCTGACGATCGGGCGAAAAAATGGAAGTGTTGTGCGGAATCAAATCAGTCGATGTCGCAAGAGATTTAAAGAAATAATTGATACCCTGACATAATTTATTATCTGTTAAGGAAGCTTGTTTATGCAGCTCAGTGATCAGGACATGATGCAATTGGAAGCCTACTGGAATGATACCCTTCCAGTGGCTGAGCGGGAGATGCTTGAACGAAAATTGACCAACAATCCTGCATTCAAGGAGGCTGCTGAAGCATGGCAATACATTGTGCAAGATGGATTCACTCCTACCCAAAAGGAGTTGGATGCCAGACAGACCCTTCGCCAACAATTACAATCCTTTGAATCAAATCTGCCGGCAGCGCTCGAATCCTCCTCACGGTCTATTTCCAGACCTCTTATCCTGGGAATGGGGGCTGTCGCCGCAGTAGTCGCACTATTGTTCTTATTCAATTCATTGCGACCAGACTTGGAAGAAAGTCGGATCGATGAGTTAATTGTGTATTTGCCCCCGAATAACCAAACCTATAGCAACACATGGGATTCAGCTGGGATGGAAGCCTACAAGAAGAAGGACTATCCGCTTGCTGTAGAAATACTATCTCAGGCAGTTACTCTTGAAGATAGTCTCTACCTTCTGTATGCCGGGATTGCAGCATTACAGATCGATCAAACGAAGAAAGCCATTACATTTTTGAATTATATCGCATCATCCGAAGATTGGGAAGCCTATCACGATCATGCACAATGGTATTTGGCACTTGCCTATGCCAAATCCCGGGAATGGGATAAGACCGACTCGCTTCTACATGAGATCACTCTTGTAGGCAAGAAGCATGAACATTTTTCTGAGATGCAAGTACTTTCTGAGGTAATGGAAGAACTCCGCTAGATTGGTACACTGTAGCCGAAGTTTTTGATGTTTTGTGGAACCCCTTCGCACTGGCCCATCCCCTTTCCGATAAATCGGAATCTTCGACACGGGGATTTCCTGCAAAGCCTTTTCTGTTGAAAATCAGGATTATCTTTGCCAGTTCCCCTTTTTTTAAGGAGGAATGATAGGCGGAAAGGGGGTTCAAGAGGAAGCAAAAGAAGCTTTAGAGACTGTTTGAACATCTGTCACTTATTTTTTGTATGCGTCTTTTTTCCTCATTCGGCGGCTTTTTTTGTTCTCATAGCACCACTATGAGAACAAAAAAGAGCCTTGCCTGAGAAAAAAATACACCATGAAAATTCTCAGCACAGATTCCTAAACAGTCTCTTAGTTACACTGTATTAGGTGGAAGATTTTTTGGACTTATTAAAACGCTCATTATGAACATTCAAGTGATTCAAGGAGACACCTTTGAAGAGATTTTTGGTGTTGACAAACTTCGACGCTTTTATGATATCTCTCCTGAGATACAATTCGATTGCCAACCCAATTATATTCATTTCGCCTCTGTGGAAGACAAGTTGGTTGGATTTCCTGGCTTAGGGACCCATCCGGAGCAAGATCCAACAGCGATTCAATTTATCAAACAACTAAAGGGCAAAGTCTTCCAGACAGTCCGTATGGTGATTCCTCCTTATTTCCAGATGATTTGTCTGGAGAGATTTTATAACAAAATAAAGGATACCCCTCCCGAGGATACATCAGCTATCATACTAAAGGACGATTGCTACAAAGGGTATTGTTCACACGAATTGATCCTCGAACTGTGTAGCTTCGTTCGAAATGCACAGGAAGAAGATCTGTTGAGGGGGGAGAGATTAGGCATGTCTCTGGACCCATGTGGGGGGGCTTGCCAGGATGATCCACAGGCCCTCGGAGAACCATGTGTCTGGTTTCCTTTGTCTGTCAAGCGGTCTATAACACAACAAGACCACCTAGGCAAAATGAAACATAATCCGATTGTATTCTATATTTCTTATGCCGATATCTGCAAAAGAGAGAAAGCCAAAAATAGAATAGAATCGCTATTGCCAGAAGTAAAGAAATATCAGTCAGCTGTGTTTGCCATTCCCACCAAATTGCCCAATCGAGGGGTTTGTTATTTTCTCATTCCCAATGTCAAGGAATATCACCTGAACCATCATCCCACAGGAGTGAAGCATATCTTGAAGCACTGGATAGAGAGAATCAACGATTATGATTCGGATCAGGATCAGTTGTTTGGCACCATTTGCGATGAACAGATTTATTCGGTAGATGCCTGGAACGCCTTTGTGTGCAAACAGGTAGTAATTCCGGAGAAGCCTTCTGATCCTTGAAGTTGGATACAGGTAGGCAAGTATATGGGGGAGCCGCTATTTTGTCAGAACCATCCCGGCCCAGTTTCCAGGATAGGCACCATCCAGGCCTTCAAATTGGAGGAGAAAATCCTGTTTGGCAGCTCTGAGAGCCGATGAAGGTGAAGCTCCCAGATGTAGATGGTGATAAAAAGAAGCCATGATCTTGTCTGTGGGACGCTGTCTGACATTCCAAAATGCGGAAACAATTTGTGGTACCCCTGATTGAAGGAAAGATCTGGTCAGGGAAAAGGTCCCTTCTCCAGCCTGATACACCCCTACATTGGTTTGACAAGCAGACAGGATCAACAAGCGAGTCTTGAAGGAATATTGTGCCAGTTCGATGCTGGACAATTGATCTTCACGATTTGGGCCAAAATAGATGTGATGATCGAAGCGATCTGACTGGCTTCCGCTGGCGTGCTGAGTAATATGGATAAGATCATACCTCTGGTGAGACCGATGAAAAGCTTGTTTTCCTTCTTCAAAATGAATGCTAACCTCAGCTCGGTTCCTGCCCAACAATCGAATGCTGTCAGCTACCATAGAGGTGTGTTCCTGAAACTCAGGAGAGATCCATACCCCGATTGTTAGAATATCCTCCTTGAAAAAGGAAGGGGTTGGATGCCGACGATAGATCTTCCAGGATGGACTATAGATTGTTTCAATTTCCTTCACCAAATAGGGCAATCTTCGATAATCATAAGAAGGGACAGCTTGAATCTTCCGGGTCAAAAAAGTCTCAAAAGGAACCCCATTCAGGATTTCGTCAGGAATGATGATGAGTTCTCGTCTGGACTTCAGAAGGTCTTCAGCTGGCTCAAGCAACATGCTATACAACTGCTGCGCCAGTCTTACATAGGCTCTTTTTGTCCTTTTGGGATAAACATCGGTGTCAAAACAAGTTTTGTATAAGGCAATGCTGTCCTTGAGAGAGGAATCGATTGGGAAGAGTCTGATAGAATCATTGCTTATGCACAAGGCATACCATTGGTTTGGCCCTTTGGTATATTCAATGAGAACCTGATCTGGAGAAAGAGCTTGTTGGACATCAGACAATCTTGTGGAGGCATAGGTCAGCTGAGAAGAATAGGCATTGACAAAGCTGGTCAATAGTGCTTGCATTTCGGCCCAGATTTCGAGTTCTGTTGCATCGGGATCAACATTTAGCAGATGGCTCAGTTCACTGACCTTGCCCTGGTAGATACGGATGCTATCAGATAAGGCAAGCTCCTGTTGCAAAGGGGCCAGCGGACGGAGCATATTCCTGAACAACAGATAACTCTTCATTTGTTCCATGTAGCGGAAAGCAAGATCCAGCCAGCTGGATTGTTTCGTTTGCCTCCAGCTTCTGAGGGCGACTTCTATGGCTAATTGGAAGATTGAGGTGCCAATTTCACTTTGATAGGTAAGAATGGCGTCTTCATCTGCTGTTTGTATGCTTCCAAAAAAGAAGCGGGTAATCTCTTCAAAGTATTGGTTGAGCTGAATAAGACGTGCCAAATCCACTTCCCCCTGGTGCAGATATTGTTGAAACAAAACTCTTGATCGAAAATAATAATGGTTGATGCAGGCTGTACTCGCATTGGGAGAAATGGAAATAGGATTGATTCCATCTGGACAACTCTTGCAATTGAATAACTCAGCCCGTTTATCTGAAAAAGAAAGTGCTTGCTGGAATTTCGCCTCTTGGCTGTGCAAATCTCGCAGCACAAAGTATGATTCGTCCAATAAGTGAAACTCTACTTGTTCTGATGCTTCATGACTTGTCAGAAACCTTTCGTAATAATAAATCGAACTATCTCGATTTCTTCGTAAAAAATAATAACCTTTCAACCGATCGATATGCCCGTACTTATCCTCATTCACTTGCAATAGCTGTTGCAGTTCAGAAATATATCGAGAGAAAAGCCGGGAATCCTGATAGGCAGTCGAGTCCTCATACCTGCTGACTAGAATGATCCGGTCCCGCCAAAATTCCTGAATACGAATGCTCCTAATCTGGGTGGCCAACCTGATTGCTTTGGAAAAGCAAGCTGTATCAGCTTTGGCATAGAGGCGATTTCTGTCCTTCATATTTGTTGCCGCATCTCCTTGTTTTTTGAGCATATTTCCCCACATACTCAAGCATCTGGCCTGAAGAAGGAGAGAAGGATTGGGGGTGTTTTCTAGTTTCTCCAGTGCATTGAGGCAATACAACTGTCCCCTGTCATGCGCCCGAAACATGAGACTTGCACAAGCCAGGGCAAAATCAGTCTCTGCTGAATACGGAGTCAGCATAGGAAAAGTATAAACCAGCTCATTGCCTGCCAAAGCATAATAACTGGTCGAATCGGACCGAAAATCTTTGTCGTAGTGAATCAGAGCCATCAATGAAAGGCAGCGTAACTGATGGAGTAAGGCTTCAACATCAGTCTCTTTAGGGGAACCAAAGGAGTTGCTGAGTCGAATGTATGCCAGTGCGGAATCCTGTCTGAATTGAAGGAAATACAGGCGTGCCTTGTTGTAATAAAACAGCGGCCGATCTTCTTTGAATGTTCCTTGCTCAAGTGAGAAAATGGATGCGCTTCGATTGATCCAGGGGAGGGCTTGTTGATCCTGATCCTGCAGAAGGTAGCAATAAGCCATCTGATTCATACAATATAAGGAGTCCCTAGCTGTCTTGCAGACCACGGTCAGGGCATGGTGATAAGCGTCCAGGGCTGGGGCATAGGCCTGAGCGAGTCTCAATCGATCAGCTTCCAAAATGGGATCCGCATTTTTGTCCCACGCCAACTCCAAGTCTTTAGACGCAGTCTCATCTGGATCTTTCTGATCGACACAGGCCATCAGTGCGATTGACAGGAGGGCACAGACAAACAAAGAAGGATGTGACTGCATAGAGAAAATGACTAAATCGGGCAGTTGTTTGCGATGGTCAAGGAATTCTTTTGCCCCTATTGGATGAAGGGCAAAATAGGAGATTTCGTCCAATTCATAAAACAAATGCGGACATGATCATCTCCGGGAATCTGTCCATCATTCAGCTTTTTTGTCTACCTTTTCGGGAATTTTTTAAAAAATGTGACATGAACTATCAGGCTTTACTTCTTTGTTTGTTGTTCCCTGTACAACTATTTTCTCAAGCTGTAGCAGAACAGAAAACTCCAAGAGCCATTCCTCCAGCTGAGGTCTCTACGACCACCCAATCCCTCAGTATCAATGGCAGCAAAATATCCCTTACTGCTACTGCTGGCACCTTCCAGATTCGAGATGAAAGCAATGAACCCATTGCCAATTTCGGGTTCACAAGCTATACCAAACAGAATGCTGAACCCAATCGACCAATCGTTTTTGCTTACAATGGAGGACCCGGTTCTTCCTCTTTCTGGCTGCATATGGGCATCCTCGGACCCAAACGCATTCCTGTGAATGATCCGGGATTCACTCCGGCAGCTCCCTATGAACTGGTCAACAATGAATATTCCATTCTCGATGTGGCAGATCTGGTCATGATGGACCCTGTCGGAACGGGCCTAAGTGTTCCTGTGGGAAAAGCGGAATTCAAGGATTTTTGGGGAGTAGATCAGGACATCCGCAGTGTCAGTCTGTTTATTACACAGTATCTGATCGCGCATGATCGCATGAATTCTCCCAAATTCCTGCTGGGAGAGAGTTATGGAACCTTCCGAAATGCAGGAGTAATGAGCAAACTTTTGAGTCAGGGAATCGCAATGAATGGAGTGATTATGGTATCGGCTGTTTTCGATCTGAGAAGTCTGATTTTCCCACCCAATGACGATCATTCCTACATTGTGCATTTCCCCACCTATGCTACCACAGCCTGGTATCACGACAGAATCGTCAACAAACCTGACAATCTGGAGAGTTTTGTAAAAGAAGTTCGGCAGTTTACAGAGGATGAATATGTTCCAGCCCTATTCATGGGGGATCGGTTGAGCAAAGAAGAAAAACAATTGATGGCCCTGAAACTCGCCTCCTACACAGGACTGAGTACTGATTATTGGCTGAAAGCAGATTTGCGGGTGACCAATAGCGAATTTTTTCAGGAGTTTCTACGGGATCAAGGAGAAACAACGGGTCGTCTGGATTCAAGATTTACAGGCATCAATCAGGATTTGCTGAGTCAGACGGCTGACTATGATCCACAGAGTGCTGCTATTTCTCCGGCCTATATCAGTGGATTTTTGCATTATTTTTATCATGAGTTGAAGGTGGACAAAAAACATATGTACAGCATCACTGCCGGTCGAAGAGAGGGGTTCAAATGGGATTGGTCGCATGAAGGCAATGACCGGTGGGGAACCTCAGCTGCCATCAATACTGAAATAGACATGGCACAGGCAATGACCCGCGATCCGAACATGAAGGTCTTGATCTTGAACGGCTATTATGATTTGGCAACCGTATTTTATGGAGTCGAATACAGCATAGACCACATGGGGCTTCCGCCAGAGATCAAGGACAATATCATCATGAAATACTATGAGGCAGGGCATATGATGTATACCCATCTCCCTTCCATGAAGCAATTCAAGCAAGATGTTACAGCGTTTATTCTCCAGGCAGGAAAATAAATCCAGACTTATTACGAAAACTCAGATGGTTTGAATCCTCATAAAATGCCATTGATTGGCCTACTTAAGCAGGTGGCCCTCATTTGGTTGCGCTTAAAGGAATAGGAATGTAGTTTCGCAACCTAACATCAGAGGCTCATCCCCAAAATTATTTGAATGAAAGTCTTGTACTTCCTGCAAGGAGTATTTCTTCCTTGTTTTGTTATCATCACTGCTTGTCAACCTTCTCCCTCTATTCAATCATCTGTTGATCTCTTCTATATGCCAGCAGAATATGAAGCTCATGAAGCCGTTTGGTTGGGCTGGTTTGAATTTGGACCCTATTATCAACCATTCCTTGATGTTGCCAAAGCCCTTCATGGGCATGTCCCATTGAAGATGATCGCCAGATCAGAGACAGAGTTACAACATTTGAAGGATTCCTTGATGAGTCAGGCTTTGGATACAGCTGCCATTGACTTCTTCGTAATGGAGGACAATCGCTTGTGGATGCGTGATCACGGAGCTACCTATGTTGTGAATCAACTGGGCCAGAAAAAGGTCATTGATTTTGGTTGGACTCTCTATGGACATAAGGAAGTCTTGATGGGCCGATATGGAGGGGATATGGATAGTGTACAGCATTATTATGACCTAAGACTTGGCAGAACAGGTCTGATCGACAGCTTGATGGGGAGCAGTGAAGGGTGGTCAAGCATCAAGACAGATGTGAACATGGAAGGGGGATCAATAGAGGTGAATGGGAAAGGAAGTCTCATCCTATGCGAAACCGTCACGATGCAACGAAACCCTGACCTGAGCAAATCCTATATCGAAGAGGAATTCAGACGAGTACTAGGGGTAAGCAACATCATCTGGATGAAAGAAGGACTGGCAGACGATCCCTTTAAACTCAGCAAGATCTATGATGATTATTACGGAATGGGAACCTTTGGCCATACAGATGAGTTTGTGAGGTTTGCCAATGACTCTACCATTCTACTTGCCTGGGTATCGGAAGAGGAAAAAGACCTGAATCCACTCAACCAGATGAACTATAGCCGAATGTCCCGAAATCTTCAAATTCTGGAACACTCAACAGACCAGGATGGACATCCCTGGAAGATTGTCAAAGTCCCTTTGCCTGAATTGATTAGTGAACGTGTCGCCATCAAAGAAGACATGGACCATGATTGGGACAATAGCTTATTGCTTCGCTGGTTAGGACACCCTGATCCCAATTTGCAGGCGGGAGATTCGGTCTATCGGGTACCAGCTTCCAGCTATCTCAATTATTTGGTAACAAATGAAGTGCTTCTTCTGCCAACCTATCTTGCAGAGGGTACATCTAAAGAAAAAGAACAGGAGGTCATCGAGATTTTTCAACGCTATTTTCCAAACAGGGAACTGGCCCTTATTGAACCCATGAACCTCAACTATTTTGGGGGAGGCATTCATTGTATCACACAGCAGGAACCCAAAGTCTCATCTGAGAAGGAGTGATGTCAGAAAGCAAGTTCTCAATGGGGACCGCTTCCTGAAAAACACGAACCGCATCTGGAAATATGAGGATATGAAGAGACATAGGCCAGAGGACCATGAAGATTCTCCAGCCCTTACCATGACTATTCTGCGAGAGTAAACAGACTCACTCCTTTATGGTAGCGACTTCTCAATGATGTCAAGACTCTCATATATCTGTGACTCTGTAATCACCAAAGGAGGAGCCAGTCGGATTTTGTTGCCATGAGTGGGTTTGGCCAATAAGCCATTGTCCCTGAAATTCATGCAAATATCCCATGCCAGAGAGGATTCTTCCTCAGAATCGATCACGATGGCATTGAGCAATCCTTTTCCCCTGACTGATTGAATGAGGGAATTTCTTTGGGCAATGTCTTCCAGTCCCTTACGGAAGATCTGGCCGAGCCGATCAGCATTATCTGCCAATTGCTCATCCAGCACCACTTGCATCGCTTCCTTTGCTACTGCGCATGCCAGAGGATTCCCCCCAAATGTAGAGCCATGCTCTCCCGGACGGATGGTCAACATGATCTCATCATTGGCAAGAACAGCAGAGACAGGGAGAATGCCACCTGAAAGGGCCTTCCCCAGGATCAAGATATCTGGCTTGAGACCTTCGTGATCGACGCAGAGCATTTTGCCTGTTCTGGCAATCCCGGTCTGTATTTCATCAGCGATGAACAAGACATTGTTGGCTTGACAGATGCGCTGAACACCTTGCAGGTAGCCCTCGTCTGGCACCACGACTCCAGCTTCCCCTTGTATAGGCTCTACGATGAATCCTGAGATGTTAGGATTTTGGCTAATGACTGCCTCAAGTACATCCAGATCATTGTAGGGCACCATGCCGAGCCCCCCCATATACGGCCCGAACCCCCCTCTGCTGGAGGGATCATTAGAAGCTGAAATGACCGACAATGTCCGTCCATGAAAGTTGCCAGTGGCAAAAAGGATCACGGCCTCGTTCTCAGGAATATCCTTCACTTGATAGGCCCATTTGCGACACAATTTCATGGCAGTCTCTACAGCCTCTACCCCTGAATTCATAGGCAAGAGTTTGTCATAGCCAAACAGTTTGCACATAAATTCTTCATATTCTCCTAACTGATCGTTGTGAAAGGCGCGTGAAGTCAGGGTAAGGACCTCCGCCTGCTGCTTGAGAGCTGCAATGATGCGTGGATGACAATGACCTTGATTGACAGCAGAATAAGCGGAGAGAAAGTCAACATATCTCTTGCCTTCTACATCCCAGACAAAAACCCCTTCACCTCGACTTAATACAACTGGAAGCGGATGATAGTTATGGGCACCATAGTGATGCTCTTGCTCAATATATGATTGGGTTTTGCTAGAGGAGGTAGGGGGGAGGGGATTCTTTAACATAGGCGAAAAGTTTTTGATACAAAGGTACACAAAAGTTCTTGTAGCCCTAGAGACTGTTTGGAAATCTGTTACTTATTTTTTGTACGCGTATTTTTTCCTCATTCTGCGGCTTTTTTTGTTCCCATAGCACCACTATGAGAACAAAAAAGGGCCTTGACTGAGAAAAAAATACCCCATAAAAATTCTCAG
>JBCCGK010000020.1:0-133199 GCA_039029315.1 Bacteroidota bacterium | reverse complement strand
CCGCAAGATCCGGCGCAGAAGCGGCGAGAGCTGGTCCCAATCTCCCTCGGCCACATAATGGGTCTCGGGGTCGTCATAGGGATCGGTGAGACGTTCATCATTATGGTGGCTCAGATGCGTCGCCTTGAACCGGCGAAATGGATAGAAGCAACCGAGAGGCAGAAAGACCAATGCCTCATTGACCAAGGCATTTCGGGTCGGATGGCCGTGGAGCACTTCATGCTGCAACGAGGAATGAAATGCCGTGACGAACGCGCCGGGAACAATCACCCAAGTTCCAAAATACTGATAACCCCAAAGTACGGCGCCCCAGGCTAAGTAGACGCCTATCAACGCAATCAGCGTTGGCCACTCCACCTCTTTGCGCGCACGGAATCGCACCATACAAGGATCTCGCAATCAAACTTTTGGGTTCGGGTCCGGCGATTTCCCCCCAGGAGTCTTCCGGATCCACCAATCACGCTATCGTGATTGTGCGAAATAGCAACTCTTTTTCGCATGCGCACCATGGTCGGGTTCCGATTGCACATATGGCCGAAATCGATAATTGTCCGCCCCGATCCAAAGGAAGAGCCACCGCGTGCGCAAAGTCTTCATCACTGGGACCGCCGGGTTCATCGGCTTCCACCTCGCCAAATTGCTCTTGGCCGAAGGGTTCCGAGTGCAAGGCTTTGACGGGATGACGGATTATTACGACGTCGCTCTGAAACAGCGCCGCCACCAGATGTTGCTCCAGATGCCAGGTTTCTCAGCGACGGAGGCAATGCTGGAGGACGAGCGGGTGCTAGTGGACACGATTGGGGAGTTCGAGCCGGATGTGATTGTCCATCTCGCGGCTCAAGCGGGAGTGCGCTACAGTCTCGAGAACCCGCGAGCCTATATCGATGCAAATCTCGTCGGCACGTTCAACGTAATGGAGGCGGCGCGAGAGGTCAGCCCCGAGCATCTTCTGATGGCCTCCACGTCCTCGGTCTATGGCGCGAGCGAGGAGATGCCTTTCTCCGAAACTCTGAAAGTTGATCACCCTCTTCCGATCTAAAAAACAATATTAGTTCAAATATAATGCGAATCTTCCGATAGAATATTTGTAGAGATGATCGGCAGACCATCTCTCGCTTTGCCTATCGTAGATAGAAAGGCATCCGCTTCGATAACATTCCACCTAGCAATGGTCTGCCGATCATTGCTACGTACCGATGACAGCCTTGCATGTATTGCACTACCGAAAAACTGATTGGGTTGATTTGTTGAGATGTACATCATTCTGCCACTTTTTTTTAAAAAAAGTAGCTCAACAATCGTAATGCACCAACCAAAGTCATCATGTCTATAGCTGCCTCATCTCAGCTAATGGTAGGCTAAGGTCAGAAAGACTGTGGTTCTACCACAAATCTGATCTTCTTGCAGTCAGCGCCTTGAGGATTGAGTGATTCACTTCAGCCTGATTATCGGGATATTCAATTCATACCCCTCATCATTGATTTGCGGAATCTGCTGGCCAGAAGTATCCTTAGGAATGGAGACAAAATAAATCATCTATTCTGAATTGTGCTTTTGCCCTGACTCTGCGCTGCTCAACCCTCACTTAGCTACACTAAAATCGGGTTTCGCGCCTTGATCCAGAACAAAATCACTGCTTCATTTTTTGATGATTTATGTCATCACCATTCCTAAATGGTGAGCTGCCAACAAGAATATAGATTATTTCACAAAATTCAATGATCCTATTTGTGAAAATGTTTAGAACTTCAGCACACTTGTGAGTATTCTCTAAAATCTCTAATTTACGTTTATTCGTATCCACCTCTTTATTTTCCACCTCCCAATCCCTTTTGGTCTCATATGAAAATTTGTCTAACAAGCCTTTTCTTGTTGTCTATCCACATGTCGATTTTTGCCCAAAGCAGCAAAATCTGGGCAGTAGCTGTAGGAATTGGTTCCTATAAAAATGCGAGTATCCTTAGCTCACTTGATGGCCCGGTCTCCCAAGCCTACGAATTTCGTTCCTTTGTGGAAGAGACCCAATTCACAGACAATGAGGATGTGCCCATCCTCGCCAATGCCCAGGCTACTCGTCAAGCGATCCTCCGCACCCTGGAGCGATCCTTCACAGACCCGGGCAAAGTCAGCGCGAATGATATGGTGATCTTCTACTATTCTGGACATGGCACTGCAATGGGGAAAGACATTGGGATCTGTCCGTATGACTACTTTGACCAGCAGGAACTCATCAGTGATCAGGAGATCATCGAAATCATGAAGCGTAGCCCTGCCAAGCACAAAATCTGTATCATTGAGGCGTGCAAGACTGAAACAGAAACCATGGCTGCTCCCCTGAGTACCGAAAGTAAGTCCTACTTCAATCGAAAACGAAATCAGATCAAAGAAGGCCTGGTGTATATCACATCGACCCAGGCAGGTGACCCTTCCTATGAGATGCCAGAATTTGCCGGGGGAGTCTTCTCCTATTACTTCCTCCGTGCGATCAAAGGGGCAGCTGATCGGAATGGGAACCTCATAATTACCAGTCAGGAGTTGTTTGACTATCTCAAGGAAAAAGTTGCAACGAAAACTGGCCAACAACAAATTCCACAAATCAATGAGGAAGGATATAGGCTCAATATCCCCGTCATCGCGCTTGCAGCGGGAAAAGTAAAAACCACAAAGAAGCCTAGAAACAATCAGACAGATTTATTGACAGGGTTTGTGCGAATCAAGGGGGGGAGTTTTCAGATGGGAAATATGTTCAAAAAAGAGGGAGGAAAGGATGAGCTGCCAGTACATGACATTTCCCTTTCCAGCTTTTATCTTTCTATTCATGAATTAAGTTTTCTGGAATTCGATCTTTTCTGTGAAGCTACGGGTAGAGACAAACCAAATGATGAGGAATGGGGGCGAGCCCATAGACCCGTGATCAATGTCTCGTGGTATGATGCCATCGAATATTGCAATTGGCGCAGTCTTCAGGAAGGGCTTCAAGAAGTCTATCAGATTGACAAGCTGACCAAAGACTACTTCAACGTTGGATCAGATCGTGATAGTGCGAAGTGGACTGTCAAAGCCAACTGGTCTGCTGATGGCTATCGATTGCCGACAGAAGCAGAATGGGAATATGCTGCCAGACAAAGGGGACTTCAGGTTCGTTTTGGGAATGGTCAAGACATCGCCGATCCATTTGAGATGAACTTTCGGTATGATTCTTATTCTTCCAGAAACTCCTACACAAGAGATGGAGTCTATCAAAATCAACCCCTTCCTGTTGGATTATATGTGCCCAATTCGCTTGGATTATTTGATATGAGCGGGAATGTTCAGGAATGGTGTTGGGATTGGTATGGGTCGGATCAATACCAACGCTCGGCATCGCACAATCCCACAGGCGCAAGAGGGGGAAGAGCTCGGGTAGTTCGAGGCGGAGCATGGTATGACACCGCACCGACATGCCGTGTGGCCAATCGCGAAAGAGAATCTCCTATCTTCAGGGATAGTCAAACGGGTTTTCGCCTTGCTCGCAACTATCGCCAATAATCCTTCTTATATTGCCAAACCAATCCTCCTGCATGGAAAGAACCCTCAGCCCAATGATTCGCAAAGCCTCTATCCTCTGTTGTTTGCTATGGAGCTTCCTCTCATCCCTTCAGGCCCAGGAAGGATTCCAGGAATATCGGCACCTGTTCGACAGGCAACTTCCCGAATTCCAGAGCTGGCTGGAAGGCAATCAATTGGATCAACTATTTGGAGTCAATCGCCTGGAAGTACAATCGGATCAACTCATCTTGATTCTTCAGAATGCCTACCAATCGGATGATTCTCTCAAGCGAGCGTGGGAGGAGTTGAGAAGCCAAATGATGAAAGCATATCGTTTGCGAATCGGGGAAGAGATGTTAGACTATTTCACCTTTTTGATGCGAATGAAACCAGATCAGGGAACGATTAAGGTTCTGGGAGCTGATGGAGAGACCTTGCGCCTCAAGATTTTTTATGATCAATATCAGCAATTTCAGACTGCCAATTATTTCCCGGAGCAAATGGGGCATGGCATTAGACGCATCCTGCCTTCTATATCAAGTCCTACAGCCGTTGAAGTTCGTCGATTTAAGAATGATGACTTGGTGAATGTTGGACAAGTCACAGACAACATACAAGAAACCTTATTCGCCTATTATGGGAGAAAACAGGCCAGAATAAACATCATACAAACAGCAGAAAATGGAAATATTTACAAAAGCTTCACAATGAGGGCTTCTTCTCTCGAAAATGAAGTGCTTTTTGATGGACAATACGAATATTTTCAAATCAAGGTGAAGGCCGAGCAATATTACGATGAGATCAAGCTTACCTATAAAATGATAAGCGCTTTTTCTTATGAGGAAGAAACATCAAATGATAACCCTAATCCTCCTGAACTGATCTCTATTCCAAATGGCACCAAGGAATTCGACTTGCAACATTATCTCGATCGGCTTGTTACGAATAGTACAGATGAAATCAATAAACTTCCTGTATTTTCATTGAATCCCCCTACACCCTCTGCCAGAACAACCCTTGACTCTCGATACTTTCAAAAATGTCAGACCCTCAAAGACTATGATCAGATCCTCAACACGGCCCTCAAAGAATGCGGATACATTGGACGAAGCTATTATGCTGTTCCCAATGGTTTTGCACTGGTTTCGAGGCTGGAGTACTTTAATCCTTCCAATGGCCAAGCCCAAATGCCAGGTCGATGGGATGGGGTAAGAACCGTTGGGACTGAATTCACAGTGAGTAGAATCCTTCAACTCCTCTTTGGATCTAATCCAGGATATTATCGGATCATTGTATTCATTGTCACTGATCAGCCTGTTCAACCAAGAGGAGAAAGCCCTGACAGAGAAGAAAGCAATTCCTGGCTGATCAGAGGAAGAGACAGATTATTCTCAGGAAATGTCAACACCACTAGGAAGCATGCCGTTACGGTTCTGATCTACGAATTTGAACAGCCAGAATCCGGCCGGGAAGCCAAATTCCTTAACTATCCCGGCAATAAGCTCAATTCTGATCAGCATTTACGGGGTTCAGGGCTTCAAGAGGCCTTTGAAGATTAAACGCATCGCTAATGACTTCACCTCCTATCAATAATACAACCACATATATCTCCCTAACAGCCCTTCGCGCTCAGCTATACAAACGCATATCGCGAGGATTGATCCCCACTTACCTTGTCCTGAGTATACAAAGCCTCTTCAAATATTCTGATGATGCAGGGCAAATTTGGGTATTCACTTTGCTGTTGACAGTTCCTATGCTGGTCCTCACGATTCCTTTTCTCCACACCTCAAGAATTGAAAAAGAAAGTCTCCCCACAGCTCAGGCAAAGGGCCTCAAGCATTTTATTACTTTTTTTCTCATCATACTATTCATCACCTTGATTCCCGGAGAACCCCTTGCCTGGACAATAGGAGGTATCGGCTATCTGGCTTTTTTCAAGGCGATGATTTGGCCTTTGGGACTGATGAGTGCCCTTTTGACAGGAATCTTATATTTTGTTTTCTTTCAGCAAGTCCGAGTCCGCCAGCAAGTTCCTGCCTTCGATCTTCAGGAGTCTCTCAGCCCAACCATCCAATTACAACACATCCCCAATCCCCAACACTCCATTCTGAAGCACACCAGAATCCTGATCAGCAAAAATGAAATCGATCGTGTGTTTAACTACCTTCAGGAGCAAACCCAGGAACACCATCTTCTGAATCAACTCAGCCTTCTCGAAGGTAATTATACCAATCTGCAAGCAATCTGGAATGATCAGCGAATCGCCAGATCTGAAGCCCAAATCGAGCTCAACAAGATCGTCTTTGCCCTCCTTCAGATTGCCAAAGAGATTCAGCTGCATGCTTAATCCTTATTTATCATCCTTGGAATTCTATGCTCCAATGACCAACTTACAGACAGATACCACATAGCCTCATGCGAAGCCTCATCATCAGTCTTTTGCTGATTTGTGTATCCATACCTGCTTACGCCCAATCCTCCAACATCTGGGCCGTCTCCGTCGGTATCGGTACCTATCGCTACCCGACCAAGCTATCAGCACTTCAAGGCCCCGTCTCCCAAGCCTATGAGTTCGTGCGCGTCATGGAACGTCGTGGCTTCACCAACAATGAAGAAGTCCCCATCCTCACCAATGCCCAGGCCACCCGCCCCGCCATCCTCCGCACCCTGGAGTCCACCTTCGTGGACAATCCAGCCATCGGTCCCAATGACCTCATCATTTTCTATTACTCTGGCCATGGCATCGCCATCAACAACAAAATCGGCCTCTGCCCCTTCGATTACTATGACCAACAACAGCTCATCGAAGACCAGACCATCATCGACATCATGAAGCGCAGTCCAGCCAAACACAAGATTTGCCTGATCGAAGCCTGCAAAAGCGAGTCCCGAACTGCTGCACCATCGCTTTCCCAAAGCCAGCTCAATCGATTCAATCAGCGTAGAAATCAGATTCGGGGAGGCCTCGTCTACCTCACCTCAACCAAAGCTGGCCAGCCTTCTTATGAACCGCCGGACATCGGTGGTGGCGTCTTCTCTCATTATCTCATCCGCGCCATCAAAGGCGAAGCCGACCTCAATCGCAACTACACCATCAGCAGCTCTGAACTCTATACCTAT
Organism: Bacteroidota bacterium; assembly: GCA_039029315.1. Classification (GTDB taxonomy): domain Bacteria; phylum Bacteroidota; class Bacteroidia; order J057; family J057; genus JBCCCJ01. Next base: position 126,548 of record JBCCGK010000020.1, on the reverse strand, counting down.
CTCAAAGAGGAAGTCTCTCGTCATACCAAACGTGTGCAAGTCCCTCAGATCAATGTTGAAGGCCTTCAATTGGATGTACCTATCTTCGAACTACCCAAACCCAAGCAAGATATTCCTGAAGGATTTGTCAGAATAGATGGCGGAACCTTCCAGATGGGAGATCAATTTGAAGAGGGTAGAGATATTGAACAACCCGTCCATAGCGTTAGTCTCTCTCCCTTTCTCCTTGCCACTCATGAACTCACCTTCAACGAATATGACCTCTTCTGCGAATCCACAGGAAGAGACAAACCTGATGATGAAGGCTGGGGCAGAGACCGCCTCCCAGTGATCAATATCTCATGGTATGATGCCATTGAATACTGTAACTGGCGTAGCCAGCAGGAAGGTTTGGAGGCCTACTATACCATCAACAAAAGTCGCAAAGATCCCAACAACAATAATAACAGCTCAGACAATCTCAAATGGCTCATTATGACCAATGACCAGGCCAATGGTTATCGCCTCCCAACAGAAGCTGAGTGGGAATATGCTGCCCGACAACGCGGCCAGAAAGTCCGTTTTGGCAATGGGCAGGACATTGCTGATCCTGAGCAGATAAATTTTGATGCTTCCGAATCATATAAGAAAACTTATTCCAAAGTCGGCACCTACCGGGGAAAAACAGTCGAAGTTGGCTCCTTCTCACCCAATGGCCTGGACCTTTATGACATGAGCGGCAATGTTTGGGAATGGTGTTGGGATTGGATTGCCAGCGATTATTACGAACAAGGGAACAATCAAAATCCTCAAGGAGCCACTGCTGGTTCCCTCCGCGTGGTTCGTGGCGGGTCTTGGGACGACGTTCCTTACCTCTGCCGCGCTGCCGATCGCAGCTGGAGCTATCCTAACTTCCGCATCAATAGTTTCGGGGTTCGTTTGGCTCGGCACATTACCCTTTGAACTTTTACCCTTTTTCCCTTTTATCCCGCGTAGCGGGATCGTGAAAATTTTTATTTCACACTTTGGACTATTCTTCCTGTCTATCTTTTGAGACTTTTGATCCAGCCCCCGACCATCCGGCCGATTTCATTGAGGAAAGTCGCCTTTGATTTTAAACCCAGCTCGCCCCCAGCCGCATTCCCTCAAGAGTGAATTTCACGCACATCCGGTCTGTCTGGCAGACGGAGGAAGGATGTCATCGACAGGCCCGCGGGTCGTTCCCATTGAAAGGGGAACGGGCCTGTGTGGGAGGGGTTCATTGAGAACCCTTCTCGCGCCAGCCGCATTCCCTCAAGAGGGAATTTCGCGCACATCCGATCTGCCTGGCAGACGGAGGAAGGATGTCATCGACAAGCCTGCGGGTCGTTCCCATTGAAAGGGGAACGGGCTTGTGTGGGAGGGGTTCCCAACTCTCAAAAAAAAATCGTAAATAGCAGAAACATGCCAAATCTCAATTCCCTCTTCCTGTGATTCACAAATCCACTACCCGATCCATGTCCAAACAATCCCTGTGCATCTGTCTGCTAAGCCTGACACTCCTCATTCCAAGCCAAGCCCAAACAGGCAAAATCTGGGCTGTCTCCATCGGCATCGCCAACTACCAGAACCCCATGATGACCGCCCTCCGTGCCCCGGTCCGTCAGGCCTATGAATTTACACGCATCATCGAACGCAACCAGTTTGCCGACGAACATGTCCCAACACTCATCGACTATGATGCTACCCGACGCCAGATCCTGAACACCCTGAAAGCAACCTTTACAGATCCTGCAAAAGTCAGCCCCGATGATCTGGTGATCTTCTATTATTCCGGGCATGGCATTGTCCTGGGCAAACAGATCGGCCTTTGCCCCTATGACTACTATGATCAGCAGCAGCTCATCACCGATCAGGAGATCATCCGCATCATGGAATCCAGTCCGGCTAAACACAAAGTTTGCATCATCGAAGCCTGCAAATCAGAAGCCCTCACCATGGCTCCCCTCTCTCAGGTTGACAAGCGTCGCTTCCACAGCCAGAGACGCAACATCTCAGGGGGGCTTGTATACATCACCTCGACAGAAGTCGGCAAACCCTCAATCGAGTTTCCAGATATTGGAGGTGTCTTCTCTCACTACTTCCTGCAGGCCATCGAGGGAGAGGCAGACATAAACAATGATTATAGCATCACCAGTACAGAACTCTTTGATTACCTCAAAAGCAATGTCTCCAGGCGCACACAAGGGGCACAGGTGCCCCAGATCAATGTAACAGGCTATCGTCTCAAAGTTCCAATCATCGCCTTGAGAAACCCGGATGCTGTTGCAGTAACAAAAGAACCTGCTGTTATTTCTCCCCGAACGCCTGAAAACCCGAATGACTTTGTTCTGATAGAAGGGGGCGAATTTCAAATGGGAGATCTGTTTGGAGATGGATCTACTGATGAACAGCCAGTTCATAGCGTTAGCCTTTCCAACTATTTGCTCGCTACCCATGAACTCACCTTCAACGAATATGACCTCTTTTGTGAGGATACAGGTAGAGAAAAACCTGATGATCGAGGCTGGGGCCGAGGCCGCCACCCGGTCATCTATGTCTCTTGGTACGATGCTATTGAGTATTGTAACTGGCGTAGCCAAAAGGAAGGTTTGCATCCCTTCTATACCATCAACAAAAGCCACCAAGATCCTAATAATAGCAGCAAATATGATGATCTCAAATGGTTCATTACAACCAATGAAAAAGCCAATGGCTACCGCCTCCCAACAGAAGCAGAATGGGAATATGCCGCCCGTCAGCGTGGTCAAAAAGTTCGCTTTGGCAATGGGCAAGACATCGCAGACCCGAATCAAATGAACTTTAACGGTTCTGATTATGCAAAAAAGTCTTATTCCAAAGTCGGTGCCTACCAAGCCAAAACTGAAGAAGTTGGTTCCTTTTCGCCCAACACCCTAGACCTCTATGATATGAGTGGTAATCTTTGGGAATGGTGTTGGGATAGATATGCCAGCGATTACAATGAACAAGGAAATAATCGAAATTCTCATGGCGCCACTATTGGTTCCTTTCGCGTGGTTCGGGGTGGGTCTTGGAGCGGGAATCCGGCCAACTGCCGGACTGCCAATCGTTACGGGTTCAATCCCTACCTTCACTATCCTAATATCGGGGTTCGTTTGGCTCGGAATGATAATCCTTGAACCTTTTTTCTTTGTATCCAACTTTGTGGGATCGCGAATTTTTTTTGCAGGTAGGAAAATATTCAATCACTTCACACAGGATAAGGGTTCTGCTATAGGGATTCTTACCTCTTCTTCGGTGCGGGAATTAGCTGTCATGCTCTTCAGTAATAGGTTTTTGTAGAAAGAGTCGGGGACGTATGCTGGCGTTCAGATCATCGATCAGCCAAACCAAACACCCGCAAACTATCTTGATTCTGTGCTGCGAAGATCAGGGAACTTCCGTCTTTTTGCTGAAGTAGAGCGAGGGATTTGCCATCACCAGCTACGAAAAACCCGCTTTCTTCATAGGAGATGGGTGTAAATTCAGCTGTCCCATTTCCGAGCAGAACCAGTCCATTGAGGGCATCCTGATATCCCCAATAAGGATTGTTGCCAAAATCATTTCCGATCAAGAGCACATCCTGATGACCGTCCTGATTGGCATCCAGGGCAAGGAGATCAAATACAGGGGCCAACTGTGCTTCCAGGGGCAGGGGGTGGAGACGAAATTCCCCATTGCCGAGGTTTTCGAGATAGCTGCTCTCCATATGTGTCGCTTCAACGGTATCTGTTCCAGCCATGACATCCTCAGAAAACAATTCGAACAACAGTGCATTCGAAAAAGAGGCATAGGTCAGATACTCTTTTTTGGTAAAGGCGAGTTGGTTGTTCAACTCATCTTTGGAACAGAGAGGATACAATTGACGGACTCCCTGTTCATCCGGGATATAGGCCCCAATGAGACCTTCGGTTTGTCCATTGTTGTCAAAATCTGCGACCAGCATGGTGAGGGGCTCCTTTGGACTGCCTCGATAGACGGAGTTGATTCCGTGATTTCCCAGGACATAATCGAGGTCGCCATCTTCATCAAAATCTGCCGCGGCAATAGCGTTCCACCAACCTGTCGATGGCAAGTCAGGATAAATGCGGCGCAGTTGGCCTTGCTGGTTTTCAAAAAAGGTAATCGCCATCCATTCACCTACAACGATCAGGTCCTCCCATCCATCGCCATTGAAATCTGTCCAAATGGCGTCATTGACCAATCCGAGTTCAGTCATCTCAGCAGGAGAGGCTTGCTGAAAGCTGGCTGTGCCTGATTCAGAATCATTTCGAAGAATCACACTGGAGGCTGGCAAAGGATACTGAGTCGGAACCAGCATTCCTCCAACAAACAAATCCAGGTCGCCATCCTTGTCATAATCAGCAGCCTTGACACAAGAGCTGCTCATCAGAATTTCAGGCAAGGCCTCTGGCGCATGCGTGAAATTCCCTTTGCCGTCATTGAGGTATAAACGGTCCTGAAAGCCACCCAAAGAAGCCGCTTGCTCAAAACTTCCGCTGGCGATGAACAGATCCAGATCGCCATCCCCTTCCGCATCGAACAAGAGGCTGCCCATATCTTCCTGAAGTTTTTCATGTGAGGGGACAAATTCTCGTTCGACAAAGGTTCCATTTTGCTGGAGGAGAAAGGTTCCGAATTCTTTCAGAGGTCCTCCGATGAAGACATCCTCTTCTCCATTTCCGTCCACATCTCCTACTGCCATGAACGGCCCTCTTTGCGAGACCTGATGTGGAATTAAGCGCTGATAGTTAAAGTCGATGAAGGGCTGTTCCCGATGTCGGAAGGTGATTCCCAGGCGTTTGTTTGTTTCAGTAAACAGCGGTTGTGCAGCTTCACTTGCCCTGTCTGTCCTGCCTGATGCCTCATAGGTCAGCTCCAATAGCTGATTGATTGCTGGATTCTCAACCAATTGCAAGCTGTTGTCTGGCCAGATAATTTTGATCGAATCCACTGCCTTACTCTCTCCGATTCCCACATGAATAAAAGGCTCAACAGAAGAAATGTATCCACGCGTTTTGCTGAATTCATTGTAGTGCAGATCTCCTTCCCTGGTATACACAAATATCTTTGACCCAAGCCCTTCAGGATTTCCCTCTGGACCAGTCAGTTTGAGGCGAAGATAGCCATTGGCCGGAGACTGTTCTCCACCATACAGGCGATTTTCGTAGACAAAGGCTTTCTCATTGATGTTGTTGAATACCAAATCCAAATCTCCATCATTGTCAAGATCTGCATACACCATCCCATTTGAATAGGAGGGCTTGTTGAGTCCCCAATTGTCAGTTTGGTTGGTAAAATGCAAACCTCCTTCATTCTTCATCGCAATATTGGAGATTTTGACCTCGGGAATCTTGGCCATGATTTCTTCCTTATCGAAGGCAAGACTCCTGGACTGCCGAAAGGTCGCATAGTCCATATTGGTAATGTCCTTGGGGAAACCATTGGAGACGATCAAGTCCCGATATCCGTCATTGTCCACATCTGCCAGTAGAGGGCCCCAGCTCCAGTCAGTAGCGTGAATCCCCGCCATGATCCCAATTTCGCTAAAAATAGGATGGCCTTTCGGGCTATTCCCCTGATTCAATTGGAGAGTATTTCGGATATATTGCTCTTCGTAGCCATACCGCTGATTGTTGACATAATTGGAATAAGTCGGTGCCAATTGCATTCTTTTCAATCGTTGGTTGTCAAAGGGCAGCATGTCCATGGTGACAATATCCGGCAAGCCATCATTATTGATATCTGCGATGTCATTGCCCATGGCCGAATGGGTCTGGTGCTTGAGGTAGTCCCTGACTTCATTTCGGAAAGTCCCATCCTGCTGATTGATGTAGAGCAAATCATTGGTGAGATAGTCATTGGAGACATAGATATCTCTCCATCCATCATTGTTGATGTCAATGATGCTTACGCCCAATCCATAGCCTTCAATGACAATTCCAGCCTCTTTGGATACATTGGTGAATGTGCCACTTTCGTTGAGGTCATTGCGATACAACTGGTCTGTGGTGGGGGAGGACCCATCAGTGACTTTCAGGCGATAATTATTGGGAGAAAATACCCCCAGCTCATCTGTCAGGACGTATAGATCCAGATCGCCATCATTGTCATAATCAAAAAAGGCGGAGTGCATGGTATTGCCCAAATCTGCGATGCCATATTGTTCAGCGGATTCAACGAAAGTCGGGATTCCATCCTCGTTCAGGCCCTGGTTCAGGAACAACATATTGGCTCTTCTTCCATTGGTGCGAATGGTAGCAGCTCCCACATAGAGATCTGGCCATCCATCCAGATTGATGTCTACAACTGAGACTCCTGTGCTCCACCGTTGGGCAGCATCAACCCCTGCCTCTTCCGTGACCTCTTCGAACTGAAAGTCTCCCTTGTTCAGGTATAGCTTGTTGGGGATCATGTTCCCGGTAAAATATAGATCCTGCCATCCATCTTTGTTGAAATCACCTACTCCTATACCGCCTCCATTGTAGACCAGTTCATAGGAGAGAATGTTGTAAGCCGTTGTTTCCTCTATATAGTTTTGGAACTCAATGCCTGTGTCGGTTCTGAGTCGGAAGAGGGTATCCGGTTCTGAACAAGAAACCAGACAGGAGAATGTCAGAAATAGTAAGCACAGACGGGAAGATGCGAGGAAGCGGACTTCCTGTGTCCTGCGTCCATTGTCTGATGAGTTCCCGAATATTGTTGAAAGAATAGTCATTGTCCTTGAGAGTTACTCCTGTCGATAGATGCCATCATATTGATTGCCCATATATGCCCCCCATGCAGGTGGCTTCTCTGCTGGAAAGTTGGTGGCCTTGCGTTGAATCCGAAGGCCGTAGAACTCATAAAAATTTGGCGTATTGGTCATTTCACAATAGATGAAGTCCAGTTTTTGATCTCCATCCATGTCGCCAATCCATGGGGTCGAAGCCAGATTTTTGCAGTATTGAATTTGGGTAAATTTTGAACGCCCTTTCCCGCTAAAATTGAACAGGGCAATATGATGAGCTGTTTTGGAAAAAGATTTATTTTCTGTCCAGTAGTTGTATTGATTGACATCCAGCAAGACTTCATCCTGCTCATTGCCATTCATATCTACTGCCAGAGGAGAGTACATCCCAATGTCTCCGATCGTATCTCGACTGATTATTTCCCCTGTTAGGCCATTGATAGCCAATTGTATATCACCAGTATTGTTGGGCCAGACGCCTACATTGAAATGGGTAAACAGATCCGGTACATCGTCTCCATTAAAATCTCCTACGGCCAGACTGCCATTTGCCTCAGTTCCTTCCTCTGCCACTTGCCAGAGAATCTCATGAGAATCCCCATCTATGGCATAGGTGATGCCTCCATGATAATTTACCACAATATCTCTGATGCCGTCGCGTGTCAGATCAAGCAGAACCGGGGGAGAAATGAACCCATGTCCCTCGCCTTTCAGAAGAATTTTTGCCTCTGAGATATCATTTTTTTGGAGGGCAGACAAAGGGACTATGTACAGATTGCCACTGATGGTTTCTCCGCCTGTTGCAAAAATGATGGACAGATTCCCCTCTTGCTTGAAGTCATGAACCAGTGGACTCATATAGGTTTCTTTGTCTTCAGGCAAATTTGCTGCATAGATCACCGTCCCATCTTTGCTACTCAGTACTGCCAGTACCCCCGGATAGCGAAATTTGGTCGAGCCGGGTGACGCATGGACATTTCCGCCATTGACAAGCAGGAGGTCTTCAATTCCATCCCCATTCTGGTCCGGGATAAGTTGAGAATTGTAAAAATTAAACCTGATATATCCAATGGTATTGATGACATCATCTTGGGTTTTGTACCGCCAGAGTTCTCGTCCGCTATGGCCCTCTATGGCGATTAATTCTGCATGGCGTCCGCCAATGACCACATCTGGCAGGCCATCTTTGGTGATGTCCACAAAACTCGCAGACCCCACTATCTGATCAGAGGCAGAAGCCGACCACATCAATTCACCTGTTTTTCCATTCAGGGCTATGACGGCTGTATCACAAAACTCAAACTCCTTCTTTGCACCGCCCATCACCACATCCAGCACACCGTCTCCATTCAGATCTGCCAATCGAGGGGAGGAATAGCTCCCCATCCTGGCAAAATCCCGATACCAGGATTTTTCAAATGGACTTTCGACCTGTGTGCAAGACCAGAAACAGCAGCACAGGATCAACACTCCTATATATGTTACATCATTAGTCCGCATCATTTCGGATATATTTTTCGTTCCTGTCCATTATATGATTGAATCCATATCTCTTCGACCCCTTGCGCCAGGATTTTCATTCGTCGGGTATTCTGAGACAAATATCCAGAACCATAATAGCACTCTCGAATTTCCTTGTGCCCATCAGCATACACAATTCTCACAGCAGCATCCAAGGCTCTCATTTCTATGTCCACCATCGGTTTTTTCGAATTCGGGACATTCACAAATGTTTGCAATTCACCATTGTTTTGTGCTGCCAGATAGAGGGAGTTGTGATTGACTGCATGGAGACGCAGCAGGGATTTGGCATCTCCATCTACCACAAATCCACTTTGATTTGCCGGTATGGGCTCAAAGTTCCCTGTCCCGTCCCCCAGGAGGACTGTACCTATGGAAGCATCATGTCTCCCTGAAAAAGTCTCTGTCCCATATCTGTTTCCAATCAACAAGATGTCCAGTGAGCCGTCTTGATTGACATCATCCACCAAGCTTCCATACACGGGAGAGTACTGAGTCTGGGTAGGAAGCGGATGCATCACAAAAGAATGATTCCCCAGATTTTCGAGATAGACACTTTCAAAAATTGCGGCTTCTGCCTGATAACTTTCTTGCAGTTCCTCTTCTGTAAACAGGTCGAAAAAGCCGGCATTGGCGTATTCGGCAAAGGTAAAAAAGCGCTCCTTCATTTTGCTGAGCTGACTGAGAAAATCATTCCGCAAATGAATGGGGTAGTACTTACCTTCCCGATATGCGCCAATCACATGATCGACGCTGCCATTGTCATCGAAGTCCTTGGCATATACCAGAAGAGGATGGGATTGGCTCGCCTCATATTGGTTGTTCAGGCCTTGATTCCCCAGAATATAATCGAGATCGCCATCCTTGTCCATGTCGCCAGACGAAATGCTGTTCCACCAGCCTGAAGTATTTAGGGTGCCACGGGAGATTTCTGGACCAGAAATCTGTGGGGTAATTTTTTGCAATTGTCCCTGTTTGTTTTTGAACAATGTCAGCGGCATCCACTCTCCAAGCAGGATCAGATCGACCCAACCATCCTGATCTACATCTGTCCAGAGTGCGGCACTCACCATGCCAATCTCCAGACATTCAGGGCAGATTTCTGCGGTTTTGTCTACAAAAGTTCCTCCTTCATTTTGAAGAATAAAACTGCTTTCGGGCATGGGATAAGCCTGGGGAATGATTCGTCCCCCGACAAATAGATCCAAATCTCCGTCCCGATCCAAATCAGCGGCATTCACGCTTGAGGAAGATACGGTCGAGCTTGGCAAAGCATCTTTGGCATAGGTGAAGGTTCCGCTCCCGTCATTGAGATAGAGTCTATCCTGAAAGGCGGTGTCATAGGCGCGATATTCTGTTCCTCCACGTACTTGATAGAGGTCCAGGTCCTGATCGCCGTCTACATCCAACAGCAAACTGCCTAAATCATCACTTTTATTGTCTTCTCCGAAAGGATATGCCTGAAATGCGCCTGAGCTGTCCTGCATCAATAGTTGTCCCTTGCGATCTTTTCCATTGCCAATGTAGAGATCATCCAATCCATCCTGATTCACATCTCCTACGGCCATTCCTGGCCCTTCTCTGGAGTGCAAATGTGGCAATAATGCCTGGATTCTGAAATCCATAAAGTTGTTCTGTTCTTCATGAAGGAACTGAAGCCCGGGGATTTCGGCTGCTGTGAGCAATGGTGTGACTTGTATGCTTGTGTTGATCTTGGGCTTGTGGGCATCGGCATAACGGATGAGGATCGATTGGTCTGCCTGGACATCATGCAAATGTGTCTCTTGGCCATCAGACCATCTGACCCGAATGAATGTCAGCTGTTGGAGGGTATCCAATCCGATATGTAGGCCCGGTTCCATAGAGGACAAATATCCGTGAATAGGATAGTTTTCCTGATATTCTTGAAAGTCGTCCTCGTTCACCCACACTTTTGCTCCGATTCCCAATGGATTTCCGGGCGGTCCATCGAATTGCAGGTGGAGAAAATGGCGGTCAGGGTGTACAGTGGACGCCTGGTTCTGATAGACAAAGGCGCTGTCATTGATGTTGTTGACCACCAGATCAAGGTCGCCATCATTGTCCAAATCTCCATATGCAGCTCCATTGGAGAAGGAGGCTACTTCCAGTCCCCATGATTCGGACACATCCTGAAAATACAGGTCTCCCTGATTTTGGTAAAAAAAGTTTCGGATTTTCACTTCTGGAATTTGGGACAAGACAACTTCTGTGGAGGAGAAGCGGCCTTTGACGCCGACTCTATAGTGCCCAAAATCCAAATCTGTTACATCACGTGGAAATCCATTGCTGATGAATAGATCCTTTTTCCCATCCAAATCATAATCTGCAAACAAGGCACTCCAACTCCAATCCGTGGCTTCTACCCCTGCCAGATGACTCAGTTCGCTATACCCACTGCCATTGGAGATTTGTAGGCAGTTGCGGACGTATTGCAATTCGTACTCCCGCCTTTCCAATAATTCGTAGAAGATAAAGCGGGTCTGGTTCATCATCTGTTTGACACGCTGATTGGTATTGGGAAGCATGTCGAGGGTCATCAGATCCAACTGCCCATCTCCATTGAGGTCAGCCACATCGCTCCCCATAGAGGAATAGCTTTGATGTTTGATATACTTTCTGATCTGGTTTTTGAAAGTCCCATCCTGCTGGTTGACGTAGAGAACATCATTGGTCACAAAATCATTGGAGATGTAAAGATCGGGATAATCATCCTGGTTGACATCCAGAACTGCTATTCCCAAGCCAAAGCCCTCGATGAGTATGCCAGCTTCCCGGGAGACATCTGTGAAAATTCCTCCATCATTCCGGAATAATTTATCTGTAATGGGAGAACTGCCATCTAGTTTTTTTTCCTGGATTGTAGAGGACCGCTTTAGCAGCATTTCGTCCAGGAGCATATAGACATCCAGATCGCCATCGAGGTCATAGTCTACAAAAACTGATTGTGTGGTATGGCTGGTATCATCCAGGCCATATGATTCAGCCTGGTCTTCAAATTGTGGAATTCCTTCCTTATTTGTTCCGAGATTGATCAGGAGTTTGTTTCGTCGCTTTTCAGGCTCTTGTTCGTGCGTAGCAGAAACGTACAGATCGAGTCGTCCATCTTCATTGATGTCAATCACGCTTACGCCGGATGACCAGATATCTGAGGCTGCTGTGCCAGATTCTGCCCCGACTTCCTGGAAGCGAAAGTCTCCCTGATTCAGATAGAGGGCATTGGGAACTCTGTTTCCTGCAAAATACACATCCGTTTTTCCATCCTGATTGAAATCTCCCAATCCGACCCCGCCACCATTGTACATGAACTCATCTTCAAGGATATTGAAGGAATCGCTTTCCTGAATGATATTGCTAAAGTGAATATTGCTGTGCGAAACAGCTATTCTTTTCATTAATGGCGGGCTGTCTGGCAGATCCCTACAGGAAAGCAGACATCCTAACAGGAGGACAGACATCAAGTATGACAAGCGTGTAGTGCAGCAGTAGGTCATATATCCCTTCAAACAAGCTCTTGTATTCAGTCTGCAAAGATAAGGAGAATTAGGGAGGTTTGCTTTTTTGGAATAAAAAAGAGGCGGAAATGATGAACATTCCCGCCTCAAATTATGCTGAGATAATGTTAGGAAATCCTAGTTATATCCTTCATTCTGAACAAGTGTTTCAGCTCCACCCTGGATACTTCTGATCAACGCACGTCTTGGAATTGGATGACGGACATTGTAAGCATCGAAGTTAGCTCCTTGCAGGTAGGTACGCTTGGTTTTTTCCTTCTCCAGATATGCGTCGATGGTTTCTTTGGCAATTCCCCAACGAACGAGATCAAAGAATCGGTGTCCTTCCATGGCCAACTCAATTCTTCTCTCATACTGAACAGCTTTTTCAGCATTGTCTTTGCTGGTGAACATCGTGTGATTTTCTGGATATTCACTGATCACATAATTTGCAGCAGCAGCTGTATCTCCTCTCATGACCCATGTGTCAGGATTGGCGGCACGTGCACGAACCATGTTGACATAGGTTCTGGCAGTGTTCAGATCATTTTCGCTAACAGCAACTTCGGCTCTCCACAGCAGGACATCTGCATATCGGATGAAGCTATAGTTGTTGGCAGACAAGCCACCACCCCAGTAACCAACCTGGTTTCCGGTTCCGGCTTCAGCTTGATAGTAGACCATTTTCTTGGGGCTATAAGGACCACCATAGGATTGATCCCGTACCCAGTTAGAATTATGATCTCCCCAATCCAGATAAGGGATTCCCCGACGACCAACAGACCAGTCCAGACGTGGGTCCAAAGGATCAGTAGTAGGCTCAAAGTCATCTGTTGGAAGAAGACCCTGGTCATTTTTCAGATCTTCATTGTTGAAGGTATCAAACATGGGGAATCCTTCTGCAGTAGTCTTATGAACATTGACAAGGTTCTGAGAAGGCTGATGGAATCCACAGCATCCTCCAGGTCCACCTGTATGGGTGAAGTTCAGGATGTCGCCCAAGTTTCCGTTTGAGAAGCTGGCACCATTTACGGAAGCCTGCAATTGGAAGATTGATTCTGAGTTGTTGTCTCCAGAGATTCGGAAGTTCTCATGATACTCTGTGGTCAAGGAATACTGTCCACTATTGATCACGGCATCTAGCAGTGACTTGGCGGCAGCAGGATCATTCTGGAACAAATGAACTTTGGCCAAAAGTGCCTGAGCAGCATACTTGGTAGCTCGTCCTTTCTGACCATTTCTTGGCTCATTTGGCAGATTTGCAACAGCAAACTCAAGATCCGCTTCGATATTTGGCCAGATATCAGTGGTATTGGAGGAGAAAACATCTGTTGTTTCATCCAGGTAAGTAATGTTATCATAGACCTTTTTCAACTCGAAGTGATAATGAGCGCGGAGGAATCGGCCTTCAGCAAGAATCTGAGTGCTGGCGTCCTGGGTGATGTCCTCAGTATTGCCCAAAACCCGAAGCAGGTCATTGGTTCTGGAAACAGCATCATAAGTAGCTGCCCATTTGCTCCAGACATAAGGATTGTCAGCCTGGTGCTCATATCGCTCCATAGGGTTGATTGGCGGCTGGTCATTCACATCTGTTCCTTTGTAGGCATCATCAGAGTAGACATCTCCCATGACCCAGTTGGAAGCAGCAGACTCCCAGGGTGCACCGACAGCCCAACCGGACCAGGTATCCAGGGCAGAGTAGGCAGCAATGAGGAGTGCTTCCACTCCATCATCTGACTGAAGGACATCTTCACTCAATACACCTTGGGGCTTGAGATCCAAAAATTCCTCATTACAGGCAACCGCGATCGCAATGGCTGCAAAAACGATTGATATATATATGATTTTTTTCATTTCTATGATTCTAATTGATAATAAATAATTGAGAAATGAGATTAGAATGTGATGTTCAATCCTCCCATGAATGACTTCACGACAGGGTAGTTTCCTTTGTCAAGACCAATAGAGATATCCTGATTCTGACCACTTGAGTTAATGTTGTTTACAGAAATCTCAGGATCAAGTCCTTCATAAGAAGTGATGGTAATGAAGTTATTGGCTGCAACGTAGATTCTGACTCTGCCCAAACCGATAGAATTGGTGATGCCATCAGGAAGGGTGTAACCGAGGTTCGCATTTTTGAATCGGACGTATGATCCATCTTCTACATAGTAAGAGTTGGCATCCTTTTCAATGACAGGTGCATTTTGGTTGATCTGTGGCAACTCAGCTGTTTCATTGTTCACTCCTGGGTATCCCCATGACTGCTCAATAACTTTTCTTCTTCTGTTCCCCTGGAACTGGAAGAGGTCTGCAAACAGGACATTGGTATTGAATACTTCATTTCCTTGTACACCCTGAATAAAGAGAGAGAAATCAAATCCTTTCCAGGCAAAGTTTGCAGTGAATCCATAAGCGAAGTCCGGGTGAGGGTTTCCTAGGATCGTACGGTCATCATCATTGACGATTCCATCTTCATTGATATCTCTGAATTTCCATCGACCTACAGCTTTTCCAGTTTGGTCAGCGTGTGCGTCAACTTCAGCTTGTGTCTGGAAGACACCATCAATGATCAATCCATAATAGGAAGAGATGGGATCACCAGGTCGTGTGATAGTCGCTTCAAATGAACGGAAGCCACCAGAGATGATTTCCTGCGCGTCTGTAGCAAGTTGAGTTACTTCATTCTTGTATCGAGATACATTCACACCAAAGTCGTAAGTAAACTCGCTTCCGGCTGGGCTGGAAAGACTCAATTCGACATCAAATCCAGTGTTATTTACCTCACCAATATTGATGAAAGGATTAGACGCAACCCCTGCCAAACTGGAAGGAGGAACCTCTGTCAACATATCTTCTGTGTCATTGTTGAACCAGTCAAAAGACAGTCCCAATCGATCACTCAGGAATGAGGCATCAAACCCAATGTTGAGAGAAGTAGTAGATTCCCACTTCACATTTGGATTCCCAAATACAGAACTATCAAATCCTGTAACTTCTGCGCCATTGCTTCCATTGATGTCATAGCTATTGAATTGAGGATTGGACCCAAAGGTTGAGAAGATCCGCTGACCAATCTTCTGGTTTCCTGTTTGTCCCCATCCAGCTCTCAATTTGAAGTCATTGATGAATGCCACATCTTGCATGAAGGCTTCATCAGACAGACGCCATGCTGCACTGAAAGCAGGGAAGACACCATATCGGTTCCCAGCACCAAATACAGAAGAACCATCTCGGCGAACTGTTGCACTAAAGATGTATTTTCCCTGGAAATCATAGTCAAATTTTCCAAAGATAGAGAAGAGCGCTCTTTGAGAAGCACTACCGTTGACAATTTGACCAGTAGGCTCACCGGCATTGATATGACGATAATCAATATCATCACTGAAGAATCCAATTCGCTGACCACTCAGGAAGTCATATTGGCTACGGATCGCTTCAGTTCCTCCAAGAAGGTTAATGGTATGCTCACCAAAGTTTTTGTTGTAGTTCAAGGTATTGTACCATGTCCAGGAGGAGTTGATATCGAAATATGAATTCAATACGTGAGCAGTTCGTGGCTCAGCTGCTTCATAGTTTCGTCCAACCCAGTTTTTGTTGAAAGAAGTATTGTAGTCAATGTTGATACTGGACTTTGCAGTCAATCCGTCAAAGATATCTACTTCTCCATACAGGTTGCCGATCATTCTGAATCGTCTGTTGTAGTCATTGGCATCTCTCATCAAGCCAGCAAATGGTCCACCGGCACCTACCTGAGCACCTTTACTTCCTCCAAAGTTTCCACCTTCGTCATATAGAGGAATCAATGGAACGGCTTTGTAGAAAGAAGAAATAAGACCATTCTCGTTTTGGCCACCAGAGGTTCCACCAGGATTCTGCTTCTTGGAGTAAGAAACGTTCAGAGTCTGGCCTATTCGGAACCATTTTTTCACTCGAATCAGAGAGTTTGCACGGACGTTGTATCGCTCATAGCTGGAGTTCAACAAGGTTCCTTCTTGCATGAAATAGCCTGAACCAACTGCAAATTGTGCATGTTCGTTGCCACCACTGATGCCGATGTTGTAGTTCTGCATCATGCCTGGATTCCATCCAACATCCCACCAGTCTGTTCCCTCTCCGGGAGCAGTTCTGGTAATCGGATAAGATTCTCTGTCATACAGGGCGGGATCAACTTCAGGTGATCCAGTTCTTCCTCCAGCAGGGAAGATGTACTCAGGAATCACGGCTGATGATCCATTTCCATACTGTGCATGAGAAGGAACCAGGCCTGCGTTTCGCTGCTGCTCAAAGATGACATCTCCCAGTTCCTGAGAACTCAACATCTCTGGGAAGGCTCCATTTGTTTCTACCCCGACATATCCATCAAAGGTAACGGTTGTTCCTCCTCTGGCAGATCCTTTCTTGGTGGTAACGATGATTACACCATTTGCAGCACGTGCTCCATAGATAGAGGCTGCGGAAGCATCTTTCAAGACCTGAATAGATTCTACATCGCTGGGATTGATGTCCAAAAGGGTAGTCATCCCTTCCAATGGAATCCCATCCACGATATACAATGGTTCATTGTTCCCAATGGTCCCATACCCACGAATCCTGACCGATACCCCTGATCCAGGTGCGCCTGACTGGGTTACATTAACCCCGGAGACTTTTCCCTGAAGTCTGTTACTCACACTGGCAGCAGGGATATTGGCGATATCGTCTGCAACAATGGAGCTGACCGCACCAGAAATTTTCTTCTTGGACTGTGCAGTATACCCTGTGATGACAACTTCATCCAGCTGTCCCTGCACCAAATTAATGGTGTACTCATTAGCTGAGCCAATGGTGAGTTTTTGGCTGGTATAACCAACGTATGAGACGTTCAATACATCTCCTTCATTCACCCGGAGGCTGAACTTTCCATTGTCATCCGCGAGTGTACCAACAGTAGTCCCTTCGACCAGCACCGAAGCACCGATCAGCCCATCACCACTTCTGGAATCCAGGATGGTTCCAGTAATGGTCTTCTGCGCAAATGTCATCCCTGTTGATAACACAGCCAAAAGTGCGACAAGCCATACTTTTTTGAAAGTAAGTAGTAGTTTTGCTGTCATAATTACCTAATTGATCTTACAAAATTCAAACATAAATTTGAGTTAGTACCGAAATAAACTGTTGTAAAATAGAAATATTTTTTTTTCTGCCCAAAAAGTTGTGTAGCCCACTCATGTAATCCTTTGATTAATACCTATTTTCTTTCCAGAATCATGAGATTCAATGGATTGTTTTGCCATCGTTTTACTAGTTCAGGAGGGCTTGGAGAGGCGGAAAAAATAAAGGAACCCAATAAGATATCTTCATCTCCATCTTCGTCTATGTCTGCTGCGTCCATCACCAACCATCGCCCATCCTGGGCAGCTAAAAATGAGGTGGTTTCGAAGTTCCATAAATTTGACATTTCTTGATTGTCGAAATATAAAAACCCTCCTTGTCCTTCAGCATGCATATCCGTAAAGAACGCAATCAAGGCAATCTCTATCTGCCCATCCTGATCAAAATCTCTCCCAATGGCTTTAGTCGCTCCCAGAACCGGAGCAAAGTAGCATTGCTCAAAGTTCCATTCTCCGTCATTGAGGAATATCCTCACACCATGGTAGGATTTATAACAGAAAGAGTAGTCGGCATTGTCTCCATTGGTGTACAGGATATCCAGATCTCCATCGTTGTCCATATCTAGCAATTCAAAATAGCTGGACCCAAATAATGGCGGGAAGCGCAACAGGACTTGCTGTTTGAAGCGATTCTCTCCTTGATTGAGGTAAGCAAATATACCTTCGTTGCCTTGTCCCATTAGGACAATGATATCCAATTTGCCATCCTGATTCATATCCACAATCTCAGTTCGGGTAGCCCCTGGAAAGGGAGACAGCACATGTGCTTCATAGGTTCCGTTGTCCTGGCCTGCATACCAGACCAATTGTCCTGCATGATTTCCAAAATTACTCAGAACGATATCTTCTTTGCCATCCTGATTCAAGTCTGCCACGGCGACATCTACCGGACGGCCAAGCTTGTCAATCAAGGGATCAAAATTCGCTGTATGGTCTGCGGCCCATAAGACGCCTTGCTCTCTATCATTGGGCAATATTCCTCCTATTGTCAGCCAATTATATGCGCCTTCTGGACGGAAGATGGCATCTACAACAGGGCTTGGGGTCTGTTGTGATGACAAAATTTTGCCAGTATTGTCCAGTTCGAACAAGAGGTTGCGGCCATCTGAGGCCCAGATTCGATGTGCGAATGAATCATACTTCACAAATGCGGTCATGCCTCCTCCCGGCAAAGAGAACTGCACAGCTTTTGTTTGAAATCCAGGCAGTTCTTTATGAATATTCACGGGCAGATTCTGAGGAAGAATGGAATCTGGTGCATGCTCAATAAAATATTGCTGAATAGCTCTCCATTCTTGTTCCGATATTTTGGGAGTTTTGGGAAAAAGCCCTGTCTTGGCAATGTTGTATTGGGCCTCAAGGGACTGATCCTTGATGGGGGTAACCGAAGGGTCATCTATCCCCAAATATTCTCCCATCAATGGAAGGACCTGTTCTTTCCAGATGGAGCTTGGCAGTAAGTCAGGTTCAGGAAACATATGGCAGGAGCCACAATGTACCCGTGCCAGCGCTTCTCCATTGGAAGGTCTGGCATCTGGCACACAAGCGATGTCCAGACTCGCACACAGGAATATCGATACGATCAAGGACAAGAGGGATGGTTTCCAGAAAGATGTTCTGTCATTCATTCAATTTATCCTTGAAGTCTACCTGTCCTTGTGATGATGCTTCGCAACTAGTTCTTATTCATTCGAATCAAAATCACACCATTGGCTCCACGTGTTCCATACAAGGTTGCATCTGCCCCTTTCAATACGCGAATCGATTTGATGTCATTGGGATTGATTGCATCTGCGACTGATCCATAATTGTCGCCAAGAGGAGTTCCGTCCAGTACGAAAAGAGGTTCTGTACTTCCATTGATCGAATTCACTCCTCTTACCCGAATGTTCACATTCTGTCCTTTTCCTGAAACAACCAGGCCGGATACCTTGCGAAGGTGGTCAGCCAGCTCCAGATTGGAAGGATTTTGCTGATTGGTCTTCAAATATCCCATAGAGTTCACTTCAGCAGGTGCTCTTTTGGCACTCATGCTTTGACTGGAAGAGGTACAACTAACAAAGCAGAGGCTTATAAAAGCTGTAATGAGGAGGATTCCAAGCTGAGAGTGATTCATTATTTTCATTTTGATGGGGATTAGTGGTGAAGGAAAAGAAGAGCTATAGCTATAAAGATAATCTTTTGGGGCGGATCAGCAAAAAGGATTGTCCAGAGAAGTGTTTGCAGATCAATAGGAGTACTTCAATCTGATTTATGTGAAAACATTTGTTCATACAGACAGGTTTCTCATATAATCCCTTAATTTTAGGGTTTTGCAGAACATTTCGACAGCAGGATGCGATATCTACTACTATTTTTTTTCATTTTCGGAGGCCTTCCCTGGCTTTATGCTCAGAATCTCTCGCTCACTCAAGGCATTGAGCAGATCGAGCAGACCTTTGATGTCAGGATTTTTTCTTCAGAGGACATTCAGGCCCATTCCCAATTGGTGTCTATTGATAGCAGCCTACAAACGGCAGAAGAAGCCCTGGCCTTTATCCTTTCCACTACCAACTATTCCTTTCTTTCGTATCGGGATCACGCCTTCGTCATTGCACCCAAAAAGCAACTGGATCAGGAGTATGATCAACAATATTTTCAGAACAAATCTGATGTACAGAGCCTCAGTCAACGCATTCAGGAGGTTATTCCACAAATCCAGGTGGGGACATCTGAGGCTTACGATGGAAGTAATATCCTCAAAGTAGAAGGATTTATTTCAGATGAGGCGACCAAGGAAGTCATCATTGGAGCGACGATCGCGATCCAGTCTCTTGGCATGGGTACCATGACTGATGAGATCGGAAAATTCAGTCTTGCCTTGCCACCAGGGGAGCATCAACTCTTACTCAGATCGGTAGGATATCAGGACAAAACAATCATCGCTAATGTTCTCAGTGCAGCCAATCTGGATTTGGAACTCGCCAAAGAAGCCCTGCAATTGGGGGAAGTGGTGATTACCTCTGAAGCCCAAAACAAAAATGTCTCAGCCAATGATATCGGTCTGGAGGCATTGAGCATTGAAGAAATCAAGATGTTGCCCTCCTTTCTGGGAGAAGCAGATGTGATGAAGAGTCTGATTCTTCTGCCCGGTGTAAGTTCAGTTGGTGAAGGATCGGGAGGAATCAATGTTCGTGGAGGAACCGTAGACCAGAATTTGATTATGATGGATGGTCTCTATTTGTTCAACTCATCTCACGTATTGGGACTGTTCTCCCTTTTCAACTCAGATGTGGTCAAAAAGGTAGATTTGTATAAGGGAAGTATGCCAGCTCGTTATGGAGGGCGCCTGTCATCAGTTCTGGATGTCGAACTCAAGGAAGGAAATTACCAGAAATTTTCTGGCAGAGGAGGGATTGGCCTTGTGTCTTCTCGTTTGACCTTTGAAACCCCTATCCAAAAAGGCAAAAGTTCCATCATTTTTGGCACCCGCTTCTCCATCTCGGATTATCTATTCAATGTCATAGATGTTGCCAATATTCGGGAGAGTTCAGCTTTTTTTTATGATTCTAATGTAAAAGTCACCCAGAGGTTCTCCGACCGGGGCAAGCTCTCCCTGAGTGGATACTGGAGTCAGGACAGATTCAAGTTCAGCAGTGAATTTGATTTTCGTTGGAGGTCCAGAGGCGCAAATGCCCAGTTTTCTTATCTGCTCTCTGATAAATTGTCTCTCAATGTCGAAGGTGTCTTGAGTGATTATCAAAGTCGGTGGGATGAAACGGAGTCCAATCGTGCCTTTGAGATGCAAAATGGAATACAGTATACCAAGGTTCGACCAGAAATCACCTACACACCTTCTGCTTCTCAGACAATCAACATTGGAATGGAAGGCAATCTCTATACAGTCAATCCAGGACAAATTGCCCCGCTCACCGATAGCTCCATCACCATTCCAGTAAATGTTGACGATGAATTCGGGCGAGATATTGCGTTCTATGTGAATGATGAGATCGAATTTGGAGAACGAATCTCTCTCTCCCTCGGTCTTCGATATGTGATCTACCAGGCCTTGGGACCATCCGATGTCGCCGTATATGCGGAGAATTCTCCCAGATTGGTCGACAATCAAACCGGGCTGGAAAGCTATCAGGCTGGCGAGGTCATTACCAGTTATTCCGGGCTAGAACCCAGAGCTTCTCTTCGGTTCAGTTTTGATGAATCGACTTCCTTCAAAATGAGCTATAACCGCACCCAACAATTCATCAACCAACTGTCCAATACTGCAGCGATTTCGCCAGTGGATATCTGGCAATTGAGCAACAGTTTCATCGAGCCGGTTCGCGCCCACAACTATTCGGTAGGATTTTTTAAAAATCTGGCCAATAATCTGTGGGAAACATCTCTGGAGTTCTTCTATCGGGATATTGAGAACCTGATCGAATATAAGGACCTGGCCAACTTGTTGGTCAACACACATCTGGAAACAGAAATCATCTCAGGTATAGGGAGGTCTTATGGTTCAGAACTCTCCTTGCGCAAAACCAGCGGTCGACTCACCGGCCGCCTGGGCTATACCTATTCCAGAAGTGAGCGAAAAACCGATGCACAATTCCTTGATGAGGTGATCAATGGTAACAATTGGTTTTTGGCCAACTTTGACAGACCGCACGATATCAGCTTCACCATGAATTTTCAGGCAAACAGGCGGAATAATTTTGCCCTGAATTTTGTTTACAGTTCAGGAAGACCTATTACTGCCCCTGTGGGAAATTTCTCGACTGATAATATCCTCAATATCCCTGTGTATTCCGATCGGAATTCATTCCGTATTCCACCCTATCATCGACTGGACATCTCCTATACCATTGGCCAAAGTCATCGAAAGCAACAAGCCTGGCGTAGCAGTTGGGGATTTTCGGTCTTCAATGTCTACGGCCGAAGGAATCCATTCTCAGTGTTCTTTACTCAAAGTGCTTTCCAAAGCCCTCAAGCAAATAGATTGTCTATTTTGGGGAGTCCTGTTCCTTCCATTAACTACAATTTCAATTTCTGATGAAACTTGCATTTCCTTCCACTCTCCTTCCTGTATGTCTCGGGCTGTGCTTATTGCTCTCGACCAATTCCTGCATAGATGTCATCGACTTGAATACAGTCGAGGTAGGCGAAGTCCTTGTTATTGAAGGTGCTGTGTATGCCGGGGGAAGTCTTCCCAGTGTAACCATTCGGCGAAGCGGGGCCTTTGTTGCAGGGCCAGATGGCGTTCAACAACCTGTGTCAGGTGCCAAAGTCAGTATCACGGAAGTAGGGGGACAAACCCTTGAATTGGAAGAAGTAGATGCAGGGATCTATCAAGGCAGCACACCCATTGGCACCACAGGCAAAGAATATACCTTGCAAGTGGAGGTGGATGGCAATACCTATGTTTCTCTGACTGAGACCATGCCAGAAAGGGTCGCCCTGGATGAGGTCAGCTGGGAAGTCAGAGAACTCACAGCAGAAAGTGAGTCAGGAAATATTGTTACCAATTATCAATTTGTGTTACTGGCAGACGCCACGCTTCCGGATCTGGAAGAAGGACCCTATTTGAGATATCGGACAGAATCTATCTATGAATACAGAGAACGGAGTTCTGCCTCTAATATTTCCGCTTCCTATTGCTATATACGAGATGAGGTGGATCTCAACAATCTTGCGATCATTGATGGCAAAAACATCAATCAGGGCCAACTGATCAATCAACCCATTTTGTCAAAACTGGTAGACTCAAAATTTACCTGGGGGGTGTGCTTCACCGCAATTCAGCAATCCATTTCTGCCAATGCCTTTAATTATTGGACTTCTATTCAGAATGAATTTGAGCGAACTGGAGATATTTTTGAATCTCCACCAGCCAAAATCAAGGGCAATATTTTCAACACGGTTTCGACAAAAAATGATGTCATTGGCCTCTTCTCTGCCATTGCCAGTGATAGTGTCAAAATTCATGCAATCGGTCTTGAGGTGAGGGAGATTGCTGGTCGTACCTGCCAATGCCAATGCTGGCCCCCTCCCCAAAATGAGTCCTGCTCCAACTGTTTGAGTTTAAGTAAAAGCTCTTTAAACAAACCTGAATGTTTCTAATCATGACGTGTGCCAGCAGATGCCTGACGATCCTTGCGTTCTTGTTTTCGACTTGTGTGTTTGCACAACAAGCCCTTCACATCCAACCCAATAAGCCCTTATACATCAGTGGGGAGTCTTTGGACTTTTTTATTCATCATCCTACCGGCTCGAAGCATGAGGTGGTAAATTTGGAACTGATGGATGAGGAAGGAGAGATTCTCCAACGTGCGACGATTCGAAGCGATGGCATGGTAGCGGCAGGCAGCTTCTCCCTGCCCCTAAGCCAGAAAAGTGGCTGGTGTATTCTTAGAGCCTATACCATCTGGATGCCATCGACTGTGATCAAGGATTTGGGCTATTGTATCATTCCGGTCTATCATGCTTTTGATACCCATGCGCCTACCGGGCCAATAGAGATCCCAAGCTCTCCTGTCTCTGCGGTGGATATAGATTTTGGCCTATCCAAGACCCGTTTTCAGGCAGGAGAACAGATTGAGGTAGAACTCTCTCCTCAGCAGAATCAACAGCTTGCGATGACTGTCATTGAAAAGCCCATGTTTGAGCTGGGACAATTTTTCGCATCCATCATTCCTGATGTTCCCATCAAAGGATTGGGAAACCGGCCATCAGGCAATGTTCATCAAACCAAATTGCTATATCTTGGCAAGGTAAATGGCTCTATCAGTCAATATCTGGGGGGATTCTATGTGGCTGAAGAACAAAAAGCCGATTGGGTCTCTTTCAGTGAAGATCGCGCATTCGGGGTGGAGTTGGCTCCCTTTGTTGGAACCAAGTATGCCCAGCTATTGGGAATGGAGCCAATGGGAAAGATCCAATTATTGGAACCAGAGATGTTCTATGCGTCTGATTTTCTCAAGATTCCAGAGTTTGTCCTGCCGGATCTGCCCTACCCGCAGCAGGTCATTGCCTATCTGGAAGACAGCAAAAAGCGAAGAATCATAGCAGATTTGTTTGCTGAGCCTGTTGCTCCTCTGCCTTCTGAGGACGAAGAAAGATTGAGCTTCGGAAAAGCTGATCGGACCTATTCTCCCAAAGAATATGTGCAATTCAATACTGTCGAGGATTTCATCAAGGAAGTAGGAGGATTGATCCGTCTGCGAAAGAACAAGGCAGGCTACAACATCAAGTTGTTTTTGGATAAAAATGTGATTGCAGATCACCCACCCTTGATGTTCTTGAATGGGTATATTGTTCAGGACCTCAATGAATTAATCGCGATGGATCTTAATCTGGTTGATCGCATTGATGTCTATCGGCGACAAAGTACCTTGTTGCGGGAATTCAAGACGATTGGTCGAAATGGAGTCGTGGCTTTTTACACCAAAGATCCTTCTATCAGACCTGCCAAGGGAAATGATCTCGAACTCCAGGGATTTCAGAAACGGGCCACTGTCTGGGCACCAGAATTGGAAAAGGGACGTCCTGGTTTTTCTCCCATTCTGTATTGGCATCCTGGAATTTCTTCACAAGCATCTGCCTCCCATATATTCGAATCGACTGATGACAAAGGGGAATATATGATTGTGGTCTGGTCAATGGACCAGCAAGGAGTGAAACGGGCAAATACCTCCATTTTTCTGACATCTGGAAGTTAAAATAGGCTCTCAGCCTGGACAGGGGATTGGCCGAGAAGCATCTATATTAGCGACTGATTTTTTCTGTCACGCAATTTTTTTTTCAACAAGACTAGGCTGGAATTCGTCAATTGTGTAGATTGATTCTTATCAATGCGCTATTCAGCTATGAATGAAATCAAAGAGCAGTTGTTTATCGTTCAAGGATGCGTGATTCACCAGGGAAGTGTGTTATTGATTCAGCGAAATGAGCCTGAAATTCCAGAGATTCATGGAAACTGGGAGCTTCCGGGGGGGAAAGTGCGCTTTGGTGAGGCACCCATTCATGCTGCAATTCGCGAAATCAGGGAAGAAACAGGGGTTATTGCTAATCAAGGAAAGCTATTGCCCCACATTCATACTGCGATTCGAAAGCCCACGGACTCTCTTCACATACAACCTATCATTCTCTGCTACTTTTGTGAACCCCTGTCAGTAGATCTGGAACAGGTGAAGGACCAGAAAATCAATCGGGCAGAGTGGATTCCACTGAAACAGCTCGATCCGCTGAGACTCCAAACAGGCTCTTTTGATTTTATCCAAAAAGGCTATCAGGAATTCTCCTCAACCTACTCTGCCAACGCTGGTTTGTCAGAAAGGCTTCTTGATTTCGAAGCCTGCCTCCATTTAACAAATATTGACCCAAAAACCAATCGTCAGATCTTCTGGAAAATTCAGGTTTTGTGCAGCTTCAAAAAGATGGATGTCTTCCAACTTCGCTTGCATTGGGGGTATTACAATGGCAGCCATCAGAAGCGAACAATCAACCTCCATAGCCGATCAAAACTCATTCATTTTCTCAATACAAGATTGCAAGAGAAACATCGAAAAGGTTATAAGATTGTTAAAAAAAGTGAAAACTTTCCTTATATTCGCCGATTAAGGGACTTTCCTATTGAAAGATCTGCTTCTAGACAATTGACCTTGTTTTAAAAGTTTATGTCGTTGACTATCGTTGCTGGCGGACAGTACGGGGGAGAAGGAAAAGGATTGATTTCTACAGCTATTTCACGATGGGATAATGTCGATATTTTGGTAAAGACTGGGGGACCTAATTCTGCTCATAGTTACCACTTCCAAAATACTCCATATACCTTTCGGATGATTCCAGCAGCTTCGGCTCTTGGTCAGTCTGTCATCGTTTTTCCTCCCGGTGTTCTGATTTATCCTGAACAATTGAGGAAAGAACTTCAAACCATTCAATTCAAAGGAAAAATTCTCATCGATCCCAAAGCAGGTATTATTGGGCAGAAGCATATATCTGCTCAGAAGCAAGATGAATTTTATGAGGTGGGTGGATCTACCTTTACGGGGACAGGGGCTGCCTCTGCTGCTCGAGCTGCACGTAGACTTGATTTGGTAAAAGATGGGGAGATGGCACAATTGTTTGGCAATGGATTTCAGTTTGAAGTTGCGGATACACAACAATTTCTGGCAAATCAGTATCATCTGGGAAAAAAAATTCTGGTAGAAGGCTGTCAGGGATTTGGGCTTTCCAATTACCACGGGGAGTATCCTTATGTGTCCAGCAGAGACAATACCGTCAATGGTCTGATGTCTCAGGTAGGACTTGGATCAAGATTCGTTGACACAACGGTCCTTGTCATTAAGTGTTTTCCTACCAGAAATCAGTTGGGAGATGGATCTTTGCCTCATGAGTTGGATATTGCTTTTGTGAAGGAGAATAAAGATGTTCTTGAAGAGTTTGGGGGAGGGTCCTACAATGGAGGCAATCAGCTGCGCCGGGTAGGCATGTTTGATCGGACAATTATCAATAAAGCCATCCGGGCCAACTCTCCCGATTATATTGCGATTACTGGCCTGGATAAACTGAGTGAACTTCTAAAGTATCCGATGATCCGGGATCATTACAGGGCTGAATCCATTCATGAATTTGTCAAGGAAGTCGAAAAAGTATTCAAATTACCAGTCTCCATCGAAAGTCATGGAGGCTCTGTGGAGGATGTAAGAGATTTGAGGTAAGAGGAAGAATCAACTTCTTATTTGAATCTGAGGGACAGATGTTTTTGGGGGGGATAAGGATTCACCATCCTATGGCTTTTTGGAATTTCTGCATGGGCGCTTGGGGACTATAATGAGGATAGATCAATTCCTCTTCTATTTCAAATCCCAGATCTTCCATATCCGCAATGAGTTTTTTGTTTTTCTTGGGAACTTCTACTTCAATCAGCTTCAATTTATTTTTCTTGCAGTATTTCTCGACCTCTCTAAATATTTCTTTTCTGATTTGAAATCGTTCTCCTTTCACAAAAGATTTCATTTCTTCTCCATCTAATTCTGGATAAAGGGCATGTCCAATGGATTTGATGGCTTTTTTGTTAACCATAAAGCTTTTTAGTTCCACAGTCTGTTCAGGATTGGGAACGCGATTGGTGATCACTGAACCAACAATTTCCAAAGAATGTAATGCACTGTACTGATAAGAGAGTCGATCATTCACAAATGCCCCAAAAGCAATTCTTAAGCCATTATTCACATCAGGGATTGCTTTCTCTAGCCAAGTTATATGTTGTTGGCCATAGTATTTTTGATAGTTGTTATTGGCTTCTTGAATTTTGCGGATATAGGTTTCGGCTTGGGTGCCTAACTGGTGGACGCTATATTTATTACTCATGATTTTCAATGATTAAAATCAGGATCCTTTCCTAATGTTAGTAGTGTGGTATGGGAGTTACTTCGCGTTAAAATAAATATAACTAAGGCTTGCGAAGGTAAGGTATTTCTACGTTCAAATCCAGTCCTCGTTGTATGTAGACGAATAATATCCTAATATATTGACATAAATCAAGATTGAAAAGTTGTAACTGTCAAT
This sequence comes from Bacteroidota bacterium, assembly GCA_039029315.1. GTDB lineage: Bacteria > Bacteroidota > Bacteroidia > J057 > J057 > JBCCCJ01. Next base: position 99,066 of record JBCCGK010000020.1, on the reverse strand, counting down.
TCCTCTTTTTTATTGTGTCAAATCTTATCAATAAGATGTAAAAAACCACGGATTGTTTTACTCTTTTGCAACATCCCCTCCTTGTGCGTAATGAGGCTTAAATCCAATTCCTCCTCGGTCGAGTTCCACTGATTTTCAAGAACAATGACTTTGTTGTAGGAATCTTTATTCAAGATTTTAAAGATCTTTTTGGCCAGGAAAAACGCAACTCTTATTTCGTTTCTTTCGACCAGGGCTTTAATTCGGTATACATAATTTTGAACAGTATCTCCTTCTGTCTTTCCTTGTTCTATATGCTGCAAAATGATATTGATATCATTGACCATATCTTCTGGATCGTCAGAATCATGTGAGTCAGAGAGTTTGCCAAAAGGAAATTCCCTCAAAGATGTGACTGTTTTTTGGTCTAAATACATTTTCATCAAGCCACCATTTTTCCAGTCGGAATCTGTGATTTTTAGGACGTTATCCGATACAAAATCTCCAAGTTTTAGGGGAGAGCTTAGGAGTTTTGCAGGTTCGAGGGACAGAACAATGATTTCTTTGCTGGTTGAACCTCCCCATCGACCCATAAATCTTTCCTTGAATTCTTCTTCTTCAAACAGGAAAATGGGAGAGGGTGCGCTCAAATTCTTGAACTCCTCCACACAACTCATATAATCCATTTCCTGAAACCCGATGATCTTTGACACCCCCCATACTTCGCCTTTTATCCCGTGTTGATCAGAGTGAGGAGAGTAAAAAGCAACAAACAATTCCTCTCCCGATGAATATGTCTGTGGGTCTAAAAATTTGCCAATCCCATTTAACAACAAATACTTAAATTTTGATGAGACTGCTTGAATTCTTTTGGAAAAACGCTTGTCCTCTACAATCAACAGACCCCGGATATCTTTTTTGTCAAATGGAAACCCTATTAAGGGAATATCTGCATCAGGATCTTCTTTCGGAAATAAAAGCTCCTTGATGTCATTATAGAAATAGCATTTGATTCCTTTTTCCTGAGAAATTTTTTGTAAAAACAGATTCTCGTGAAAAGAAAAAAAGTAGGTCAAGTGGAAGGACTCATCCTCAAGGGACTGAAGAATTTTTTCTTCATCACTCTCTGATAGTTCTGATGGAAATATATAGCAGATGCAGGAGATGGCATGAATATTTTCTTTTTCTATTTGATCATCTACCTCATTTTTGTTCATCGGATCCCATAAAAAGGTCCTTTTTTCCAGCCTCACCTCTGAAGTATTCAGGGAATCGACCTTCACAAATCCCAATTGCCTTTCCATAAACCATACTGACATTTTTACGAAGTCAAAAGGATCCTGGCAGTATCTAAGATGCAATTCCTTTTCAAAAGAATATATTACTGATCCCTTCATATACCTCGATTCCTGACTATCAATGAATCTAAAATGATTTCTAAGTAAAACCTGCAACAGCATATGATTCCCCTCAGGCACCTCTACTTCCAATTTTTGGATCCCCCTTTTACTTGCATATCTTTCTACTAACTTGAGAAGTAGTATTCTGATGTTCTTTTGTTCTTCTTCTATCTCTCCCTGTAAATCAGACTCTGAAATGGAACCTCTTCCCTGCCGAAGTACTCGTTTCCAGATTTTGTCATCAGCGACTGTGATGGTTTTCAATTCAATCAACGGATCTTCCGTATGGGCTGGTTTCTTGATGATGATCCCTCCAAGCAAAACTGGTTTGTGATCAAAAGGAGTTGAATAAAAGGCCCCAAATGCAAATCGACTTATTCCTTTTTTGATTTCAGGAAAGGCTTTATTCTCAAGCCAGTTGATATGATTGGTGTAGTAAGTGTCTTCATATCGTTCTGCTTCCTTCAAAAAAAAATCCTTAAAGGTTTTTACATCGCTTTCGTCTTCATAGCGCGCTTTTCTAACGTAGTATTGCAGATTCATAAAATAGGTAGAGTAGAAGGTTCGAAGTATTCAAGGCATCAGGAAACCCTATTCAAATAAATTTTTTGAAGTGGTTTAATACAGTGGAACATAAGTTTCTTATGGTTGTTCATGAACCCCCCTTTTCGCCTAATATCCCCCCTCAAGAGGTGGGACTAGCAAGAATTTTCCTGCTTTTCAGCAGAAAAGGCCTTGTGCGAAGTCCCATTTGTAAGGGGACGGGTCAGTGCGAAGGGGTTCTCGAAGGAATCACAAAAAATTATTGTTACGATGTATTTAATTTCCCAATAGATAGACACATTGTTATACCAGCTTAATGCTGTCTGGTCATTCAGTCAATATAGGGAAAAATTTCACTTATGTGACCAATTGTGCGTTGATTCGTGATGGTGAAACACATGTGGTATCCACCATTGCACACCTCCTTCAATTATTATTGGCAAGCCCTCCGAACAATTCACCAAAACTCAATATCTTGCCACTCTTATGTGGGCCAGACAACATATCCTGTTTTTTTGGGGAGGATGTATCCTTGCACTTCTTGCCTGTGAGTCTCCTCCCAAATATGCCTCTAACCAGCAAATGGCAGAACTCCTGGCAGAGATGGCTGCGCAGGCTCCCCAGGCTGGCTATCCATATGACAATTCCTATAATGTGGCCAAACTCGCCCCGGAACTGGCAAGCTTGCCCCTCAAGGTCCCCATTGGGAAGCGATACACCTATCTGCTCGAACTGCTCAAAGCTGGTCAGAATGACAAGTGTATTGAAGAATCTGAGGCCTTTCTGCAAGCCGCTTTCCCGGATCGAACCATCACCTATGGCAATAAGCAATATGTGGAGCTTCTTGCCATGGCCTACCTCCGCAAGGGCGAAGTGGACAATTGTATTCAGCATCATTCTGGTGAATCCTGCATTGTCCCTATTGGCCCGGGTGGCGTCCATCAAGATCCATATGGCTCAGAAAAGGCCATAGAGTTATTGACCCAATTGCTGGCGTTTGACTCCACCAATCTTCAGCAACAATGGTTTCTGAATCTGGCATATATGACGCTTGGGCAATATCCTCATCGAGTCCCGAAAGAGTTTCTGATTCCTGAGACAGTGTTCCAATCGGAACGGGAAATTCCCCGATTTGACAATGTTGCCATGAAAGCCGGTGTCGCCGTAGAGGGCCATGCCGGAGGAGGCAGTCTGGAAGACTTCAACAATGATGGCTATCTTGATTTATTTGTGAGTAGTTATGGGTTGGAGGATCAAGCAAGATTCTTTGTCAATCAAAGAGATGGAACCTTCGAGGATCGTACAGAGGAAGCAGGCTTGAGAGGCCTTACCCGTGGTCTGAACCTCATCCATGCTGATTATGACAATGATGGATGGGAAGACATCTTCATTCTTCGTGGGGCCTGGTTGTTCAAGTTTGGCCAATTTCCCAACTCACTTTTGAAAAACATGGGAGATGGCAGCTTTCAGGATGTGACGAAAGAAGCAGGCTTGCTCTCTTTTTACCCGACTCAAACCGCAGTCTGGACGGATGTCAACCTAGATGGCTGGCTTGACCTCTTTATCGGCAATGAAGGAATCGGCAATGGCAACTATCCCTGTGAACTCTACATCAATCAGCAGAATGGCAGTTTCAGAAATATGGCAGAGGCATATGGGCTGGACTTTCGGCAATATGTGAAAGGAGTCGTCGCTGCTGATGTGAACAATGATGGCTGGCCTGATTTATATGTATCAGTTATTGGCAATACCAATCGTCTTTATCTCAATCGGGAGGGAGAATTTTTTGAAGACATCAGTAAATCCGCGGGGGTTCAGGAACCCATTCACAGCTTCCCGGCCTGGTTTTGGGATTACAACAATGATGGGTGGGAGGACTTGTTTGTCTCCGGATATGACTTGCAGGAAGGTCTGGACATCAGTGGCAATATTATGGCGGACTATCTGGATCTGCCGCATGAGGGTGCACATGCCAAACTCTTTCGTAACAATGGTGATCTGACCTTTACAGATGTCAGCAGAGAGGCGAAACTGGATCGCCTGCTCTACACCATGGGCTGTAATTATGGCGATCTGGACAATGATGGCTTTCTGGATTCCTATCTGGGAACAGGAGAGTTCGACTTATGGTCTGTAACGCCAAACCGGACCTTCCGCAACGCAAGCGGTCAGTTCTTTCAGGATGTCACCACAGCAGGTGGGTTTGGAAGCATTCAGAAAGGACATGCAGTCTCCTTTGGCGATATCGACAATGATGGAGATCAGGACATCCATGCGGTGATGGGGGGAGCGGTAGAAGGCGATTTCTACATGAACATGCTCTTTGACAATCCCGGCAATCACAACAAGTGGATCACCCTGGAGTTGCAGGGACGTACTGCCAATCGCTCTGCCATCGGAAGCAGAGTCAAGCTCATCGTCGAACAGGCAGATGGACACGTCAGAAGTATTCACAGGACTGTCTCCACTGGTGGCAGTTTCGGCGCCAACAGTCTGCAGTTGGAAATCGGTTTGGGAGATGCCACACGCATCCGAGAATTGGACATACAGTGGATGAACCCTGAGCGAACCCTTTCCAGATACAATTCGGTTGAGATGAATCGTCGGTACATAGTAGCAGAAGGAGCTGACAAATTAGAATAAGCGGAGTGCCAGTTTTGAAGTTGTCATCCCCCCGCTCTGCCTCAGTCAATGTGAGTCCTTTTTCTTACCTTGCTTCTTCCTCTGCAAAAGCTATTACTATGCGAAAATTTTCACCACTCTTCCCCCTCCTCATTTTTCTGTCCTGTATGATTCTTTATTCCTGTGAAGGAGAACAATCAAGCCTGCCAGATGGATTTGAGATTCATCCTGATTTTCAATTGACCCTTGTCGCATCAGAACCGCTGATATTCGATCCAGTAGACATGAAATTCGATGAATTCGGTCAGGCTTTCGTATTGGAAATGCCAGGATATCCCTTGCGAGATGAAGACAGCCGCATCATTCTCCTGACAGACAACAATCAGGATGGAACATTTGACAACCGTCAAGTCTATGCCGATGGATTAGGCGTGGCCTCTTCCTTTTTGCCATACAAGGGCGGGATGCTGGTAGCTGCTCCTCCGCATCTCCTCTTCCTCAAGGACACAGATGGCGATGGTAAATCTGATCAGCGAGACATCATCATGGAAGGCTTTGAGGTGGGCAATCTTCAACACAACTTCAATGGCTTGACCTACGGGCTGGACAACATGATTTACGCAGCCAATGGTGGCAACAATGGAGCCCCCTACTTTGCCGGAGATTCTTCCAGCAAGCTAAGCCTTCGGGGAGAAGATTTTCGGTTTGATATTGAGAAAAAAATCCTCGAACGTGTAGGCGAATCCAGTGGGGGATTTGAATTGGCCTTTGATGACTGGGGGCATATGTACGAAACGCACAACCTGGAGCATGTCTCTCATTTGGTTTTTGAGAGCAAGTACCTTGACGGTCTTCCTACCGATCCAGCACATGCGCTCAGCAATGTTTCAGATCATGAAGAAAATGGTCTGTCGCGCATTTATCCCATCGGAGAGCAAGAAACCCGGGTCAATCATCCAGAACAATCCGGTTACTTTTCTGGTGCTTGCGGGATTACATATTATGGGGGCAACGCCTTTCCTGAAGGCTTCAATGACAACCTCTTTGTGTGTGATGTTGTCCTCAACTTGATCCATATGGATGTGCTCTCTCAGGACAAAGCCTCCTTCAAGGCTTCTCGAAAACGGGAAAAAGCAGAATTTCTGGCTTCATCCGACCGTGCATTTCGACCTGTCAATATGCGTACGGGACCCGATGGTGCTCTGTATCTGATGGACATGCACAGAGATGTCATCGAACACCCTGAGTGGATTCCAGATGAGATTGAGGCGACACAGGATTTGAGCGCGGGGAAAGAAAAAGGCCGGATCTACCGAATCTTTCCAATTCAGGGAACACCTTCTGCGATTCCTGTTTTCAACAAAGACAAAGCAAAAGACCTTTTGTTGTTGTTGGGAGATGAAAACCAGTGGACCAGAACAACTGCCCAACGATTATTGGTGGAAAAAAATCCTGTCGAGCTGGTTCCTGATCTAGAACAAATCCTCGAATCACAAGGCATATCCTTGGCCAGACTCCATGCCATGTGGACCCTGGAAGGCATGTCAGAACTCTCTCATAGCAGCTTGGTCAAGGCGCTGAAAGATGCCAGTGATGGCGTGCAGGAAAATGCGATCAAAATTGCAGAAAAACGGCTGAACCAGCATCCAGATCTGATTCCTCTTCTGATCGAGATCATCGACAAAGCCGAGACCAATCCTCGGGTGCAAATGCAGGCCATTTTGGCATTGAGCAGACTGGATGATCAGAGATATAAGGAATTTGCGGAGTCCTTTCTGTTCTCACTGACGAATGCACTGGCGGGGGAAGGAACGGATATCTGGACAAGCATGGCAGTGGCAAGTGCCGTCCAACGACAACCAGCTATCTTCTGTGAGTTGTTGCTCAATGGAAAATTTGGCCCAATTACCGAAGCCAGACTCACGACCGCTACTACCCTTAGCAGATTGATCGGCAAAGATCATCGACATCAGGAAGCTGATCGCTTACTGGGATTCATGGCCGGTACCGAAATCATGGACGAACCGCATCATGTGGCGATGCTCGAAGCCATGGCTGAAGGATGGGCACAAAACCAGACAGTATCCCGAAGAGCGGCATCCCTGCAAACAGCTTTGGATCGATTGGAAGCCGGTAAAAGAATAGCAGTGCTGAGGGCAAGCGGCCATTTGCGCCAGACGATGGGCCTGGCTGTCTCTGCTGCCATGCGATCTCAGCTGAACCGCGCGTCCAAGCTCGTGTTTGCCAGCTCTCTCTCGACCGAAGAGCGACTGGAATATTTACGTTTATATGGGCTGGACAAATTCAGCAGGAGAAAAATGATCTTGCTCGATCTGATTGACAGCAAACATCCACTAGATATCCAGCAAGAAGCCCTCAGACAATTGTGGGAAGCAGATGATACAGACATTGCCAGTCACTTGCTGGAACTGTGGCCAACCCTCGGACCGGAAGCACGAAAATCTGCAGGAAACATTCTGCTCTACAAAAGAAGCAATCATGATCTACTCCTGACAGCACTGGAAGAAGGCAAGATCAATCCCGGCGAACTCAATCTGGATCTGGAAAGAAGGCGAGTCTTGTTGTTCTCCAAAAATGAATCTGTCAAATCGAGGGCAGAAGCCCTCTTCTCTGATGCGGGAGTCGTGCAACGCAAGGAGGCCATCGAAGGGATGCGGCCAGCCTTGAGTCTGGCAGGGAATGCCACCAATGGTCAACAGGTTTTTACAACCCTCTGTTCCAATTGTCATCAGTATGGAAGCCTCGGCAAGGAGGTTGGTCCTGTCCTGACGGAAATCCATCGAAAAAGCAAAGAATCCCTTTTACATGAGATCCTTGATCCCAATGCCGGAGTTGACCCCAAATATCTCAACCATCAGGTCCGAACCAAAGATGGCAATATCTATACAGGGATGGTCTATCGAGAGACCGATTCCGAAGTAAGTCTGCGAATGATGGGCGGAACAGAACAAACCATCAGCAAATCAAATATTGAAGAATTGTCTTCTCTTGGCATCTCGCTCATGCCTGAAGGCCTTGAAGGCAGCATGAGTCAAGAGGAAATGGCCGATCTGCTGGCCTTTTTACAGCAGCCATCATCATAAATGTGCGCGGAGGGGATTCCGGCTTTGCCCGCTGGAACCCCCTCCGAACTCTACGGATTGGAATCAATGAAGGGAAGAATCACAGGACTTCTAGACCTTGCAGAAGACAGCTTTGGAGAGCCTACTGAAATACGCGCACATAGTCAATCTCCATGGTCTGAGGAAATACAGTGGTCTCATCTGGAAGACCTGGCCACCGACCACCGACTGCGATATTGAAGATAAAATAGAAATCCTGATTGAACCGATAGGTTTCTCCCTGCATATCTTTAGAGGTAATGGTTTTGAAGCGAGTCTCATCTACATACCAAACCATTTGATTCAACTCCCAAACAAGACTGAAGACATGGAAAGCTTCCTGAAAATCCTGATCGATAAAATAGGAGGAGGTGGAATAGGTGCTATACCCTCTGCCCTGGGGACCCCAGTGAGCTGTACCATGAACAGTCTTGGGCTGATGACCCACGAGTTCCATGATGTCGATTTCCCCACAGGCAGGCCAACCAACGTCATCGATATTTTGACCAAGCATCCAGATCGCAGGCCAGATTCCCTGACCTTTTGGGAGTTTGGCTCTGATATCTATTCGACCAAATTTGAATTCTTTTTTGCCTTTGGTTTGTACTCTGGCAGATTGATAGTCTGAGGTGCCGGTCTTGGTTGCTGTGAGGATCATTTTTCCATCTTCCAGCCGAAGATTGCTTGGGTCATCCGTATACCATTGTTTTTCATCGTTCCCCCATCCGCAAAGATTGGGACATCCGTCGCCAATATCAATGTTGTAGCTAGCCGGGTCCAGTTCTGTGCCATCAAATTCATCTTGCCAGACAAGATCATAGCCATAGATCGATTCTGCTGTGATATACCCATCAGCATCTGTCGGAACAGGCGCATCGTCATCCACGATCACCCCAGTTCCAGTTGAGTCAACCAACTTTGCATTGCTAGCACTGGTGATCGTAACAATCAGTTTTTCATCCATTTCGTTCAGATCATCGCCCAAAATCTGGACTTCAATATTGACAGACCGATTGCCTGCTTCTATCGTCCCGGAGCCATTTGCAAGGACAAAATCTACATCTGGCTCAGCCGTAACGGGAATGATTTGATAGGTGAAATCGATCGGGATAGCCACAGAGTCCAGTGCCACTACTTCAAATAGCATTCTGGCTGGTTCATCTCTTTCAAAGACATCTGAGTCTCGTATGGTTAGATCAGGGAGCACAGGATTGGGGTCTGGTTCGGGCTTGCAAGACATCAGAATGAGAAGCCCTAGTGAAATGCATAACAATCTTTGGATCATAGCAAGAGAATTGAGAAGTGAATAGTCTGACAAATAAGAAGTATATGAGAAAGTAAAAAACTGTTTATTCATAGGAATTGGAAAAAAATAAAGTCCTGTTGGTGGATCTTGATACCTTTTTTGTTCAGAAAGAAGCTTGCGGGTGAGGTTGTAAGATATTGATTATTAGTCATTTGTGATTTGTTTCCTTCTAGGCTATACAATACCGTTCCTAAAGATACATAATCATTCCTTTATTGGTAGACTCTCTTCATATTCGCAATCCAGACTGGAGACTTATCGCGTCTACGCCCAGCGAATTTGCGTTCCTTTTAGAGAGGCACAAACAGGACCACTCTTCTGATCAGTCATACGAATATGTGCTATAAGGGCTTGTTGTGAAGCAATAGCAGCTTCGATTGCCTCCCACCTGAGATGATTCAGCTTGATCTTTGCCCTTCGAAACCGATGTTGTTCCCCCTGGAAGACATATAGCCATACAAGATACAGAAACTTATCTCCGGTTTTGCCAAATACGTAAGGACCCAAAAAATTGGGTTCGCCTTGTTTGTCCGCATTGACCTGAACGGAAAGCTTGAATATCTTTTCTTGGGCATCTCCAGGCGTTAGCTCTTCTACCTCCTGTTTTTTCTGGATTCCGACGAATATTGGACCTCTCCCACAGAATTGATTTCCTGGAAACTCACTGCAGCAGAGGTGGATGGATAAGCTTTTTTTCATCAGACAAAATGGAATATTGATGCGTCATTCGTCAACCTAGCATACAACAAACAAACACAAACAACAAACATCATGAAAAAGAAAATCGGCGTGCTGCTGATTCAGGGCCTCGGTAACTCAAAAATCAAGGAAGCCAAAAAAATTCAGCAACAGCTCCTTCAGGAACTGGATCGAATTGAACCTGGATTCAGCGACAATATCATCTTCAAGGATGTGGATTATCACACCGCTATTCAGCAAAATCAGGAAAAGTTGTGGAATAGAATGGCTGTGAACGGACTCAGATGGTCTGGCATGCGCAGATTCTGCCTACATTATCTGAGCGATGCCACCTCCTATCAACACGATCCCTCCAAACATCCGAATACCTATCAGGAAATTCATCAAAAAATCCTTGAATCTCTTCGCTTTATCGACAATGTGGCAGGGGAGGAAGGGTTTATTCCAGTAGTCCTTGGTGGATCTTTGGGGTGTATGATCATCAATAATTATATCTGGGACGCACAAAAGCACAAGTATTTGTTTGATCGTTCCAATGCGAGAATGACCAATCCCAAGGCGATAGAAAGCTTGCAGAACCTGGAACTGATGATCACCTGGGGCTGCAACATTCCGATGTTTGTCTCTAGCCTGAGGCAGGTCTCACCGATTGCTGCTCCTGTGAAGGCGGAACAGTTTGAGTGGTTCAATTATTTTGACAGGGATGATATTCTGGGATGGCCCTTGAAACCGTTGGGAGCTGCTTATGCCAGTCGGGTGACAGAAGACATTCCATTCAATGTGGGCGTTAGTCCTTTGGGACATACAAAATATTGGTCTCGGCCCAATAGAATGGCCAGACAGACTGCAAGACGCATCATCACTATGTACCAGCGCTACCTCAGCCGTGCAGGCAGCACGCGCATCGCTGCATAACGATTGGGGTATGGTAGACCTTGTGGATCAAATCCAGAAGGACGTAAATCCATCCTCCTCATACCTCCGGGTCATGAGGAGGAGTTTTTCTATTGTGCGCGGAAATCGAAACGCCTGCTTTTTGGGTTCTCCAATCTGTTTGCGGAGCGCTCTCACAGGCATGTCAGGAGATAGTTTGATTTCTTTTGGGACAAACAGACGAGTCAATGCATACAAGGCATCTCCCACACGCCTGGAACTGCCATAGATTCTTGGCAGAATCTTTTGCATGATCTGAAAATCCAGGGCTTCTTGTTCAGAAATAAGTTCTCGAATTTCGTAGCGATTGAGTAGATAAAAGGCAAGCTCATCCCGTACCCTGTACCCAAACTGTAGATCTGCCTGACGCAGGACCCGATTGATCTCATTGAGCAATTGCATGGCTTCCTTGAGTTGAGGACGAGAATCGTGAGGAATGTCCTTCAGATGAACATAAGGTGCCCGCAAGAAGTCATTGTACACATCAGACAAGGGATCAACTTTCTCCCCTTCAGGTGGCCAATCCAAATGTACTTCATTCATTTCGATGGCATTGGCTCTGTCCAGGACTTTTCGACTGAATGGATAGGTCGTCTCATCCATATTCACTGTTCCAATGAGGTAGAGGTTGTCCGGTATCCCCAGATGCAATAGTTCACGATTGGAAGGATGATCGCTTGACAGCTCAGATTCTGATAGCAGCTCCTGGGTAACAATCTTGTCTTCTTTTCGCTCTCTGGTCTCCAGAATACTGAGCACATCACTGAAATAATGTTCAACTCTGGCAAGATTCATTTCATCCAAGATCACAAAATGCATGAACCTTGGCTCAGCATGAGCCTTGACCACTGCCGATAAAAAGGCACGCCTCCGAAACACACCTTGTAAGTCAGTATAGCCGATCAGGTCAGAGTTATCAGCCCAGTCAGGACGGACAGGGATTAGGGTGCACCGCTCTGCACATCCCAATGCCGCTGCAAACTGGCGCACCAATTGTGTCTTACCTGTTCCGGAAATACCTGCCAGAATCACAAATGGCTTGGTTCTGAGGCATAAAAACAAGTTGGCAATGTCTTGTTTGGTATAAAAAAAACCTTTGGCTGCGATATACGCATGGATGTGCCCAAGGACCTCCCTGGTAAAATGGTGCGTCTGCTGTTCAAGCTGTTGCATGGGTGTTAGAAGTAGGGTTCTAAACGGCTTTCCCCAAGAAAGCAAATTTTCGATAGGGCTGGAAATTTTCGTATGTTTCAATCATGAAAATCAAGATCTACAAAGGAGACAAATCCTGGTTGGAAGACGAATTCGCCACGGTAGAAAACAACAAGGTTTATCTGGGAGACAAAGGCTGGTTTGAAGATGAAATCCTCACTATCAAAGACAACAAGATCTACAAAGATAGCAAAGGCTGGTTCGAATCTCCGCTGGCGACTGTCATTGACAACAAGGTTTTTCCTGGTGAAAAAAACATGTGGGAAAAGCCATTGGCCGTGATCATCGATGGGAAGGTATATGAAGGAAAAAAGAAAGGCTGGTTTGAAGAAGAAGTGGCTACTGTTCGGCCAGCAGATGTGATGGCTGGGGCAGCCGCTGCAGTATTATTTTTGACAGAAGAATGGAAGGAAGGCTTGCCTGATCAGACATAAGGGGAACACAGAGGCACGAAGACATTGAGATAATCATTTGATTACCAATCCTTCTGTATCCCTGTGTCTCTGTGTTCATATTCCCATCTTCTTATCTCCAGATCGCGAGTATTCCGCCCATAAGAGCGAAGTTCACAATCCAGTACCCAACATTGACTCCGATGTTTTTCCAGCCTCTGCGTTCGAATAAGGCATTGGTAGCCAATACAGGAAGGGCAACCATCAAGCCGATAAACATGCCGTGAAACGCACCATGCTTAAAGGTGGCAAATTCTCCTTCACTATGGCCGACAGCTTGGTTGACAAACATTGCTGCCACTATAGCCAGCACATAAGATAAACCAAAGATCAGTCCCATATTGCCCCCCTGCAGATCTTCCTCTTTGAATCCCAGAGAATCCATCCAGGTTTTCCCAAATACATTTTTGTGATACCATGCAAAACCGAGTGCCATAGGCACCAGACCTGTAACAAGAATTGCTAACCAGTTCATGTGAAAAAAATTTAGTAGAACAAGTGTATGAGATTGGTTCAACCTTCAGGAAGAAGGCGGTTGCTTGGTGGTAAGTAAAGGCTAAAAAATTAGGAATCAAAGTGTTGGGTGCACTTATTTTAGTTTTTCACAATTTCGACTTGTAGAAATGAAAATTTGCTTAGAGACTGTTTTCGAATCTGTGCTGAGAATTTTTGGGGTGTATTTTTTTCTCAGACAAGGCTCTTTTTTGTTCTCATAGTTGTGCTATAGGAACAAAAAAGCCGCTGGATGAGGAAAAAAGCCGCATACAAACAATAAGTGGCAGATGTTCAGACAGTCTCTCAGGTAAGAAAATTTAGAGAATGATGGATTCTCTCCTTATGCAAGTTCGAAAAAAATGTCATTCAGATCGATGGCAAAATCCTTGAAAACGCCAACAGGAACCACATCTCCACGAACAAATGGTCTTGGTTCTCCAATATAGCGTCCTGATTCATTTCGCCTATACACCAGCAATGTGTGCTCATGGGGATGGACGATCCAGTATTCCGCGACGCCAGCATGTTCGTAGACCTCGAATTTTTCCTTCAGATCTTTTTGTGCTGTTCCCGGAGACAAAATCTCAATGATCCAGTCGGGAGCACCGAGGCAGCCCTGGCTATCGAGTTTGGAAGGATCACATACAACACATATGTCAGGCTGAACAACGGTGTCTATTTTGTCATCTGTAATTAAATGCGGCGGGAGAGGTAGCCTGACATCGAAAGGGGCATGAAATGCTTCGCAGGTTTTATTTACCAGATAGGTAGAACTGATTCTAAACAATCGTCCAGAAACTCTCTGATGTTCCAAATTCGGAGCCGGAGACATTTTGAAGACCTTGCCACGAATGACTTCGACCATTTCATCAAACCGCCAACTCAGATAGTCGGCATAGGTATAGGCTTGATTGAGGTCTAGCTGCTCGAATTGGCTAATCATAGAGGTCTTTTGCCTCAATTTACGAAGAGATTTCAGCTATCCCAATTTCAATCCAAACATGAACTCAGCTATTCTTTCTTTCCTATCATCGGAAACAAGCGTTTAATCTCCTCCTCACTGGGTTGCTTTCCATATTCACACACCTGAAATACCTCAGCTTGTTGAACAGCATTGCCTTTTTTCTCTCCATACCACTTCACCAAAGAAGCACGAATCTCAGGACTGATGCTTCGTTTGCGGATTTCGCCTAACCATTCCAGGCGTTCATTGGGGTCTGTTGGCACCTCATCCAGACGATGCACTGTCCAGGGCAGCCATTCATAGAACTGTGAGGTATGAGCGTCCAGGGCTTTGATTTTTTGTTGGTAGACGGCATCGATATCAATGGCTATATCCGGCTCAAATGGATTGGGTTTTTGAAAATGATCCCGACAATATAGAAAAGTAGGATTGTTCTTGAGGGGCTCCACCTCTGACAACACATTGGGCACGATCACCATATAGGCCGCATCCTGTACCACCAGCCCCGTATTGCGATGGTCCGGGTGATAGTCATTGGGTCGGGGAAGGATTACCACATCCGCTTTCCATTCCCGAATCGCGCGGATGACTTGCAGGCGCACCTCAAGGGTAGGAATCAGCTCTCCATCGTGATTGTCCAGGACTTCATATTCGGCAATACCAAATCTTCTGCCTGCTTCCTGGGCTTCTGCTCTCCTTCGTTTGGCCAGCATGCCGCCACCCATCTCATGATGTCCGGCATCTCCATTGGTCAGAGAAAGGAATTTGACCTGATGACCCATCTCGGCCCACTGGATGGCAGTAGCACCTGCGCAGAGATCGCAATCATCAGGGTGAGCACCAATGACGATCACTCGGAGAGGCTCAGTTGTCTGACTGAATACGCGATCATTTTTCATCAAAAAAGACAGCCAAATCATCATAAAAATCAGCACGCGATAGATCATAGTAGGAGAGTTGAGTAGATATTACAATAGATCATTGAGGGAGAGCATAAAATGCAAAAGCCAGGGAAAAAGCAAAAAAGTCTTTCAATTTTCCCAATGAATTCGCTTGACCACAAGGAAGTTGGTAGCCAAAAAAGGCCGCCCCCTGAAGGGAGCAGCCTTTATAAACCCGAAAGAAATTACTATTTATTCAACCAAAACCTTAACCGTTTGTTGTTGGGTCTTTGTGCTGGTTTTGACAAGGTAGATTCCCTTTGACCAGCTTGCAGTACTTACGCGGTGCGTCTGTGTGCTGCCTGCAACTTGTTCACGCAGAACCTGTCGTCCCATCAAATCCATCACCTCTAGCTGATAAGAAGCGGTTTGTGCATTCACAAAGTCAATCTGGAAGCTGCCGCCATTGATTCTTGTAGGACGAACACGAATCAGATCTTGTACCACCTCATTGATGCCAACAGTTTTACATTCTGTACATTCTTCAAAGACATGACAGGCACTGGTATCACCATTTACTGTCAGCACTCTATTGGTGTATGCTCCGGTAGTCAGGGTACAGGTGGAGTCAGAGGTCGCTGGGTCCATGGCTTCCCATGCAGCACCATTGATGAAGAGATACTCATAGGTGCCAGGGGCAAGCATGACAGTGACTTCCCAGATATTGTCATTGTCATCATCTGTCATTGGGGTCGCCGTCCAGTTGTTGAAGTTGCTGGCATACATCATTCCTGCTGCATCAACTGTAATGTTGCTCATATCTACACTCAAAGTAACCATCGCGTCTTCGACAACCACAGGCATACAGGTCTCGCATCGACCATAATCAAAACATACTACGGTATCTCCTTCTACAGTGATCACACGATTGACAAATCCTCCACCAAAGTCCATCACACAAGACTGTCCTACCAGAGAATCAAGGTCTTCAATAGAACTTCCATTGGCAAAGAGATATTCATAGCCGCCTGGATCTACCTGCACAGTTGCGGTAAAGAGGCTATCTCCATCTGCATCTGTCATGGACATAAAGGCCCAGTTCAGGAAGTTGGCCTGGAATTGGACACTGTCAGGATGGAAGGTCAAGCCTTTCATATTCACCTGAAGGGTCAGATTCGCTGGAACTGGGGGAGAAGGGCAGGAGCCATCCGTGGTACATTCACCGAAGCAATGGTGAAGTGTGGTATCTGAAAAGACTGGCGGCAACCAACGATCATTGAAGTTATCGGGATCTCCACAAGGCTTACCAGAAAGATTTTCTTTGTCATTCCAGCTGTTTGGACCATTGATAAAGGTATAGAAAGAGGCAAATCCTTCTGGCTGTCTAACTGTTATGGTGTAAACACTATCCCCATCAGGATCAGCCATTGGATAATCTCCAGGAATGCCGAAGTTGCCACCACCTGCGATAAAGACATTGGCAGGATCAAGCATTTCATTCTTCAAATTCACAGTGAAGGTGATATCTACAGAGTCTCCTGACACACCTGGGCAGCTTCCATCTGTGGTACACTCTCCAAAACAATGCATCAGCGTGGTATCCGTATTGACCGGTGGCAACCAACGATCATTGAAGTTGGCAGGATTGCCACATGGCTTGCCAGCAAGGTTTTCTTTATCTCCCCAGCTATTGGGACCATTGATGAAGGTATAGAAGGAAGCAAATCCCTTGGCTCGCCGGAGGATGATGGTGAACACACTATCATTATCAGGGTCAGCCATAGGATTGTCTCCAGGAACGCCAAATCCACTTCCTCCAGCCACATAGATATTGGCTGCATCGATGGGATCTTCATTGATCATATTGACCATAATGGTGATATCGACAGAATCGCTAACAGGTCCAGGACAGCTTCCATCGGTGATACACTCTCCAAAGCAATGCATGAGGGTTGTATCCGTATTGACCGGTGGCAACCAACGATCATTGAAGTTGGCAGGATCGCCACAAGGCTTGCCGGACAGATTTTCCTTATCTCCCCAACTATTGGGACCATTGATAAAGGTGTAGAAAGAAGCAAATCCCTTGGCACGACGGAGGACGATTGTAAAGGTACTATCATTATCTAGGTCCATCATCTGATTGTCTCCTGGTACCCCAAATCCACTTCCTCCAGCCACATAGATATTCGCTGCATCAATGGGATCTTCATTGCTCATGTTGACATGAATGGTGATGTCAACAGAATCCGTAACAGGTCCTGGGCACGTTCCATCCGTGGTACACTCTGCAAAACAATGCAATAGCGTAGTATCGGTATTGACAGCTGGCAACCAACGATCATTGAAGTTGAAAGGATCTCCACAAGGCTTGCCAGATAGATTTTCTTTATCTGCCCAGCCATTGGGACCATTGATAAAGGTATAAAAGCTGCTGACTCCCTTGGGTTTACGAATGGTGACTGTAAATGTACTGTCATTGTCAGGATCGCTCATGGGATTGTCTCCTGGTACCCCAAATTCAGCTCCTCCAGCCACATAGATATTTGCTGCATCAATGGGATTCTCATTGATCATGTTGACGTGAAAGGTAATATCGACAGAATCTTGTGCAAATCCTGCGACTGCGAATAGCATCGCACATAAAAATGTGTTGAGTTTTTTCATATAAACAATGAATTAGTAGTTTTCTAGACAAGCGTAAGCCGCCGTTCCTTCAAAAATGAAAAAAAAACTTCCCTTGCCCATATTTAGACCTACGACAATACCCAGACAGTTTCAATTTTTGGCGAAATTTGGGCCTTATTCGAAAAATTCTTTCGGATAGATAACCATTCCTTTGACATCTGTCAGTGCGCCTTCGAGCAGCTCCAGCGCCATACAATTCTCATCAGGAACCTCAAAAGGCAAGGAAATGCCAAAGCTGCTGGCAGGGCGATACCCAAATCGGGGATAATACTCTGGATGCCCCAGCAAAATGACGGAGGTAAATCCCATTTTCCGAGCAATTCGATGCGCTTCCAGAATGAGATGACTCCCAATGCCTTTGCCATGCCAGGAGGGGAGAACGGATACCGGAGCGAGTGCGAGCGAAGTATAGCTGTCTGCTCCATCCTGAAGATGGATGTTTGATAACAAAATATGTCCTACAATTTCATGAGCTGATGTGGCCACCAAGGATAACTCTGGAATAAATGCAGGAGAATGTCGCAAACGATCCACCATCAAGTGTTCGGTATGGTCACTGATCTCAAGTGTGCGGAAAGCAGCCTCGATGACTTGGGAGACAGCTTGATAATCCTCCGGGCGTTCCTGCCTGATAATTGCTGGAGTCATGGATTTCCTTGATTCTGCAAAGCATTGCACGTGATTGAGAGACTGGATTCGTGATCTTCGAATCGTATCTTGGAAAGATATACCTTCAAAGAGTATCTTGCTCAAAAATCGCTTGAACCCATATGATTGCTCAAAGAAACAAAAAAACTCGTCAGATGTGGCCTCTTTTGGGAATGTTGCTTCTGGCAATAGGAACATTTCATTGTTCACCTGCCAATCAAGGGCCTGTTCTTCCCCTCCACAAAGATGCACATATTGTTCTGATTGGGAATAATCTCGGCTCAAGAATGATGAACTATGGCCATCTGGAGACAGAACTTCATGTTCGCTATCCTGACAGCATGCTCTTCATTCGAAATATGTGTGATGGCGGCAATACGCCAGGATTTCGTCCTCATTCAGGACGAATCAGCCCCTGGGCTTTCCCAGGCGCAGAGACATTCCAGTCAGAATTGGCCAAGAATTCTGGAAGTCAGGGGCATTTTGAGACCCCTGATCAATGGTTGACGCGACTGGAAGCAGATATGATCATTGGCTTTTTTGGGTATAATGAATCCTTTCAGGGCCTGGATGGACTGGACAATTTCAAAGGAGAACTTGAAGCATTTATCCAACATACCGCTCAGCAGACCTATAATGGAACATCGGCCCCGACCCTTGCCCTTGTCTCCCCCATTGCTTTTGAGGACTTGTCTGACAGAATGGATGTGCCGAATGGCCAAAAAGAAAATGAAAACCTTCTTCTCTATACTGAGGCGATCAAAGAGGTCGCTGCCAAACATCAGGTACATGTCGTAGACCTCTTTTCTCCCAGCAAAAAATGGTTTCAATCTTCCGCCGAGCCTTTGACCATCGATGGCTCTCAGTTGACAGATGCTGGCTACCAAAAACTAGCCCTGGCCCTTGCTGACGGAATCTTCGGCAAAAGCTCTCGACAAGCACAGAAACACCAGAAGGAGATCCATGCTGCTGTTCAGGAAAAAAACTGGTTCTGGCACAATGATTTCAAAATCCCGAATGGGGTGCATGTTTTTGGGCGTCGCTATGATCCCTTTGGGCCGGACAACTATCCCGCCGAACTCAAGAAGATTCGTGAGATGACAGCCATTCGCGATCAGGCCATTTGGACAGCCAATCAGGGAGAACAGATGGACCTCATGGCAGCAGATGCGCAGACATCTAGCCTACCAGCCGTCAAAACGAATTTCTCGACCAGCAACAAAAAGAATGGCAATCCTGAATACCTCTATGGGGAAGATGCGTTGGACAAACTGACTGTGGCACCTGGCTACAAAATTGAATTGTTTGCCTCTGAACGAGAATTCGATGATTTGGCCAATCCCATGCAACTCTCCTTTGACAACAAAGGACGATTGTGGGTGGCCACTATGCCTACCTATCCACACTATCGACCAGGAGATGCGAAACCCAATGACAAACTGATCATCCTGGAAGATACAGATGGAGATGGCAAAGCAGATAAGCAGACGACCTTTGCAGAAGGCCTGCACTTGCCTGTCGGAATCGAATTTGCTCCGGAAGGTGTTTATGTCTCACAGGGAACCAATCTTGTCCTCCTGAGTGATACAGATGGAGATGATAAAGCAGATAAAAAAGAAATCATCCTGAGCGGTTTTGATGATCATGACACCCATCATGTCATCAGTGCTTTCTGTGCCGATCCTTCAGGAGCCTTTCTGATGGGAGAAGGGGTCTTTTTGCATACGAATGTGGAGACCTCTTATGGACCTGTCCGCGGCACCAATGGAGGATTCTTCAGATACAACCCTCAGCGACGACATTTGGAGCGAGTCGCTCAACTGGCGATTCCCAATCCTTGGGGAATTGCTTTCGACGAATGGGGACAAAATTTCTTCGCAGAAACTTCAGGTCCTGCATTCCGATGGATGATGCCCGGTTCCGTCAACCCTAGATATGGGGTGGCGACACATAAGAACTTTGATCTCATCGAGCCTGACCACAAAGTGCGGCCAACCTCTGGCGTCGAGTTCATTCATAGCAGGCACTTCCCGGATGAGGTCCAAGGCGATCTGTTGATCAACAATACCATTGGATTTTTGGGAACCAAGCAACACAAAGTGGAGGATGATGGAACAGGATATCAACTGACGCATCGGCAGGACTTGGTGGTGGGAGATGATCGGAACTTCCGACCTGTAGATATGGAGTTTGCCCCCGACGGTTCCTTGTATATGATTGACTGGCACAATGTGCTCATTGGCCATATGCAGCACAATGCCCGAGACCCCTATAGGGACCATTCGCATGGACGGGTATACAGAATTACCTATCCTTCCCGACCATTGGTAAGTCCTCCCAAGGTCGATGGAGCCAGCATAGAAGAATTACTTGACAATTTGAAACTGCCGGAGTATCGGGCCCGATATCGCAGCCGCAGAGAGTTGCGAGAGCATGATACGGATCAGGTATTGGCAGCAATCACCTCCTGGGTAGATCAACTGGATGAAAATGATCCGAGATATGAACACCAGTTGACGGAGGCGATGTGGGTGAGTTGGGGAATGAATCAAGTGGATGAATCTCTGGTCCGCAAACTGTTGACGGCCAAAGATTTTCGAGCACGAACAGCCGCAGTCAAAGTCCTTCGGTATACTGGCCATCAGATCAAGGATCAGCCAGCTCTCCTGAAAGAAGCCGCCAATGATCCCCACGGTCGGGTAAGAATGGAAGCATATGTGGCTGCTTCATGGCTTTCGCCTGAAGAGGGCCTGCCAGTCGTAGAAGCGGCTGCCAAACATCCGCTGGATGAATGGATGGAACCCGCCCACAAGACGGCTTTGGCCCACTTGAATGGACATAGCGTAGAGAACGCTCCTAAAGAACAACCCAGGGTGCACTTGATCGATGTAGAAGAACGCAAAAGTTACTTTAGAGGATTGAAGATCTACGAGCGAGATGGCTATTGTGCGACTTGTCATCAGGAAGATGGAAAAGGACTGAAAGCCTCGGGCTTCCCTCCCCTTGCCGGAACCAAGTGGGTCGTGGAAAATGAAGAGCGACTCATCAAAATAGCGCTCAAAGGCTTGATGGGGCCGATCATGGTGCTGGACAAGGAGTATCCCGGTCAGGTTCCCATGACACCCTATGAAGGCCTGCTCAATGATCAGGAACTGGCAGATGTCCTGACGTATGTGCGGAATTCTTTTGGCAACAAGTCTTCTGTCATCAATGCCGGTCAGGTCAAAGCCGTTCGGGCAGCAATCAAGGATAAAAAAGGATTTTATTCCCCGGAAGAATTGCTCAAGGCACATCCGCATGAGTGATAAGGAATAGAAGGATTTGCCGCCTTGCCAAATGTGCATAAGGAACACAGCAACATGAGTGGATCAGGCAGGGGGATAGGCCTGATATGGACATTGTTTGCTGGCATATCCAGAGGGTGTTTGAATGTGATTGAATGGGTGCAGTCCCTGCATCACATATACAGACAACCTCTGATCTGGGTTTATTGATAGAGTCGGACTTGTTGAAATAATCACTTTTTGTGTATATTTAGAAATTGTCTTGATTTCTCTTTTCCCTAAGGAAATTTAGCTTTTTGGAACCTGAGTGCGTCATTTTTTCTCGAAATACCATGGTATTCCTCAAAAAAATTCCTTCTCAGAACCCAAAAATCCTGCCTTCTTCAGACAAAATCCAAAATCAAGAGAGTTTCTTAATTGTTTCGCTTTCCACCTCCACCAAATGCACCAATTTTCAAGCTTACTGATTGCATGCAAACAAATTCAGAACAAGCCAAACAAGCCAAATCCAAAGCCAATTCATTTGAAAGCGAGGCTGACATTGAGTCCAATGTTCGGGAAAGAGCATCTCTCCATCCGCCTATTCTTCAATTGAGATCTAGTGGAATACGACCAGCCGGTCTCTCGCAAAGTCAGTCTTCCCGGACTGACTCCGGAGACATCAAGCAACCTGTTCCAGATTATCTCACCGATTATCAGCAAGAATTATCTCAATCCTCCGCGCAGACTGATCAACAGATCCAGCGAAAGTCAGATCAGACCATGCCAGCAATTTCATCGCAGTCATTGTTTACCATCCAAATGATGGGGAGGGCACCAGATCCTGAAGATCAATATCCCAGTTACTTCGGTCCCCTATCTAGAGATACAATGGATCGAATCAGGGACACCAGTCAGTCCATGAGTTTGGCTCGGTGGGCGATCGTAGCTGGAACGATCATCAGTTTGGGTACAAGCACGCCGCTAGAGACACTTGCCTCTCGCTCGCATGATGTATCAGGGCAAGCTGAAGGGATGCAAGGATTGCATGCGGTGGAAAGAAGATTGATTCGTGATCAAGTCCACTATCTGCTTATTCACTCAGAAAATGATCTCAATCAGGAAGAACGCAGATTTTGGCACAATGTCATCGATAATATGTAATGGATAAGAGATCTTCCTATGGCTGCAATGCGTAATCCTGCCTTTGAAGAAAGGCTATATGAGTTATTTCCGGCCATTCATGCCTATATTTTTCTTCATAGCCCTGATTCTATCTACCATGAACGGGTTCTCAAGCCACATCTGGATACCAGCCCAACCTTATTGAACCTCCTTCCGATGGCCGCTTGTATCGCAGCAGGAGGGAGGGCGAATCAATCCATCAGTCTTGCAGCTAGCTGGCAGGTGTTCCAATTAGGGATCCGAATATTGGATGATCTGCAAGACCAGGATCGTCCGACAGCTCTCTGGGCACGAATAGGCCTTCCTGAAGCGACCAACTATGCCTTCCTGCTTTGTGTGCATTGTCTGAAATTGCTGCAGCATTCTCCCGATGCCCACCTATCCAGCAATTCCCAGTTGGTCCAACAGTTTCTTGATGATTGCCAAACGCTTCTTGAAGGCCAGGAAGAAGATCTTGTCAAGCGAACTCCTGATTTTGATGCGTATTGGAAGAAAATCGAAAAAAAGAATGCGCGGATCTTCGAATGGGGATGTAGAGCTGGTGCGCAATGTGGGTCTGACTCCCCACAGATTATTCAAGCACTCCGGCAATTTGGGTATCATCTGGGAATTCTGCTACAATTGTTGGACGATTACCAGGGGATCTGGGAGGCGAATGGTGTCGGAGACCTTGGAATGGGCAAGTATACGTACCCACTTGTTTTTGGACTCAATCACCCATCTGACCATCAGGAGGACATCGGCCAACTCGCAGCAAATCCGGCAGCAATCATCAAGAATGAACAGCAAATCAGGGAGCTGTTGGACTTGATCAATGCGCAGAATTTTGTTGTTTGGACAGTCTATCAAGAAGGGGAGAAGGCCTTGAATTGTCTACGGAAGCTTCCATATGTCAATGATGGAATTCGTTTTTTGTCCGATTACATTAAACAAATTTTTTCCCACCTTCCTCCAAAGGATGACTTGTTGCCCTAATCTGTGTCTTGGCAATATCTATATCCTTGGAGAATGATGGGAAGCAGTGTGTTTTGGTGGTTGTTTCTCGCATGTTCTATTCCTTATAAATCCTCATGAAAATCCACGCTAAACACCTCAACAACTATCCGGGAACCCTCCCTGACCTCGCAACTGAACTGGGAGATTTGAGATATGATTCCCTGGCTGAATTTTTGGAATTGTTGTCAGCCAAACTTCAGCAAGACGCGCTCGCTGATGCTGGAAGAAACAGGACAAAACTCGCACATCGCTTGCAACAAGCTTCAGAAAATATGGCCGCGGCATCCAGAGACATTCAGGAAGCCTGGGCTATTTGTGAACCTTTTATGGATACGTATGAATCCTGAAGAGGTCTACAATTGTATAAATAAGCCAATATTGACTGAGCGAGACACTGGCCGAATGGGAGTGTCCTGATTGTGG
Source organism: Bacteroidota bacterium (assembly GCA_039029315.1). Lineage (GTDB taxonomy): Bacteria > Bacteroidota > Bacteroidia > J057 > J057 > JBCCCJ01. Next base: position 75,255 of record JBCCGK010000020.1, on the reverse strand, counting down.
AACTTGTATGAAACGGGGAGGAGATCGAGATTGCCCTGCACATGTATCCAGGTTTTTTGGCTGATTCGTGTATTCACGCCCAATCCTAGATAATTGGTATGACTGAGTCCAAGCAATCGGTCATTTAGGCCATTTGGATAAAAATTGATCCCAATACTCGCAGAAGGTTGAATTCTCCGATAAGGAATGGTGTAATTCACATGAAAGGGAGCCTTGAACCAGGATCTATCCTCCTGGTTTGAGAATTGGCGCGTCAGTCCCAGCTTGATTGACAATCTTTCATTTTTGTTGTAGCGAAAATGTACATACCCACCAGCCTCAAAAAATGATCCTCCATCTATATTGATGGATTCAGTCTGTAGGGAAACTTTCCCAAATCCTACAACTGGTTCAACTTGAATGGAAATGGTTGCATCGGCTTTTTCATAAATGATACATTCTTCGTCATCACATACATTGTTGTGATAGGTTTTGGCCAGGCGGATTAGGTTTTTATGAGAAGGCTTGTCGATTTGGTAGATTTTGGGCTGTATCGTGGGATCATCCTGCATATTGTAATGGAGGAAACCAAAATGCTCTGTTGATTTTTTGAGATAGTATGAACCGTCCCTGGAGAGGATATTTTCGCTATAGGGAATCTCTTGTAGATCGACATCCTCTTTGTCTAGAAAATATGTTCCTCCAGTTTCAGAATGAAGATAATACATATTGATCTTGCCCTTGATCAAGTATTCAAAAAAGGACTTCTCGCCTTTAAATTCTTTGGCCACAAAGAATTTGTCATCTTGGAATCGATAGCCCAGGATCTGATTTGGCCAATATTTCCTGCTCTCTGATGAAGATGCGGATTTGAACAGACAGAATTCATGCAAGAGGAGTGGGGCTTTGTAATCGATTTTTCCATGGAGGGTGTCTCCATTCAGCATGATCAGGTATCCAGGTCTGAAATCTCCCTGTGCAAAGGAAAGGATAGAAGCCTGGCCTAATAAAATGAGAAGTAAGATTGTGTTTTTCATAGTCAATACGGGTTTTATTGTTCAATCAAAAGTAAGCTTGAGAAAGATAAAAAATATTTTGGAAACCCGTACATAAACAGTCTCTCAGCTATACACCCCCTGCTTGGACAATTTGCGCTCAGTTAGTGGGCCATTGGCCAATACAAACATATTGACCATCATTTGAGACAATTTGGCGTATAGTAGGAGAGAATCAATGAAGAAACATCAACCATGGAATGTTTAAGCTGTCAATCAAACCTGGGAATGAAGCGGATCAGTCCCGGTCAACAAATTTTCGAATCCTCTTATTGGTATGTAGAACATGCCTATCCGACCTCTTTGGAAGGCTGGTTGGTCATTGTTCTCAAACGACACTGTGAGCGTCTGCATGAACTCTCTTTGGAAGAGCAACTGGATCTGGCACGCGTGCAATACCATGTCCTTCAGGCCATCCATCAGTTGTTCCGATCTGAGCGAGAGTATGTCATGTGTTTTGCAGAAGCTCCAGGATTCAAGCATATACATTTTCATGTCGTTCCCAAGCATGAAGAGTTTGAGGAGGCGTATAAGGGGGGCAAAGTATTTCATTATCTGAAGGCTCCAACAGAAGAATGGGTCGCTCCGTCCCGAATTCAAGAGATTTGTACCCATCTTCACGGCAGGATGATCCAGACATTCTCATAGGATTGCCCACCATAGATTCCTGTGGGGATTCGGAAATGTTCTTTCAACTCCTATATTGCAGAGAATCTATTCCAAACTGTCCTATGAAATCTTCCCCTGTATATTTGCTATTCCTCATAGGGGCAATGGCCTGTACCCCTTCTTCTCGACCTGAGCCAACGAAGACATTGAGCAAACAGGAAGTGCCGAACTTCCTTGTTATCCTGACTGACGATCAAGGCTATGCCGATGTGGGATGTTTCGGTGCGCCTGATCTCCAGACACCTTATACGGACGCATTGGTCGCTTCTGGGATGCGATTCAATCAGTTTTATGCCAATTGTCCTGTTTGTTCTCCGACCAGGGCTGCCCTGTTAAGCGGTCGATATCAGGAATATGTTGGCGTGCCGGGGGTGATTCGGACACATGCACAGAACAATTGGGGTTTCATGGATACGACAGCCATTTTATTACCTGAAATCCTCCAATCCAGTGGCTATCATACCGCTCTTGTCGGAAAATGGCATTTGGGACTGGAATCCCCCAATACCCCTAATGAGCGAGGATTTGACTTCTTTCATGGATGGTTGGGAGATATGATGGATGACTATGTTGCAAAACGGAGACATGACATCAACTATATGCGCCGAAATCAGGAGATCATAGATCCACCAGGACATGCAACAGATATTTTTACAGATTGGGCGGTTGAATATATTGAGCAGCAAAAGAATACAGATCAACCATTTTTTCTCTACCTGGCCTACAATGCTCCTCACTTCCCCGTACAACCCAAAGCAGATTGGTTGGCAAAGGTTCAGGCACGAGAACCTGACCTATCCGAAAAACGCGCCAAACTTGTTGCATTTATTGAGCATCTGGATGATGGCATCGGTCAGGTCATGGAGGCGCTCAAGCGCACAGACCAGCTGAACAATACAGTGGTGGTGTTCTCTAGTGATAATGGTGGCCTGTTGCGGGATGAAGCCAACAATGGTCCCTTGCGTGATGGCAAGCAAAGTGTCTATGAAGGCGGCTTGAAGGTGCCTACTTGTGTCTCCTGGCCCAATAAGATCAAGGCTGGCAGTGTCAGCGAAACGCGCTTACTAAGCATGGACATTTATCCAACCCTTCTGTCCATTGCTGGAATCGATTTCCAGCACGAAATAGAGGGCATGGATTTCTCCCCCACTCTGATGGGAAACTCTCAATCAACGGAAGATCGACCAGTATTTTTTTCTAGGCGAGAAGGTGGTACGAGATATGGCGGGAAAACAATTCAGGCAGTGCGTCTGGGAGACTGGAAATTGCTGCAGAACGATCCCTTTGGTCCACGCGAACTCTACAATCTCGCACAGGACCCCTTGGAGGAACATGATTTGATAGAAGATAAACCTGACAAGTTCAAAGAGTTGAATGGCCTCCTGATGAAACACTTGCAAAAAGCAGGTCAGGTTCCCTGGCAAAGAAGAATGGACTAAGCATTGGGAGAACATGCAGGGAATCTCTCAGTTAGTTGCCTGGGGAATCTACATTTTCCCAATTCTCTAGGAAGGGTGATGACATAAATCATCAAAAAATGAAGCAGTGATTTTGTTCTGGATCAAGGCGCGAAACCCGAATTTAGTGTAGCTAAGTGAGGGTTGAGCAAGGCAGAGTCAGAGCAAAAGCACAATTCAATAGATGATTTATTTTGTCTCCATTCCCTATTGACGATCAACGGGTACCACATTGTAATCTTCCCAGAATTGTTCATCCAGGATCTCGACCTCTTCTACGAAGGCTTCTTCGAGATGGAGTTCTTCTCCAGTAGGAAAATCTGATACCCGTTCATTGATGATATCTGTTGTGAGGAAGGTGTGGATAGAGGAGAGGGGACGATCAATTTCTGGATAATAAAATTGATTGATCACACGTGCATCCCTCACATACCATCTCTCCTGATATTGCATATAGTTGATTTCGAAGGTTCTCTTATCCAGGAGTAATTTGTCAGCGGTCTTATTATACAATTGAATACCTGCTTCAGTCAGTTCATATTCTGCTCGGACAAAGGCCAGGGATTCGATATCCACAAAGAATTTTCCCTGGAAATGCGCATAGGAGTTAGAAGGATTTTTGGGAAAGAAAGAGAATACATACGTCAAACGGTTGTCGAGGTATTGTACTTCTATGAATTCGTATAGGTAACTGCTCTGATTACTCCTGCGGACGAAAGATTTTTCCTCTTTTACGATATCCAGCAACAATCCCAAATGAGGTCCCTGGGTGATTTGCGGAAGCAGGTATTCCCGCCCCTTTACTTCATAGGCATTGGGAAGATTCTTTTGTCTCCCTTTCAAAACACGGACTCGGTCTCGCATTCGCATACTGGAATTCAGATGATAGGGCGATTTGAAGAGTTCCAATACCCCTTCTGCAAACAGAAATTGAATATTCAGTCCTTCATCCTCCATTTCTTCCCGATAAAAGCCGCGCAAGAGCGTAGCACGTGTCTCATAGTTCTTGCCCCTTTTTCTCCAGGCTTTTCGGACGGTGTCTCTTGGATCAATGGAAGGAATGTCGATCGTTTGTAATGTCAAATCCTGAACCTTGAGTCGAATGGTGATCGGCTTGGCCTGCAGGGAAGCAATGGCAATGGTTTGAGGAGAATAGCCCAAATAGGTGATGTGAAGAGAATCCTGCCGCAATCGTGAAGGTATTTTGAGGACAAATTGTCCCGTTTCATTGCAGAGGGTTCCAACTTCATTGCCTCCGACACTGATATGGGCAAAAGCGAGTGGCTGACCAGTGTCCCCTGCCAATACTTTTCCTTGAATCTTTTGCTGATAATTTGTCTGACCAGATAAGGGGACAGGCCCTAGTGTAATCAGCAAGAAAGCAACTCCCAGACATGTTGCCAGTAGAGGAGAGGAGGACAAAAGAGACAAAAAGCAGGCCTTGTGAATGCGTTGAGAAGTTGGGTGAGTAATCGTTTTCATAGATATTTATGTATCAGAGACTGTTTGGAAATCTGTTACTTATTTTTGTATGCGTCTTTTTTCCTCATTCTGCGGCTTTTTTTGTTCCCATAGCACCACTATGAGAACAAAAAAGGGCCTTGGCTGAGAAAAAAATACACCCTAAAAATTCTCAGCACAGATTCCAAAACAGTCTCTCAGTGAAAAAATAATCTTTCGGTTTATCGGATGGATTTCGCTCATATACTCTTACGACTCATCGTCATTCCGGACTTCCGACCGATCAGAGAGAGGGAGGACGATCCGGAATCTCCCACCCTGCATTACTTCCCTTGTCCAGAACAAGCAGATTCTATAAACAGTGTGGGAGATCCCAGCAGCGCACCAGACATCCCTTTGATATTTTTGCTCGCTTCGCTCACAAAAAATTCTGGGATGACGTTTCACGGTAAGGGAATAGGTGCTTGGCATATCGAAAGCTTATTTTTTTGAGTGTTACTATGATGATTCCAAAGAATGTTTGAGCTGGTGGAAGTCTATCTCATATTCCCATCCTTCTCCCGTGCGGACAAAACCGATTCCTTCGTTCATGCGCTGTACAGGATGATTGAGGACATTGCAATCTGTGTCAATGATTTCAAAATCCGGGAACGCATTCCATACATGCAAGAGCATAGCCAGTTTCAGCCAGCTGCCCAAGCCCTTGCCTCTGTAAGCGGGATCAATGCCAGTCATTCCCTGATATATACGGTGAGGATGCGGGATGTGTACATTGAGATCTGTCAATCCGATGAATTTTCCAGATAAATCTTTGAGAATCAGGGTCAGAACCTGATTGGCAGTCTGGCGGTTGGTCTCATTGAGCCTGCGAAGTGCTTCTGCCGGCCAGGATTGATATGGTTCCGCATAGGAATCTGCTCTTGGGATACTGGCCGCAACGATATTGTACAACTGAATATACGGATCGAGGATCTCATCCGGGCGATTGCGATAGATATGGACACCCAATTCAGGAAAACTTTGTCTGAATGTTTCTACCTTTTTTTCAAGGGAAGCTCGCTCAAGAGAATGCTTGTTCAGCTCATAAAAAAATCGTCTGTTGATTAGCCGTGCCTGCGTAAAGTCTGCCAGATCGGGCATGGCAAGACAGCCGGTTTCCACTGAGATTTTTGTCGTGTTTATGTTCGTCAAATACCTTTGCAATTGTTTGCCAACTGCATGGAGCAGCCCTTGGGACATCGGAAGTAGACTCGGATCGAGATTCCAGTCAAAGCTCGCTCGCCCCTGATGCGTCTCCATCCTGATCCACATGATAGGCTGCTGCTGCCTTTCCCACAGATATTCACGCGTGTTGAGCAAGGAAATATTGGCGAGTTTGCGTTTGCGAAATTGTTGCCATTCGCCTACCCATTCGCGCGGCATGTATCTTCGAGTGATCTGACGAAACCAGAGAAAATACTTTTTCCATTGTGAGTCAGACAGTTCTGAAATCGAAAACACCTTCATAAAAGAAAGGTAGAAAAGCCGACTTTGATTCCCAAATGATGGGGCCTAACTTGCGCCAAATTGTTGTGAGGATCTTTGTGCCACCGACTGACCAACAAGCCACTAGTCCACTTTCTCAACTTCCGACACCTTCATGATTCTCGCTGTCATTCCCGCACGTTATGGTTCTACTCGTTTTCCTGGCAAGCCTTTGGTGGAGATCCAGGGCAAGACGATGATTCGACGGGTAATGGAACAATGCCAGAAAGCTGAGCGAGTAGATCGAGTCATTGTGGCAACGGATGATGTTCGGATTGCGGAAGAGGTTCGCCAGCATGGAGGGATCGCAGAGATGACTGCCGATCATCACAAATCAGGAACTGAGCGTGTGGCTGAAGTCGCGGAGCGACATGGGGAATTCTCCTATGTGCTGAATATTCAGGGAGATGAGCCATTTCTGGACCCGAAACAAATTGATCAGTTGTGTGAAGTTCTGGTAGAAGGCGCGCAAGAGATAGCTACGCTGGTCACGCCCATCCATGATGCTGATACGCTCTTCAATCCGAATAGCGTAAAGGTGGTTCAGAGTCTGTCTGGCTACGCCATGTATTTTAGCCGATCACCCATTCCGTTTTGTCGGGATACCGCCGACAAGGATGTGTGGCCCAAGCAGGTTCAGTATCTCAAACACATTGGGATATATGGCTTTTCGAGAGAGGTACTAATGAAGATTCCAGCCATGCGACCCTCGCCTTTGGAGACAGCAGAATCTCTTGAACAACTTCGATGGTTAGCCAATGGTTACAAGATTCGACTGGCAAAAACACAATTAGAAGCGCAATCTGTGGATTCTCCAGAAGATCTGGACCATTTTTCCCAATAAATTTGATGAGGATGGAGGGTAAATTTTGAAATCCATCCTCATTTTTGGATATTTGGCCGCAAGTCAGAAATCGACATAGCAACATGCTAGAAACAGTCTTATTTTGGGTATTTGCAGCTCTCGGGATAGCGGGAGGAATCGGCTTGATACTCAATCGAAATCCAATCTATTCAGCCCTTAGTCTGATCTTGAATTTTTTCAGCATTGCGGGATTGTATCTTGCCTTGAGTGCCGAATTCCTCGCGGCCATTCAGATTTTGGTTTATGCTGGGGCCATAATGGTCCTTTTTCTCTTTGTGATCATGCTCCTCAACCTTCAAGAAGAGAAGATTGAGCTGAGTTTTGATGCGAAAAGAGGACTCGCATTCATTCTGGGGTTGGCATTTATTGCAGAGATGTTCTATGTATTCCGGTCTCTGAGTCCATTTTCAGAAGATGAGGTGGCAAAACTCAGTGCACAAGATGTTGCCTTATCAGACATCAATTTGGTTGCAGGGCAATTTACCCTGGGGCAGGTTGAGCCGATTGGGGAGCAGTTGATGACGACTTATCTTTTTCCGTTTGAAATGATTTCGGTGATTCTTCTGGCCGCTTTGGTTGGTGCAATCGTCGTGGCAAGAAAACATACATACCAGTAGCTAATATTTTGCTTTTATGAGCCTGGAACCTACGATACTCTCTTATCTCGCAGTTAGTGTAATCATGTTTGTCCTCGGGGCAGTCGGTGTGATGATTCGACGGAATGCCATCGTGGTTTTCATGTGCGTGGAACTCATGCTCAATGCAGTGAACCTGTCCCTGGTTGCATTTTCCAAAATGCACTATGTCAAGGCACAACTGCTGTCAGAATCCTCAGAACACGTGGCCCCTGGCTCCATGCTGGTCTTTTTTGTTATGTGTGTCGCAGCGGCGGAAGCAGTGGTGGGATTGTCCATCATTATCTCATTGTTCCGCAACCGACTCGACATCGATATCAACAACATGAACATTTTTAAGTGGTAGACCACATGCAGTCACTATACCCACTGATTATCCTTCTTCCTCTCATTGGTTCAGCAGTTATCGGGCTGACAGGGTTTAGCAGACCTGGATTTCGGACCAATGAAAAACTGATTGGCTGGCTGGCTACTGCCGCCGTTGCGATTCCTTTCTTATTGATTCTCTCTATCTGGGCTTCATTTGATGGGCACAGCAAGGAATCAGTAGCTATTGATCTATTTTCATGGATGGAGACGGGTGATCTGTCTATCCGCTTCAGCTATCGCCTTGACCAGTTGTCCCTCTTGATGGGAATGATTGTAACCGGAGTTGGTTCTCTCATTCATATCTACTCCATTGGCTATATGCATGGAGACAGAGGATATTATAAGTTTTTTGCCTATCTGAACCTCTTCATCTTCTCCATGAATAATCTCATCCTCGGAGACAATCTCGTGGTGATGTTCCTGGGATGGGAAGGAGTAGGAGTATGTTCATATCTCCTCATTGGATTTTGGTATGAGGATATGCTGAAAGCCAAAGCTGCTCAGAAAGCGTTCATTGCCAACAGGATTGGAGATTTTGCGATGATTGTGGCGATGTTCCTGATCTATGATAGTACCGGGAGTCTGGTCTTCTCCGAGATTATCTCGGATTCTGGCCTTCAAGCCATGCAGGACAATGGAACGACCTCCTGGATCGCCTTTTTGGTTTTTGCGGCTGCAACAGGGAAGTCCGCTCAGATTCCACTTTTTGTCTGGTTGCCAGACGCGATGGCTGGACCTACACCTGTTTCTGCATTGATCCACGCTGCAACCATGGTTACCTCCGGGATCTATTTGATTGCCAGGGTTCATCCTGTGTTCAATGCTTCTCCCGAGATCATGGCAGTGGTGGTAGTGGTGGCTTGTACGACAGCACTTATGGCAGCTTTTATCGCTGTTGCTCAAAATGATATCAAAGGCGTCCTCGCTTATTCGACCGTCTCCCAATTAGGCTTTATGTTTATGGCGCTTGGAGCTGGGGCTTATACAACGGCGATTTTTCACGTGATGACGCATGCATTCTTCAAGGCATGTCTCTTCCTGGGATCTGGTTCCGTCATTCACGCCATGGAGCATATGCACACTGTTGAAGATCCGCAGGACATTCGTACGATGGGAGGCTTGAAAAAGTACCTGCCATCTACCCATATGACCTTCTTGATTTCAACATTGGCGATTGCAGGAATTCCATTTTTGTCCGGTTTCTTCTCCAAGGATGAGATTCTGGCCAGTCTCTTTTTCAATGGGATGGATGGAAACATATTGTATACCATTGTCTGGGCCGTTGCATTGTTTACAGCCCTACTGACAGCATTCTATATGACGCGGGTGTACTTCTTGACTTTTCAGGGAGAAGAGCGATTTCCACAGGAGAAGCATCCGCATGAAAATCCTGCCTTGATGACCATCCCTTTGTGGATTCTTGCTGGTCTGGCGATCGTTGGTGGATATCTTGGATTGCCTTACGTCATTGGACATGGACACTATCATGTTTTGAATGAGGCCTGGCTTGGCAATATCATCGAAAATCGGGATCTCCATGCCGTTATGGAAGCCAATGCTGCCTGGGAATATATCTTGCTGGTGATTGCCTTTGCCATTTCTATCGGAACAGTCTGGTTCACCTGGCGATTTTATACCAGACATGATTTGGCGGGAGATGAGAAAGTCCAAAAATTCTTTGGTCGCATGTATGGCTGGATGAAAGGCAAATTCTTTGTGGATGAATTCTATGATTCTGTGATTATTCGACCATTTGTGTGGGCAGGAAGTAATGTCGTCTTGTGGTTTGATCAGAACATTGTAGATGGTCTGGTGAATGGGACTGCATCTGTTGTAAGTAATATTGGCGAAGTGTTCAGAAGATTGCAGACAGGATTGATCAGTAATTATGTCCTTATGATCTCAGCGGGAGTTGTTTTGGTAATTACTTATCTGATTTTTGGGTAATACCTTGTAAGGTTCCCGGAAATATAGTACATTAGATACATCGTTTAAACTGAACCTATTATCTATTTGTGGATATATCCACGTGGCCTGAACTACATATTATAAGCCCGTCTGTCTGACAGACGGGCTTCCTGTTTGAATGGCAAACAACTACTCTCAATGGTATGTTTTATCTCCTTCGATTGGAGGAAGGTGTTCTGGGAGTTCGGACTGTTCTATTGACAGGTGCTTGCTGAGTTCGTACGCGGGAGCTTCTTTGTGTGGCTTGAGCTGGTACGACACACTCTTGTCTTGGATTGACAACTACCACTCTTTGTCGTGGGCCAAAATATCCTGGATATCCATACACTGCTCCGGGGTGTACTCCATAGTAAGGGTTGCCGAAGCGACTATATCTCCATGAATTTCGGGCATAACGAGAATCCAACCTGTCATACTCCATCGCGATGATTCTTCTCAAGGCTTTCTTTCTGGCTTTCCAGGCTTTTTTCTCAGCCTTGGTCATGACAGATTTGTCCATTTGTTTCAGCTCTACTAATTCCTCTACAGCATTTGCAAGTCGGTCAGTTTGAGGGCTTTGTCCCATGGCGACGCCCATGATAGCGACAAAACACATGGTGGCAAAATATTTAAGCATCGTTTTCATAATATTCACGCTTTTAAGGTTTTTCATTCAGAGTTTCTGTTGCTCTGTACTTACTAGACGCAACGGATTCAAGCTTTGTTCAGCACTATGAAACAAGCGTGAAGAAAGGCTTTGCAAGCGTGAAAATTATTAGAGGAAATGTGAAGGAAGTTAAATCAATTGATTTTGTGCCGCATGCAAAGTCGCTTTTGCAGAAATACATACCCTTCTTGTAATTGAAAATTAGGACAACTATCAGGGGGAGAACTGGGAATCAAAATAGTTCTGAGTTGTTATTGCCTACTTACCTTATAACCCCCTTCAATTCAAACTAAAAAACAATTGACTGATTTTCGCTATCTTTATGTGCTAGTAATAGGTGAAATTTACTTTTTTTATCAAAACAAGCGTTTTTTTATATTTTCTCTGGTTTTTAAATTTTCCAGCAAAATATTTTCTACCTCGAATTGTACAATGGATACAAAAATCTTGGATTTCATTGCAAAAGAAACGAATGGGCAAAACTATAAGTCCTACAAATATTGCTTTGAATCTGTGGAGATACCCAAAATTCACTATGATGATAAAAAGGGGATTCAGGTAAAAAAAAAGGGGGAAACAGATAAAAGTTTAACACACTATAAATCTATTGAAGCGCTTGCAAAAAAGATACGCCAACACGGGAAGCCACTTTTCAAATATTTCTTGGATGGCTCCCGCAGAACTTACAAGGTGGATGACATTGCCTATGGGAAAAAACTATATCCAATCATAGCAGGACAAATTGGGGTGGCAGTATGTGAACGCAAAGACAAACATTCGTTCAAGCCTATTCAACTTGACAACCCACTTGCCATCTCTGTTCCTGAAAATGCGTATGCTGAATCATCTCTCGGAAATACTGAAGTGTTCTTTAACAACTTGAGAACCAGACTCAATGAACAGTCTATATTAAAAAAGAGACATTTACAAATCAGGAAAATTCTGCCCTATTCCAACCAGCCCTCAAAGGATAAGGACAAATATGAAGATAGGGGTGTGGCGAGAATTCAGGAAGAAATGATAGGGCTAGAACAGAAAATTGTCCTTTCGTTGGTCAAAGCAAAAAAGCTGAATGATAATTCTTTTTTGGTCAAAGATGGCTCACTGGAATATTTAAAAAGTGGAGAATCAAGAGAATTGTCTCAAATCAAATCCAACTATGACTGTGTAGTTGGAATATCGAAAGCATTCAATCCCGAAGCTCTGTCGAATGATGTGAAAAATATTTCCCGCAAAATCGCAGAATTGCCCCTTTACCACAGAACTCCGGCATTTATGTATCAGACGGAAAGAATCCCTGATGTCAAATTTGCCGTTTGGTATCTGAGAATTAGAGATAAGAAATATACCCATAGTCCATTTGAAGGGGTTCTGAAAATCGAAAAAATTTTGGTGCGAGAAATACAAGAAGAAGACGGCTTAGACTCCGATGAGATTGATTTGATCAGCGCGAATGTCGTAAATGAACGAAATCCTGTATGCTATGGCACGGATACACGCTGGGCAAAACATTTGTACCCCATATATCTGACTGAGAACTATATCAAAAGCAAGTTTTTGAGTGACATCCTCTTTATTAATTTATTCTGATTGATGAGCAAAATAATAGGCAAGGTAGCTGCTACTGAGAAAAAACCAACCACGATAGATGAGTTCTATTTTTGGACAGACAAACAAAGAATTCTTAATCCATTTGATGTCGTAAAGGTCGAGCATATTGAAGACTCAACCACATTTGGGGTTATAGAAGAAATCTCACACATTACGGATTCTGCTAGTTATTTAAGTAATTTCATTTCGAGCGATTTCGGGGATGTGTCTTCTGAGTCAAATATGTACCGAATCGGGATGAATTTTGTAAAAGCCAAGGTGCTAGGCAACAACAAGAGCATTTATACGCCTGTGCTGGACGGGAATAGGGTAAGTTTGGCAAATCAGGATGAAGTATTACAAGCATTGGGCCTAAAAAACATCAAGAACCCCCTAATCTGTGGGTATATAGATATGTATAGGGGCGAAGACAAAATATCCCTTCCCGTACATTTTAATTCTCAATTTCTGATTGGCCCCGAAGGCGCACACCTCAACATATCAGGCATTTCTGGTTTGGCGGCCAAGACATCTTATACGATGTTTTTGTTGAAGGCCATCCAAGAAAAATATTTGACATCTGATAATCAGGACGACTCCGTTGCTTTTGTGATATTCAATGTCAAAGGGCGAGACCTCCTAGCTATAGACGAGCCCAATGAGGAGTTGGGTGCACATGAGAGGAAACGATATGCCGAAATGCTCGACCTTAGCTCTGAACCTTTCCAAAACGTCAAATATTTTTATCCATTCACTGACCAAAATAAATCCAAAACATTTGCGTGGGGAGACGAAAATGACCGAGAAGCTCAAATCGATACCAACAAAGCTTTCAAATACAAGTATGTCTTTGATGATGATAAAATGAACCTAGACTTGTTGCTTTCTAATACTGAAGATACGACAGGCACTATGGAGTCGATCATCAATTTTATCATTACTGACCAAGGGGGATTTGGGGAAGTGGCGAGTTGGTCACAGTTTGTGAGCAAGGTTGGAGAATACACAAAGGCAGGTCGAACAAAAGGAGACAAAGAAATCTCCGTGATGAGTTGGCGCAAATTCAAGAGAATTATAATGAAAGCCCTGAAACATTCCATTTTTAGCAATCGGGTTGTTCCAGAGAAAAATGAAGTTCGATTGAGAGATTCCATCGTAGGAATTCAGAAAAACGACATTCATGTGATAGACATCGCACGCTTAGATCAGGATTCTCAGGCTTTTGTGTTTGGCGATGTCATTCGGGCAATCTATGAATTGAAGCTGGGTCAGGAAGATCGGGAAGAACATGAAATTCCTTCAAAAATTGTGATTTTTATTGATGAACTGAACAAATATGCTTCGAAGGATATTCCCAAAAGTTCTCCCATTCTTCGCCAAATCATAGATATTTCTGAGCGAGGTCGTTCACTAGGAATCATTCTATTTTCGGTAGAGCAGTTCAAAAGTGCCATACATGATCGAGTCAAAGGCAACTGCGCCACCCACGCTTATGGCCGAACCAATGCCATCGAAATCTCGAAGCCAGATTATAGATTTGTCCCTCCGGTCTATAAAAACATGATGACCCGACTCGATCCTGGTGAGTATATTATCGAGCATCCTGTTTTTCGCTCTTTACTCAACATCAAATTCCCTAGACCTCTCTATAAGCAGTTCCCCAATGGCTAACTCACAAACCAAAATCGGCAAGGATGTCATAGAGTCTCTGACTTTGGGGATGTACGAAGACGCACGTTTCATTTTTAGAGAATATATCCAAAATAGCGCTGATCAGATAGACAAAGCAGCCGAAACTGGTCTGTTTAATGACCTGCGAGAGGGCAGAATTGAAATTGACATCAACTTACATGACCGCTCAATTTCCATTTACGACAATGCTACAGGCATACAATCAGCGAAGGTTGCATCAACCTTAAAGGATATTGCCCAATCAAAAAAAGACCGAACAAAAAGCAAAGGCTTCAGGGGAATTGGTCGTCTGGGAGGATTGGCTTACTGTGATAAATTAATTTTTGAAACGAGCTATCAAGGAGAACCCACAAAATCAAGGCTCATTTGGGATGCTAAACACCTAAAATCGATTATTAACAACCGCTCTGAAAAGGAAGAGGCAACAGCGGTAATAGACGAAGTTACGACTTTTCAAGAGGAGGGTGAGGATCGAAATGCTCACTACTTCACAGTCACGCTAGAAGGCGTTTCCAATGAGCAATTATTAGATAAGGAATCAGTCTATCTTTACTTATCAATGGTTTCACCTGTCCCATATAATAAGGGCTTTATTTATAAGGGGAAAATCTATGACAAAGCCAAAGAGCTAAACTATCCCATTGATGAATATTCAATATTCCTGAACAAGGACCAAATATTCAAACGTTATACTACCAGCATTTACCAAGGAGAACCAGGCAACAAAAGCAAAATAGATGAGATATATGATGTCGAGTTTTTTGAGATAAAGAACAGGGAGGATTTGCTCTTGGCATGGGGCTGGCATAGCATTTCAAAGTTAGAAAAAGTCATGCCCGCGATCAATCTTGCGCGAAGTATCCGACTTCGGAAGGGAAATATTCAGATTGGCCTTGAGGATGCTATGGTCAAGTTGTTTAAGGAACCAAGAGGAACGAAGTATTTTTTCGGAGAGATCCATTGTATCAGTCCTGATCTGATTCCCAATGCAAGGCGAGACTATTTCTTGGAAACAGATACGCTGAAAGCGTTTGAAAAAATGGCAAGAAGTAAATTTGATGAATTGTATAAACTATACCATTTTTCTTCCAAGGTCAGGAGTGAAACAAGAAAGATAGATGCGCTTACTGCATTCACGCAAGAATACGAAAAAAAGGCACAGACTGGCTTTCGGGATTTCGATGAGGAAGAAAGCTACCGGGAGGAACTTGAAACGAGAAAAGAAAAAGCAAAAGAGGCAAAACAGAAGCTAGAAAAGGTACAGGAACAGGTTGATACGATGTCCTCTGCGCAGAAAAAAGTATTTGAAAAAATTGTAGGCAAAACAGAACCCACAATTGACACCACACCTATTCCGGAGTCAAATGGAAAGCCGAAATTCATTACAGATGATATTTCCCGCCTAAGTAGAAAGGAAAAGAAGCTAGTTTCTCGTATTTTTGGGGTGATCGGCAAGGTACTGACCCAAGAACTAGGGGACAACCTGATCGAGAAAATCAAGGAAGAGTTGCAATGAAAATATCGATAGAAAATTTCAAGTCCATTCAACGGCTCCATGAGTTTGAGATCAAACCCATGACAGTGTTATCAGGGGTGAATAGCTCTGGGAAGTCTTCCTTTGTTCAGTTTCTTCTATTGCTAAAACAAACCTTAGAAAAAAGCTCCACAGCAAGCGTATTGGAGTTGCAGGGAGCTTACTACTATCTAAGAAATGCAACTGATGCTGTCTTCGGTCAAGATGTGAACAATGAAATTTCGTTTGGAATAACGCTTGACAGCAATGAAATAAATTTACCAAATTTTCTCCCTGGCTCAAGACAAACCACAGTCTTAGTTCATTTTCGAATTTCGGGTAGCCAAATCCTCATTTCGCGTTTTGCTATCCATATCAGTCCTCCTGAAAATAGTGATGATACAGAGAAATACTTTAAACTGGATTTGAAAGGTAAACATACCTACGAAATCAATTTAAACCTTGAATCGTTTGGGAATAATCTAAAGCGTCAGAAATCGCAAGAAGGGATTGTAGACTTTGTCTCAATATTTCCTCTTTCTTGGCAAACCCCAGAAACAAGGAAAGAACTATTTACTTTTGATTGGGTGAAAGAGGGGGTAGATAAGATTTTTAAATCCATTTTTTATATTGGTCCGTCAAGAGAAGACCCCAAATATGAGTATAGTGCTTCCAACACTGGAAAATGGGTAGGCATTCGAGGAGGACACACCGCGCAGATATTCATGGAGTTTACTGAGGAAGCAGTCGTCTATCACTCTATCAAGAGTGAAAACCAGGAGCTGCAATTCCACGAAAAACAGGACACTCTGATAGAAGCTGTCAACTATTGGTTGTGTGATGTGTGTAAAGTTGGTGGAAGGATTTTCGCAGAGAAAATAGCAGAGGTTTATAGGATCATTCTGGAAGATGAAAATGGATTGAAAACCAATATCAAACATGTCGGATATGGCATCAGTCAGGTCTTACCGATCATCGTTCAGGGATTGTTGATGCCCAATGATGGAATCTTAATTATAGAGCAACCTGAAATTCATCTTCACCCAAAAATACAAAGCTCTCTTTATGACTTCTTGTATAGCCTCACGCTTCAAGGGAAGAGGGTTATTGTTGAGACGCACAGTAGCCACTTTATTACCCGAATGCGAAGGAGGATTGCAGAAGACCAAACCAACCGGATGGATGATCGAATTAATTTGACCTTTATAGAAGTAGGGCTGTTCAGGACATTGGAGTTGGATGATTATGGAACTTTAGATTATTACCCAGATAATTTTATTGATTCAATGGATTCAGAATTGAGTGCCATTGTGAAAGCACAAATGAAAAAAAGGAAACACAACAGATGAACTTTACTGCTGTAGTAGATACTTCTGCCTTTATTTGGGACAGAGCAGACTTCGAAGCTAACCAATATGAATATTGGGACTTGATATCAATGAAGATTGATCTTTTAGATATTTTTCAAAAGAATCGAATTCAGCATGCATTACGGGATGAATTAATTGAGAAAATATGGATCAACTTTCCCTATTCAGAGACTCCCCAAAGTACGAAGGATTTCCAAAGTCGCGTAATAAGTTATCTGTCCAAAACCCAATTTATCCAATATGAAGATTTGCCAATTGAGCATATACATTCAAACCCAAATCAGCTAAAGAGTCATTTCTCAGATGATGTAAAAAATGAAGTAGCACTTTTGTTGTCGGAAATGCATAGGAATGTCCAGAAGTTTTCATACTTCACATTTGCTTATTTATGGCAGGGAATCAATGTAGATAACTTACAAACCATTGTAAATACAGAAACAGAAAGCCCGAAAGATTATGATACTATTGTGATTAATTCTTCTGAGGATGTCAAAGAATATTTAGATACGATTAAACCAAAGTTTGAGCATAACCCTAAACATGATAAATCAGTTTATAAAAACAAAGAGGCATGGGAAAAATCTGATGACAAAGAAGGATTCCTTTCACAACTAAGTTGTTATAATGGTGATCCTAAAGATATTAGACCTCAAGAGATTCTTGACAATAGATACCCAGAAGATTTTGGAGAAAAATTTATCTCCTATGACGATGAAAATGAAGTTTTTGTAGTGTTTAGGTGTCATGAAGACAATAAATATCACGGATATGATGAGTATAATGAAAATAATCCTTCGAAAATTCCTCCCAAAGTAAAATCCTATTTCAATAAATAGAAATGGCTGACTTTACCCCACATATCGGAAAAAATGTTATAGAAATCCTAACACTTGGTATGTATGAAGATCCTCGCTTCATATTCAGAGAATATGTTCAGAATGCAGCGGACCAGATTGACACCGCCGTAGAAGAGAAAATCCTAGACAAAAAATCCGATGGGGAGATCAATATTATTATAGATAAAGAAAATAGGCTGATATCAATAAAAGACAATGCGACAGGTATTCAAAATGAAAATGTATTGAACTTTTTGGGAGATGTCGCCAACTCTCAAAAAGACAGAGAGAAAAGAAAAGGATTCAGAGGGATTGGCCGGCTGGGAGGGTTGGGGTATTGTGAGAAGCTAGTTTTTGAGACCTCTTATAAAGGCGAACCCTTCAAGAATATTATTACCCTTAATGCCAAACAGCTTAGACAAATCATTGATAATAAGGCTGATGTTCGGGATGCAGCAGCTGTGATTAGTGCCATTACTGACCTAAATCCTGAAGATGCCTTATCGGAGAAACATTATTTTCATGTAACTCTACACAATGTGACTAATGATAGATTACTGAATATTGCTTCAGTTTCTGATTACTTATCTATGGTCGCCCCAATTCCTTTTCATCCAGATTTTCCAATGAAATGGAAAGAAAAAATTTACAACTACTACAAAGCTAACAGAGTCGCAATAGATGAATATGATGTTCACCTAAACTTAAACGAAAACAAACTATTCAAGCCTTATAAATCTGTTTTCTTTAAGAAAAGAAAACAATTCTCTAAGTTACTGGATGTAGTTCCCTTTCATATTGTAAGTGAGGAAGGAGAAATTATTGCCATCGGTTGGTTTGGTATAACCGACAAACTCAACCACCAAATTCCAGATGAAAATATTGAGAGAGGAATACGCTTACGAAAAGAAAATATCGCTATTGGTAATAAATTTACCTTGAGTCGGTTTTTCAGGCAATCAAGGCAAAACCTCAATTATATTGGGGAAGTCCATGCAATTGGTAGTGGTTTTACCCCTAATGCCAGAAGGGATTACTTCAATGACTCCAACTTCTTCAAAGACACTAACACTATTTCCTATTTCGAAAAAAAACTAAAGCACGAATTTTCTTCACTTGGATCCTTAACTCAGGATTCTTCTAATCTTCATAACCGTTTGGGTGATATCAAAAAGTACAAGGACGAAACAAAAAAATTTGAGTTAGAAAGGAAATCAGGCAAATTAACAGATCGGCAAATCGAACATAAAGAAGAAGAAATAAAAAACCTCAAAAGTAAAGCCAAAACTTCTGCAAAACAGATCAAAAAACTCAAAGATAAAGCCACAAAGAATAGTTCTCTCCTAGTAGTCTATCAGCACATTATTGGAGAGGAAGACATTGAAATTGATGCGTCCATTTATGAGACAGGAATACCTTCCCAAGCGTTTTCATTCCCTCTCTCCCAATTGTCTGAAGAGTGCAAGAAAGTAGTAGAGGAAATATTTGAAACCATAAGGGAAACCTTGACAATTTCAGAGGCAGAATCGCTGATCAAAAAAATTGCGGAACGCTACAACTAATCCCTTCAGAATGACTTCACCAACCAAAAGAAACATCCTCCTCATAGAACCCGGCTACAAAAACAAGTATCCTCCCATCGGCTTGATGAAAATCGCTACCTACCACCGGACGCTTGGGGATAATGTTACTTATTACAAGGGAGATGTTAAGAAGTTCATTTTTGATCAGATCGTCGAGGAGTGCGTCGAAAAGTTGGAGGAGATCTGCAATCAAATCCAGTGGAAAAAAAAGACAGAAGAAATCCAAACGCTCATCAGGACAGGACACAAAACCAAGCTAAAAGCCTTTCTTGGAGAGTTACAGGAAACAAAGTCAGAGAGTTTCCCCTTAGCACTTGTTGAGCTTTGGCTCAAGCACTTTATAGAATATTACAAAAAAGGAAAGTACAAAGACGAACCAAAGTGGGACAGGGTATATGTCACAACACTCTTTACCTTCTATTGGAAAATCACCGTCCAAACAATTGAGGATGTCAAATGCCTTGTCAAAGATATCAATGAATTGAAAGTTGGTGGCGTACTAGCTTCCCTACTGACCAAGGAGGTTGAAGAAGAAACGGGAATCAAACCCATTACAGGTCTTCTGGATAAGCCGGGGATGTTAGACCCGAAACTAAAAGCCGCAAAATCCATCATCATAGACGATCTCCCACTCGACTATTCTATCCTGGATGAGATCGAATACAAGTATCCCACAGGCAGTGCCTACTTCACCTTCATGACCAAAGGTTGCACCCGGACTTGCGCCTTTTGCTCTGTGCCGATCCTAGAGCCTACCTATAAAGAAAAAATCTCCACAAAAGGAAAATTTGAAACCATCAAGGAGCTATATGGCGAGCAACAGCATCTGCTCTTAATGGACAACAATGTCCTTGCCTCCCCAAAATTCCCTGAGATCATTCAGGAAATCAAAGATATGGGATTCGTCAAAGGCGCGATGTATATCGAACCCAATCAATTGGACATAGCAGTCCGAAATCTAAAAGAAGGAAAGAATGACATTGCTTACCTGAATCGGATTTATGAGTTATTAAAAAATTTCATAGACAAACGTGTCAAAGGCAAAACAGCACAGAAAGTGTATGATATCTATCAAGCGTACAAGCTTACTGAGCGTGAGTCTTTTGAAAAAGAAAATGTAATCAAAGCCTATAAGAGACTAAAACCTCTTTATGAAAAGCTAAGAGATAAGTCTCCGAAACAAAGATTCGTGGATTTCAACCAAGGAACAGATGCGAGGTATGTCACGGATGAAATAATGAAGCTGATTAGTGAAATTCCGATTCATCCCTTAAGGATCGCATTTGACTACTGGGGGATGAAAAAACAATATGAGCATGCAGTCCAACTCGCTGCAAAACATGGCATCGAACGGCTTTCCAACTATCTGCTCTTCAACTTCAAGGACAGGCCCGAACATTTGTATCACCGAATGGAATTGAATGTGAAGTTGTCAAAAGAACTTGACATCCACATTTATTCATTCCCCATGAAGTACATCCCACTTTTTGGAGAAGAGGCCAAACATAGGCAGTTTATTGGAAAATTTTGGAATAAGAAATTTATCAGAGCTATTCAATCCATCAGCAATGTTACGAGAGGGATTGTACCTCCAGGACGTAGTTTTTTTGAAAAAGCCTATGGGAGAGATGAAAAAGAATTTTTCGAAATTCTATATATGCCTGAAACCTATATCATATACAGAAAGTTATTTGAAGTAGAGTTAGGTCTAACTCGCCAATGGCAAAATATGTTCCGATCCCTCAGTGAATCAGAATTGGCAGAGGCCAAAACTATTATTGAATCCAATAATTTTACAGAAATAAATCAAAAAACCGGCAACAAAAAAATACGAAGTTTATTAGAACACTATACTATTTCAAGGGAGGATGTCAAAAGTAGTGACAAAGAGTATTTGGCATTGAAGAAAAAGTATGATCACTTGATCAATACGGATCAATTCATTGACTTGACGCTGACCTATGATTATGAAGACAGAGAGCAAAATCCTCCTGAAATAAGAAAAGTTTCGCAGGCTACCTGAAAAGATTAAAGGATTTTTTCCAACACCCCAATCAATCGATCGACCTCCTCCAGGGTGTTGTAATGCACCAGACTCACCCTGACAACCCCATTGTAGGATTCCAGATCCAGATCTTCAATCAACTTTTTGGCATAGAAATCTCCAAATCGAATCCCGATCTTATGGGGATCTACCTGCTCAACAAGATGGTCAGATTGCATGCCATCTACCACAAAAGAAATGGTCGGGACCCGTACAGATTTGCTGCTATCAGTGCTACCAACAACACGAACGCTGGCTTGGCTGTTCAGAAAATCCAGAAATCGGGCTGCCAGTCGTTCTTCATGCTCGACAAACAGCTCAAAAGCCAGTTCCATATTCGCTCTGCTGGATCGGCTGGCATCTGGTTGATGATGTTGGGCAACCGCTTCCAAATAATCGACCACACCCAACATGCTGTAAGTCAGCTCGAAATTGTTGTTGCCTGGTTGGAATTTGTAGGGGAGATCATCTTGCTGAATGAAATAGTGATTGATGCCCGGCAATCGAAGAAGATGTTCTTTTTTCCCATATAACAGCGCATAATGCGGCCCATACACCTTGTAGGTACTGAATACATAAAAATCTACATCCGTCTCCTGAACATCGATCAGGCGATGCGGCGCATGAGCCACCCCATCCACCGCAATCAAAGCCCCTCTGTCATGCACAAAGCGGGCATATTCTTTGACAGGATTAAGCGTGCCAAGCACATTGGAGGTATGCGTAACACAAACCAATCGGGTGCGGTCCGTCATCAAGGTTCCTAAATCTTCCAGATGAAATTCCATCGTCTCAGGCCGAACTTTCCATATCTTGATGACGATCCCCTGATCTGCCAGATCTGTCCAGGGACTGACATTGGCTTCATGGTCTGCATTGGAGACGATGATTTCATCCCCCGCTTCAAGGGTTTTTGCCAGACAGAGAGAGAGCAGACGAAATACCATTGTGGCCGATGCCCCCATCACTACTTCTTCTGCATATGTAGCATTGATGAAAGTCGCCATGGCTTGATTCGCTTGCCTGACACGTTGGGTGGCAATTTGGGAGACCTCATAAGATGCACCATGTTGCACATCTGAAGTCAATAAATAGTCTGAAATGCGATCAGATACGGTTTTGAGTGTTTGAGAACCGCCAGCATTGTCCATGAATATCCAGTCTCCACTCAGGGCTGGAAAGTGAGAGCGAACGTAAGCAAGATCAAGCATGAGAGTCAGGAAAAATGAGTTCGGATATGGAATAAAAACGTGATGAATTTACACCTTTCTTTCCACATTCATTCCAAAACAAATCCGATATCCATCCGGGTCATGAATCTCAAATTCGCGCATGCCATAGTCGGTGTCAAAAAGAGAGTCGGGAATCTGAAGACCATTGTCTCTTAACTCTTTATAAAGAGCGTCTACATCATAGACAAAAATGTACAGTCGAGTATGTCTATCCGAGGGGCTGAGTTGATCTTCCCGCCTCACCAGATGGATACTGACACCTTCTCCTCGCTTCAGGACAGCATAAGAAGGGGGATCTTCCCAGGTAAATGTGATCTCAAATCCCAGTTTGTCCCGATAAAAGTTCATGCTGGTGTCCAGATCTGCTACTGGAAGGATAGATGCAGCGTGTGAGAAGAGTTCCTTTTTGTGTACAAATTGAGTTGACTTCATAGAAGGAAGTTCCACATTTTTTTTGTGTTGGGATTGCGTTTTGTACTTTTCTCCCAGAAGAGGCAATGATTCATGATACCGATTGAATATTGATCCTGCGATCTTCAACAAACCACTTCTTGATCATATCAAAAATCTGCGGCATCTGAATTGGTTTAGCCAGATAATCATTCATCCCTGAATCCAGACATCTTTGTCTATCAACCGGAGAGGCATTGGCAGTCATGGCAATGATGATCAGAGACCGATCAGATATGTTCTCCCGAATCTTTTCTGTTGCCTCCAATCCATCCATCACAGGCATTTGCATGTCCATAAAGACCAAGTCGTAATTAATCATCTCTACAGCTTTTACGGCTTCTTCTCCATTGGCAGCAATGTCAATCTGATAGCCCAGTTTTTGGAGGATACGGCTGGCCACTTTCTGATTGACAGCATTATCTTCCGCTAGCAAAATTTTCAAATCTGGTAGCTGTTGAATGTCTTGCTCCGTGAGTTGGGATGGTCTTCTATCCTGGAAGCCAGAATCTTGCTGGTACAGGCGACAAATTTGTCGGAGAAGTGTTCGCTGTCTGGTGGGTTTACTGAGGATTGTCTGGAACATGTGTTTTTGGTCCCCAGTCAAGACATAGCCAATTGAACTTAGCAGAATTAGCGGAAGCTGTCTCGAAGAAAAAATTTTTCTGATTTCCATGGCGAGTTCTATGCCATCGAGCTTTGGCATCTGCATATCCAATATCCCCAAATCCCAGGAATTTCCCGCTGCCAACTGATGCTTGACTTCTAAGGGATCATCGTAACTTTCATAGCTCAATCCCCAGCTTTGACATTGTTTTTCAAGAATCTTGATATTGGTAGCATTATCATCTACGATCAATACCCGCTTGCCATGGAGATAGTTAATATTGGGGAATGAGGAGGGGTTGGATGTTGGTTCTGCCAGAATGCTAAATGAGAAGGTCGACCCCACTCCTTCCACACTTTCTACCCAAATATTTCCTCCCAATAATTCGACAATTTTTTTACTGATCGCCAAACCCAGCCCTGTTCCACCATACTTTCGTGTTGTAGAAGCATCAACCTGAGAGAAGGATTTGAAGAGTCGATTGAGGCGGTCTTCGGGAATGCCTATTCCTGTATCTTTGACAGAGTAGAGAATCTCGAATTGTTTGTTGTTGATTTTTTTGGCCTGAATAGACACCAGAATTTCACCTTTGGCTGTGAACTTGATTGCATTGTTCACAAGATTGACAATGACTTGTCTGATTTTGGCAAGATCAGAAATGATGTATTCAGGTACGCCCTCCTGGATATCGCATAACAGCTCAATCTGTTTCTCCTCTGCCTTGGTAGCCAATAAATCCAGCGTATCTTCAATCGGGTCCAGGAGCACCATTTCCTGATATTCCACTTCCATCTTCCCAGATTCGATTTTGGAAAAATCTAGAATATCATTGATAACAGACAGGAGATTGTCTCCACTGATTCGAATGGTCTCCGCGTATTCTTTTTGCTCTTCATTCAATTCTGTCCCTATCAAGAGACCGGACATTCCGATGACAGCATTCATCGGAGTCCGGATCTCATGGCTCATGGTAGACAAAAATTCAGCTTTAGCGATGGCAGCTGCTTCAGCCGCTTCTTTTGCTTGCTTAAGTTCTGATTCGATTCTTTGTCTTTCTTCAATCTCTGATCTAAGTCGGAGATTTTGCTCTCTCAGATCTTTGGTCTGCAATTCCACTCTTCCTGACAGATTTTCATTGAGTTTTTGGAGTTTGTCCTGCTTGGTGCCGATGATGGAAGCAATCCATCCCAAAACCAGTGGTGCCAGATCAATGATCCAGTGCAAAGGCTGTTGTTCCTGCACCAACAACACATGCGACCATGAAAAACTGAGATCTTTCAGCCAAATATCCAGAACCGTTGAAGCAATCGGGAACAGCAATCCAAAGGCAATTCCATATGCCGCAAAGGTCCGTCGAGCAGAAGAAAAAATCGTTTTACCTATAAGTTTTTTTCCCATAGATCCATTCTCCTAAGAGATTGTGGATCTGAAAGTAGAACCCCTAAGATAAAATTCCGCTCCTTTATGGGAGCCAGCCTAACTTGGGTTAGGCAAGGTTCATTTCTTTTTCAAATCTCGGGTATTGTCCTTTGGATTTCTGTCAATCAGTTTGTTGATTGGATCGATTCCCGCACGAGTTGGTTCTTGATTGACAGAAATTGCCAGAGAGCTCTCATTCGCTGTAAAGCGATGTTTCTGCAAATAAAGCAGAGTATCTTTGCCAGACTCTGTCTCCCCAAACACCCCGACATCAATCCAGTCTCTGATCGGAATTTCAGTCTCATTCCCCAGACTATCCGCCCGATATTTGATGGTACTGATATCCAGATTCACCACATATTCTCCATCGCTTTGCTCTGTGTAGGTAGCATCCACAGTTCTGTTTTCGAACAAAGTGATGGTTTCGAACATGTCCGTAATCAAATATTGCAAGCTGTCGGGCGTGACATCCCGGAAAAATCCTAACAATATGTCCGTGGTTGCAAAGCGATCCTGTCTCCAGGCCCACTCTGTTACAAAGCGATGTAGAGCTGTATTTACGCTGTCTTCGGAGATGTAATCCTGCAAGGCATACATGATCAAGGAACCTTTTCGATAGTGAATATACCCTTGACCTTCCACCAAAGAAAGGGGCATCTCTTTTTTCTGCTCAGTGGCTCGTCCATTCAGATAGCTGTCCAATTCATATTTCAGAAATTTCTGCATTTTCTCTGGCGGATATTTCTCTTTCATCACCATCAAAGCAGAATATTGAGACATCGTTTCTGACAACATGGCATTGCCTTTGACTTGCGCTTCGCACACCTGATGTCCCCACCATTGGTGAGCCATCTCATGAGCGGTTACATAATAGGCAATGTCCACATCATCCTCTCCAATGTCCATGATGAATCCAATCCCTTCGGAGAAAGGAACCGTATTGGCAAAGGATTGAGCGAAGGTTGCATATCTTGGGAATTCCATGATCCGCATCTGGCGATACTGATAGGGACTGAAGTGGGTGGCATAATAGGCAAGCGAATGCTTCATGGCCTCCATCATGCGATCCAGATTGAACTCATGCCCTTTGTGGTAGTAAATCTCAAGATTGATGGATTCCCCTTGCGGCGTGGTCCAGGCTTCTCGCATCACTTCATACTTTGCAGACAAGAAGGAGTAGAAGTTCATCATGGGGCGATCCATTTTGTAGTGGAAATATCGCCGCCCATTTTCTTCCCATTCTTTTTGCAAATATCCAGGAGAAATCGCGATTTGATCCGGATCCGTGCTCATAATGGTTTCGAAGCGAATATAATCTCCATCATCTCCAACCAGGGTAATGGACTGACCGACAGGATCATCACGCTCTCTCATTCTTTCCTTCTCCGGAAGGTCATGATCCTTTCGCTCACTATCACTGCCCACTTCCACACTGCGATTATAGCCAATGGAAGGGAAATAGGTATTATTGAAAAAGGTGCCATTGAAGACAACATTGGTGTTGGAGCCTGATTCCTTAAATCCAACTGTCTCATATCGTTGAACAAAATCCATCTGTATACTATCCCCTGGCATGAGCGGACGAGGAAGTCGGAAGATGCTAAATCCAAAATCCTCCCAGTTTTTCTCAAGCTCTACTCCTTGGCCTCCGATAGAGTCCAGATAGGTGAAATCCAGCAGATCTGTATGATTGTCGAGATGAGGAGGTTCCTGTACCATGATGGTTTCAATGGCTTCTCCAGATCGGTTTTTGAGAATATAGTGCCCTTTTGCAGTGAAATTTCTTTTCTTCGGATACAAATCCACTTCCACATAGGTTTCCACAATTTTGGGCTGTAGATCAGCTTCATACTGTTTTAGCTCCTTTTCATAGGCTACCTGCAAGTCGATTTGCTCATCAGAATTTTGATAGGTGTTCAGGATATTCGTGTTGTAATAGATGTAAGCCCCTGATCCGATGAATAAGGCCAAACCCGCCGCTGTCAAAATCATCAGAGGTCTGGCAAATCGAAGTTTGGCTAGCTGCAGTCTTTTTTTCAGCATGGTGTCGACGCCTCTTACCGAGAAGGAGACACTGACCGCAAACAGAATCACACCAAAGGCCATCCAATACAATTGATACCAACTAAATGGAGGGACATAATGACCATAGGTGTTCATGTCTGAATATTGGCCCAGACTCCCACTGGCAAATCGAAACATATTATGCTCCAGGCCGACTTGCGTCATGACCAGCGTTACGATGAAGAACAAGACTACCAGCGCATGTCCCAGATATTTGTGATTGGCGATGATTTGAAGGAAAAAAGCAAGTAGGGTAAACAGAATCAGGAAGGCCAGATTCTCTGTGAAGAGGTTTCCAATATATACCCCTAGTTCAAATCTGAAATACCCATGAATGGCTTGAATAGCAATCCCGGCAAGCATCAAGACCAACAAAAGACATATATGGATGGCAACAAAGGCCAGGAATTTACTCAACAAACTGCTGAGGTTAGGAAGTGGCAAAGCATCAAAAATCTGATTCATCTTAATATCGCGTTCCCGCCAAACCAGTTCCCCTGAATAAAAAACAATCAGAATGATGAAAAAGAGATTGAATCCACTGATCACGTTTAGCACCTGATAGGTAGTGGGATAAGAATCCGTTCCATACATAGAACCAAAACTCCATCCATTGATAAAGGTCATCACAATCCCAAAGGAAGCGATCACCAGAAAAGGAATAGATCGAATGACTTCTTTGAAATACAAATTGGCCAGGTGAAGAATGCGTTGCAATTCGATTTTGCTCCCAAAATGCAGATTGATTTCTGTGGCGATCAATTTTGGAAGTGCCACTTGCTGAGCCTCTTTTTGCTTCCTTCTCCACAACCCACGTTTGACAATATTAAAATTGAAAATATAGTGTGTCAGGAATATGACCGCGACAGAGATGCCAATCCAAAGCAAGCGGTTGATCAGCACAAGTCCTGTCATGGAGAATACCTGAGAATTCTGCTCGGCTACTGTCCAATATCGAGAGACCAAATTGATCAGATTAATCCCTACAGGGTCCAAAATGGCCGCGATGCGCTGATTATCCAGATCATTGAGTAAATCCCCAGTGATCAAGTAGAGAACCAATAACATGGCACCCTGTACATAGACGAACAGGAGATTTCTGCTGAGGGCTCCACCCATGTAGAAAAGTGTGCCCGTGATCAGAATATTAGGGAGGACAAATACCAGGAAGGGCTGGATGAAATGCCAGGCATTGTAAGGCAACATTTTGTCTTCATCCAGCCAGGGCATGGCTGCACCCAGCATCAACCCAAACAAGACACCCGAGAAGACAAATAGTAGCACAATCATCGCTCCCCAAAAGCGTCCCCAGAGATAGGTGCCTTTGCTGATGGGGGTTGTAAAAAACAGTGTAGAAGTCTTATGCTCAAAATCGCGTAAAACAGGCGTCCCCATGATCGCTGAACTCATCAGAAATCCAGGAAGCGCAGTCATGATGACCATCATAAAGGCGATGGCCCTTGGTGCATTTTCTTTGACCTGGCCTGTTCCTCCCCCTACTGTAAACTCTTCAACTGCGATGGCCAAAAATCCCATCAAAAACAAAATGAAGAAATAAATATAGGTTGCAGGTCGGCCCTTTCGGTATTGCAGTTCGAATTGAATGACGTTCCAAAGCATAACTAGACCAATACAGGCTGTTGAGTGTGCGAAATATAGGAGAAATATACATCTTCAAGATCCGCAGGCTTCGGTTTGAACTCATTGCCGGGATCAAAATCGCTCAGAATCATGATTTGTGTTTGGCCAGCGATCAAATGTTCGCCGATGACCTGATATTGTTGTTTGAATTTGTCAAGTTCCTGCTTGGGAATGACCCGTTGCCAAACGTTCCCTTCCAGCGCCTCTATGGCTTCCTGGGGACTGCCTGTCATCTGGATGACTCCCTCATGAATAATGGCCATATCAGGGCAAAGTTTCGTAACATCATCCACGATATGGGTAGAAAGAATCACAACGGCATTGTTGCCCAATTCACTGAGCATATTGTGGAAACGGTTTCGCTCGGCTGGGTCAAGTCCAGCTGTTGGTTCATCCACGATGATCAGCTTGGGATCAGCCAGCAAGGCCTGAGCGATGCCAAACCGCTGCCGCATCCCTCCTGAGTATCCCCCCAATCGTTTGTTGCGGTGTTTCCACAAATTGGTCTGGACCAGGACCTGTTCTACTCGGTTCTTTCTCTCCGAGCTATTTCCAATCCCCTTGAGAACAGCGAGATGGTCGAGCAAGCTGATCGCCTTGATTTTGGGATAGACGCCAAATTCTTGTGGTAAATAACCCAGGAGCTGTCTGATCTCAGTTTTGTCGATCAAGACATTGTGCTCGCCGAACGTAATGCTACCTGAATCAGGCATTTGAAGGGTTGCCAGGATGCGCATCAGAGTAGATTTTCCAGCGCCATTGGGGCCAAGCAATCCAAACATGCCTGTCTCAATCTCTAAAGAGACATTCTTAAGCGCTTGGACACCATTTGGATAGGTCTGTGATAGGTTCTCAATGTGTAGTTTCATAGAGGGAGCGAGTTAGTTTATCACGTAAGATGATGAAACTTTTGAAACCGTTGTCTTATCAGATTGAATTCTCGATCAAATGGAAATATATTTCGATCAAGCGAAGGATGGCTTCGACCATTTGTTTGCCGAAAGAAATGGGCTTTTTGCAGGGAATTTGACATTTTTGATCTGTCATCCAGGGAAAAAGAGAAATTGTTCCTTTCTTGGAAGCTGGAATCTAATGGCTTCCTGTACAGGGACTTGTCCTTACAATTCTCAATTCATATCCGCCAAAATAGCATTCAAATGGGCCTTTCACGTGTAGCACCTGTACAGATCCAAGCTTATCAATCCAAAGAAAAGGAGGAGAAAAATGATTTGTTGGCTGTGGAAGAGCCGATGGAAATCCAGCTCGTACATGGAGAACGAGCCAATCGGATCAAGCAAAGTCTGACAATTACGATGCGGACCCCCGGACATGACCTGGAATTAACATTGGGATTCCTGCTATCGGAAGGAATCATTACAGATCGGGCGCAGGTGAGAGAGATTCGTCATTGTATCCAAGTAGAGCATCCTGAAGCAGAAGGAAATGTGGTACGGGTAGAATTGAGTGAGTCGGTCGAACTGGTGGAGGAACGACTTCAGCGGAATTTTGTGGCCAGTGCCAGTTGTGGCGTGTGTGGCAAAGCGTCATTGGAAGGAATAGAGACCATAGGATGTCCTGTTTTGCCCGCAGGACCGGTATGGAATGCGTCTCTGATTCATAGTCTGTCGGACAAACTGTCGGATTTTCAAACGATATTTTCTCATACTGGCGGACTTCATGCAGCGGCCCTGGTTGACTTGAATGGCAAGCTTTTACACGTTCGGGAAGATATTGGCCGCCACAATGCGCTGGACAAATTGATTGGGGCAGCAGTGGAAGAGGAGGCCCTCCCATTATCAGAATGCCTCATTTTTCTCAGTGGTCGGATCGGGTTTGAGTTGGTGCAAAAAGCCCTGATGGCGGGCAGCCCCGTCCTTGCAGCGGTCGGTGCTCCTTCAAGTCTGGCTGTTCGGTTAGCCAAACAATATGGGATGAGCTTGTTGGGATTCGTTCGAAATCAGCGCTTCAATGTCTATAGTGGAAGCGAGCGGATTCGGGCCTGAAAATATACACATGAGTCAACCCGAACTCTTTGGCCTTTGAACTAGAGGGAAAGGCCATTCCAGAAAATAAAACGAAAGCAATGAAGCTGTTTTATCTGGAATGACCCAATAGCGTAAAAAAAATGGATAGGGACCGTTTCCCGAAAACCGTGGGATTCTCTAACAAGCAGCTGGCCTATCCATGTCCGAGGGACCCTTATCCGGTCGTCGCAAGGGCGTTGATCCGGGATGACTCATGTTCTCACAATAACAACTTATCGAAGCATTATTTTTCCCTGACTGATGATCTCGCCATCAGAGTGGACTTGTAGCAAATACATGCCGGCGGGAATGTCATCTCTCTGAAGAGAGAATTCATTTCCCTGGATTTCGTACTGTAGGGCGACGCGTTTGCCTGTCACATCAAATAAGGAAAGGGAGGAAATCTGTTTGTTGAGATCCACTTTGCCTTGTGCCTGATCTGCAACAGGATTGGGCCAAAGAGAAAATTGCACCTCCCAGGGTCCTGGGATGCCTGTGAAATTGTCTGTCTGAATGATATAGGGCACAGGAGCAGGATTCCAGGAACCATTGGTCGTGAATGCACCGCCAAGGACCATCTGCCCTTTATAGGTGGCGATGGTATGGACAGTAGAATCCAAATCGGCAATGGCTTCCATCGATACATACTGGTCTGACAAATGCAATTTGGCAATGCCATTTCCCAGGGTTCCGATTCCAGGATTGATTTTGACATTGCCACCGAGGAAGATATCATCATAGTGTTTGTGCAGTTGCTGAATGGCATCATTGGGGAATCCCCAGGAATCGTACTGAATCAGAGAATTCCATTGGCCATTTTCGAGCCTTGCAAGACAGAAGGTTGGGCTATCATTCGCAGCAATACAGCCCCCTGCCGCATAGAGATCATCCCCATCTGCCAGGAGAGCATAGACAGTATTGTCCAGGCGATTGTTTTTGTCTGTCAATGGCTCCCATCCAGTAATTTCATCAAACACTGCCACATAGAAAGGATCTGCTACGCCTTCCAATGCCTCTCCGCCAGCAACCAACTTTCCTTTATAAGAGCTGAGAGTATGGACTGCCCCTCCAATCCAGTCAACGGATTCCCACACACCATTTCTTCTGACAGTGAGGAAATCTCTGGAAGGAGCAAAACCGGTATCAAAATATGTTCCTCCAGCATATAGTTCTCCTTTCCATTCATATAACACCTGGACCTTGCCCGGAAGAATTTTTTCATATGTCCATTGATTGCCATCCCATATGGCAATGTTGTTGTCCTGATCAAATTCTCCTCCGAGGTATATGTTGTTCTCCATGCTGATGATGGTGGTAATATCACCACTCACGCCATCTCCCAGAGGACTGAACATCTCGTTTTGGTAGACAGCAATTTGCTTACAACTGACCTGGTCCATCTCTGTGAATTGTCCAGCCACAATCATGCGGTCATTTCCCCCATCTACATACAGGGCTGTTACTACATCATTGGCCCCTGTCCCAAGAGAGGCCCAGGCAGTGGTGGGTGGATAGCCTGGTTGGATCAAGGCGAGTTCATCCAGAGTGAACCCATGCAGGTCTGCCCAAAGGTTGATTTCCTGATAAGGCATGTCCTTCAAATAGGCATAGTTCATTTCTTGAGAAACCTGTGTGGCAAAGTCTTCATAACCGCTTTGCTGTAGCAAATGACCTACTGCACATGCCGTCCCTTGATTGTCGATGAAATAGGGCTGCCTTTGTGTGTGGTAATGGTTCTGCGGATATCGTTGTTGTTCCCGGTAGATGGCCAGTGTCTGGATCAACTCTCCTCGCATGGAACCTGACTTGTTCGGAGATTGTTTCAGCAGTCGTTCTACCATCCAGAGGTGCATCCGGATGCGTTCGGTGTCTGATCCAAAGGCCATTTCCTGGCACCAGTCGATCCCGGGAGCATCCTCCAGTGCCCATAAGGGATTGACTTCAAAGAGGTGATCATAGAGTGCTGTCTCTTGCTGTGGAGGAAGGGGAGAGGTGGCATTGGTTTGTCCCAATGCGATGATAATCAATGCAAAAAAGAGGATTGTACGCATAGCATGGATGTGTTAGTGGTGAGGAAAAAGGTAAGTGATAGTGTGCGCTCAGAAACTGTTTAGAGATGTGCTGTGTGAAGGGCTATAAACCCCCCAATAGAGTAGATTCAAACAATCTCCTAGCTCTGTGACGTCGCTCAACAGCAAAGTGTTGGTTTCTCCCTCTCTCACTCACCAATCTATCTGAAAACGAGCAATTAAACCCGTAGTATCCGGGAGCGGGGAGGGCTGGAATGTTTCTTTGTCCCAGATAAATAGTGCAACATGATCTTCATCCAATTCCCGAAAACCATCGCCTTCCTCTGTGGGTATCATTGCATGTGTATGGGTGCGCAACAACTGATCGTGATCTCCATCTCCATCCCAGTCAAACAACCAACTTTCCGTGAGGGCTTGGCCCCCATCTCCTCCGTCCAGCAAGCTGAGTTGAACAGCAGAGGTAAAACGATGACGATCCTTTTCCCACAACAATATGCCCAAATGTCGATACCAGGAATAATGTATCTGAACCAGACAGGCCCGAGTATGATGACTCAAATCAAATTGTGAGATTGCATAGATTCCTCCCAATTCATCGATATCTGAGGCATAGGGACTGATGACAGCCAGTAGACTATCGACGGATGCCGCCTGCAACACAGAGTCAGGGATGGGAATGTGCGCCTTTTCAGAGAAGGCTTCCCGCCAGACATGGAGGGTATCAGACAAAGAAGTAGTGGGAAATATTTGAAGCAATTGATCGGAAGGAGAAGGCTTCTTCGACTTGATGGGATGGCAATAAATCAGAAAAATTGAGCAAATAGAGAAAACACAGAGGTAGATAGGATTCATGCAGAAATCTTTGTCCTGAAACTACTCATTTTTTCGATCACTGCCTGCCAACTCAATACAAGGCTTGATACTCCAGATAAATGATCAGACTACTCACTATAGCCACAAGGAGCCAAACCACAAAAAAGGGGGCAGATACCACACGAGCTGTTCCTTGTGTGAGGCGCTCAGATCCGTATTCGATCTTGTCGAGTGCAGCGAGTCGTTTGCCTTCCTGAGGAACAAGTGCTTCTTCCAACACATCCGGTTCCGGCATCCTGCTCAATCGCTTTTCCAGTCTTTTTGCCATTCTGGACAGAAGACTTCCCAGTACAGCGGCAACCAACCCGCCAATCAAGGGCACACTCTTTTTGACGACACGATTCAAGTCGGGGAGTACCATACTGAAGATAACCCCCTGGATCAATTCTGCCAATCTGGCGCGTCGCTGTTGTTTGTCCCCCAATTCACCCACTTTCTCTGCAATCACCCTGGCCTTACCCAGACTCAATTCCAACAGCCGATGCACATCTGACGTCAAGGAGAAGACAAAGTAGATGACTGCCAATAGAAGGCCATTGGGGATAGAAAGCACGATCCCTGTAAGCAAAAACACGGTTCCAAAAGCTCCATGCCCAGTCTGAAAGCATATGACAGACAACACAATAACAATTACCAATAGCAGGATCGGTGGCTGAATGGCAGTTTTGATGGCGTATTGCGGGAAGCGCAATAGTTCACTTAGCTGTTCAGCCCAGGCCTCGTCTTTGTATTGGGAGAAATCAATGCCCGTTTTTTCCTGTATGCCCTTAGCGCGTTTTTGTATAGAATCGAGTCTCATGGCTAGTGTATTTTATTGGGATCAAGAGTTGAGGTGTGGGAAAATCGGGTTAAGAGTGAGGAATAAGGTATGAGGTATAGGGCTAGGTGGGGAAGAATCTAGCGCAAGATCCAGCCATGTACTCTACCTGGAACTTAGTGAATGACATGCGATCTGATTTGCATCAAGTACAAGGTCAGATGCTAAAGATCCAAACTCAACATCCAACCCTATCCCTTTATTCCCATCTTCCTTATGCCCCTTTTCGGTACTGGATTTACCCAAACGTCAGGCTTCTACATAGGCTTCCAGAGGTGGACAGGTACACACGACATTTCTGTCGCCATAGGTATTGTTCACCCTTTTGACAGCAGGCCAGAATTTATTGGCATACAATCCCGGTACAGGAAAAGCAGCTTGCTGGCGAGGGTAAGCATGTGTCCAGTCATCGGCTGTAACTTCTGCCACAGTATGAGGCGCATTTTTCAATACATTGTCTTCTGCATCAACCTCCCCCTGCTCGATCTGTCGAACCTCTTCCCGAATCGAAATCATGGCTTCTATAAAGCGATCCAGTTCAGCCTTGGGCTCGCTTTCTGTGGGTTCGATCATAATGGTGCCGGGTACTGGCCAGGACACAGTGGGAGCATGGAATCCATAGTCGATCAGTCGCTTGGTGATATCATCAACTTCGAGGCCTAATTGTAGCTTGAACTTGCGAAGATCCAGAATGAATTCATGTGCAACTCTACCATTGGTGCCTTGATAAAGCACATCATAATGAGTTTCCAACCGAGACTTGAGATAGTTGGCAGCAAGAATCGCATATTCAGTTGCAGCTTTTGACCCTTCGCTACCGAGCAGTTTTACATAAGCATAAGAGATTAACAGAATGCTTGCGCTACCAAAAGGAGTGGCAGACACTGCAGTGATGGCTTGTTCACCTCCTGTCTCTACCAGCGCGTGTCCTGGG
Organism: Bacteroidota bacterium; assembly: GCA_039029315.1. Classification (GTDB taxonomy): domain Bacteria; phylum Bacteroidota; class Bacteroidia; order J057; family J057; genus JBCCCJ01. Next base: position 39,908 of record JBCCGK010000020.1, on the reverse strand, counting down.
AGAAAGGGGACGAGGTGTTCTGCAACACAGATAGGTCCCATGCCAGGTCCTCCGCCCCCATGAGGGATACTAAATGTCTTGTGGAGGTTGAGATGGCAAACATCTGCCCCGATTTCTCCGGGACTTGTCAGTCCTACCTGTGCATTCATATTGGCACCATCCATATAGACCTGTCCACCATGTTGGTGAATGATCTCGCAGACCTCTTTCACGGTCTCTTCAAAGACTCCATGAGTAGAAGGATAGGTAATCATCAGACAGGAAAGATTTTCCTGATGTTTCTCAGCCTTTTCTCTCAAATCAGTCATGTCGATATTTCCCATGGCATCGCACTTGACAACCACAACCTTCATGCCTGCCATAACCGCACTGGCTGGGTTGGTGCCATGCGCTGAGGAAGGAATCAAGGCAATATTTCGATGGGGGTTCCCCAGGCTTTGGTGGAGAGCTCGAATCACCATCAAGCCGGCATACTCACCTTGTGCGCCACTATTGGGTTGGAAGGACACGCCCGCAAAGCCCGTGATGATGCAGAGCAATTCGCCCAACTCATCTATGATATGCTGGTAGCCGCGGGTCTGGCTGGCAGGAGCAAAAGGATGAATATGTGCAAATTCCGGCCAACTCACAGGAATCAATTCTGTGGCAGCATTGAGTTTCATGGTACATGAGCCCAAAGGAATCATGGCTGTATTCAAAGAAAGATCTTTGTTCTCCAGAGACTTGATATAGCGCATCATGGCTGTCTCGGAATGATGCTGATGAAAGACCGGATGACTGAGAAACTCGCTTTGACGACTCAGCGATGCCGGAATTTGATTGATTGCTGGCGCTGAGAATTCCGGGGCTGATGTCCCAAGCAGAGAAGCGAATAGGTCCAGCAAGTCCTGAACAGAATCTTCGCCGGAGGTTTCGTCTATGGAGAGACCAATTTGTTTTCCTCCATCATATCTGAGATTGATTGATCGCTCCAGAGCCAATTGATTCAAGCTTCCGACCTGTGTCTCATCATCAAGTGTCAGGGTCAGTGTATCAAAGAAAGAGGCATTATGAACCGAGAATCCCATCTGCTTCAGTCCTGTGGACAGAGCTGCAGTCAATCGATGAATCCGAGTGGCAATAGCCTGTAATCTTGCAGGTCCATGATAGACTGCATACATGCCTGCCATGATGGCCAATAATGCCTGAGCAGTACAGATATTGGAGGTGGCTTTGTCTCGGCGAATGTGTTGTTCGCGTGTCTGGAGTGTCATTCGCATGGCAGAATTGCCATCTGCATCGATGGAGACGCCGATGATCCGACCTGGAATCAGGCGTAGGAATTCATCCTTGGTCGCAAAATAGGCCGCATGGGGCCCACCAAATCCCATGGGGACGCCAAATCGCTGTGCGGTCCCTACCACCACATCGGCCCCCCAGGAAACAGGTGCTTTGAGCAGGGTAAGGCTCATCAAATCTGCAGCGGCAATGAGATAACTTTTCTGTTGGTGTAGCTGTTCTGCAAGCGCTTGATAGTCATGAATCTCTCCTTGAGCATCCGGGTATTGAACCACAGCAGCGAAAACCTCCTCATTGATGTCAAAATCCGAGACGGCTCCAATTCGGACTTCAATTCCGATTGCCTCTGCTCGCGTGCTGATGACTTCAATAGTTTGTGGGAAACAGCTATCAGCCACCAACAACACATTGGCCTGAGATTTTCTGTCTTTTTTGCGTTTTTGACCATAGGTCATGGTCATGGCTTCCGCAGCCGCAGTCGCCTCGTCCAGCAAAGAGGCATTGGCAATTGGCAGGCCGGTGAGATCGCTTACCATGGTCTGGAAATTCAGCAAGGCTTCAAGACGACCTTGTGAGATCTCTGCTTGATAAGGCGTATACTGGGTATACCATCCTGGATTTTCGAAGATGTTTCGCAGGATGACGGAGGGGGTAATACAGTTGTAATATCCTTGGCCAATGTAGGAGGTAAATACCTGATTTTGAGCAGCAATCTTGCGTAAATCTTTCAGATATTCATGTTCTCCCATTGCCTCCCACTGCTTGAGTGGATGTGTCAATCTGATTTGTTTTGGAATGGTCTGATCGATCAGTGTGTCCAAAGAATCAAGCCCAATATGCTGAAGCATTTCGGGTAATTCCTGAAGGCTTGGCCCAAGGTGCCGGCTGTCAAACGTATCTGGATGTTTCTTAGTCATATTCCGGGGTGAAAGCTACTGTTTTTTTAAGGTGCAAAGTAACAGCATTTGTCTCAAGAATGAAAGTGTGTAGAGATTTGTATAGATTTGCAGCTCGAATGATAGATACCTTCAAACATAAAGGTCAGCGGGAGCGATTGGTCCAGGCCTTGATCCAAAAAGGGATCACAGATGATCGTCTGCTCAAAGCCCTGGAAACAGTTCCCAGACATGCCTTTGTCGAAGGCGCTTTTTCTGCTCAGGCCTATCAGGACAAAGCGCTGCCCATCAAGCGCGGACAGACCATCAGTCAACCTTTTACTGTCGCTTTCCAAACACAACTTCTCCAACTTCGTTCCAAAATGAAAGTGCTGGAAGTCGGGACAGGCTCCGGGTATCAGGCAGCGATTTTGTGTGAGATGGGGATGCGGGTATTTTCTGTAGAGTATGACAAAAAACTTCATGAGGATGCTGGGGAACGATTGTCTGATTTACAATATGCAGCGCATCTGCTTTATGGAGATGGATCTCAAGGGTGGCAAAAATACCAGCCTTATGATCGGATACTGGTTACCGCAGCCAGCCCAGGAATTCCAGAGTCTTTGAAACAACAACTGGCCATTGGAGGAAGAATGGTCATTCCAGTCGGAACCAGGTCTCGGCAGCGGATGACAGTCGTCAAAAGAATCGATCGGATGGAATATGAAATAGAAGCTCTTCACGCCTTTCAGTTCGTCCCCTTGAGAGGGAAGTTTGGTTTTGAAGAGGAGTAACTCAACTTTTGTATCAAACTGTATCATAAACACCATTTTACCCATGTACATCAAACATATTTTGCTCATTGTTCTCCTAAGCCTTGGCCTGAGCCAAATGATGAATGCTCAGATCAAGCCGGTTGCAGGTGACATCAGTCTTGGTTTTCAGATTACCGGCCTGGGAACCATCGCCATTCAACAGTGGAACCATGACGCTTTTGACATTCCTGAAGTGATGGGACGCTACTATATTTCTGATCGGATTGCCTTGCGGACTCGTCTGGGCGTGCAACTACAGAATGCCAGTGCCGAATTCAGTGATAGTTATATTGATCTGGTTCGATTTCCTGAAGGTCAGCAGATTGATACAGCCGCTGTCAGCTCAACCAGCGGATTTGGACTTAGCCTCACACCAGGCGCAGAATATCATTTGACAGCAGATGCCAGCAAACTGGACCCATATGTAGGAGTCGAACTCATGTTTGGGTTCAAGGGAGCGACTGCGACTGAGTTGGATCAGGTACTGGAACGAAGAGCTCTGGATGGAACCCGCCTGTACAAAGAGGATCTCAACATCAAGACGCAAACAGATGGAGGCATTGCCGCTGGATTCAACCTTCTTGGTGGATTCAATTATTTTTTCTCAGAAAAAATCGCAGTTGGGGCGGAATACTCGATTGGATTTGGCTATAAAAGAGAAGGAGGAGATGTCAGAATCGCTACGACAGGAAGCCTGTTTCCGGAAAGTAACCCAACTCAAGTGGTCTCTGTAGACGAGACTGTGATCTTTCAGTCTTTTACTTCCAGTGCGAATCTCTTGAGTGGCTCTACTGTTGGGGTGAATTTATCGATTTTTTGGTAACGAGAAGACGGAGAAACTTTCTTCAGGATAGCCTACTTCGGTCAAAAATAATCCCTTTGCTTCAGCAGCAGGGCCAGCAGCTGTACGATCCTGTGCTTCAATGACTGCTCGAAATTCTGACAGAGACATCTTGCCGCGACCCACGAGCAGGAGTGTCCCGACTATGGCACGCACCATGCCGCGCAGGAATCGGTTGGCTTTGATGTGAAAGCACAGGAGATCCTGCGATTCTTCCCAATAGGCATGATACATCTGGCATAGGTTGGTCGCATTGTCTGCATGGGCCTTGCAAAAACTCCCGAATTCATCGTATTCCAACAGCAGCGCAGCAGCCCGGTTCATGTTCTCTACATCTATCTGATACCGAATCCAATGTGCAGTCAAATAATATTCGGGTGATTTCTGACGAACGATTTGGTAGACATAGGATCGGCTGGTGGCGGTGAATCGGCTATGAAAGTCGGAAGTAGTTGGCTGGAAGAGGGCATTTGCCGCTATGTCATATGGCAAAATTCCGTTGAGGCCATGCAGGAGGCTATGCGGAATCTCTCCTGCATGATCAAAGTGCACAATTAGTTGCCGTGCATGGACACCAGCATCTGTCCGTCCGGCCCCGGTGGATCGGATATCTGTGCGGAGGAGGGTACTCAAGGCTGCATCCAATTCTGCTTGTACGGTATTGGCATTGGGCTGGATTTGCCAACCTGCATAATTTGCTCCCTGATAACTGATGTCTAATATGTATCGTTGGTCCATTTTTTGTAGCTTTGCCTTCGCAAATTTGCACTACCATTCACTGATGATCCAATATTAATCGGAATGATCCAAAGAATCCAATCCTTATTTCTTTTGATAGCTATTTTGCTCAACCTTGCTGGGCTATTTCTTCCTTTATGGCAGTTTGTCGCTGGAGCAGAATCAGAAGTGGTTTCTGGCTTGTCAGTTGTCAGTGAATTCTCTGGGCAAAATGAGATGAATGAGATGTTCTATGAACACAAGGAATCTTCTCGAATGATCGCTCATTCTCTCTTTGTTGGCCTGAATGCCTTGGTGACAATTGGGCTTATCTTAATCATCTTTCAGTTCAATAATCGGCCCAGGCAGATCAAGCTGGCATATATAGGGATGGTCCTTGTCTTGTTCGAAATTCTGGCTATTGTTTGGTTCACCAATCAGGGGCCAACAGGCATCTCAGGCACTGCTGATCAGGGATTGCCCCATATAGGCTTTGCGCTGCCGATAGCTGCGGTAGCCTTTATCTGGTTGGCCATCAAACGCATTCAGGCGGATGAGAATCTAGTGAAGTCTATCGATAGTGGACGGATTCGCTAATGTGAGGGAGGGTAAGAGACTGTTTGAACATCTATCACTTATTTTTTGTATGTGTGTTTTTTCCTCATCCGGCGGCTTTTTTTGTTCCCATAGCACCACTATGAGAACAAACAAGAGCCTTGTCTGAGTAAAAAATACACCCTGAAAATTCTCAGCACAGATTCCAAAACAGTCTCTAAGAGAAATCAGGCTCAGAAAGCCTCTCCGGTATAAATATAAAATCCAGGTCCTTCTTGGGTGAAGGCGAAATCAAATCGCACAAAGATATCTTTCTTGGGAAAGATCAAATACCGAAATCCTACACCAGCAGCAGGTTTAAGCTGACTGATTCGCAACTCTCCGACAGTTGGCCCAACCATCCCGCCTGAGGCAAAAACGGTAGCCCCAATGCGTTTTGAGAATGGAAACGGCAACATGCGATATTCAGCCTGAACCGCCAGATAGTTTCTGTCTCTGAATCGGCCCAAATAATATCCCCGCATCAAAAATGGTCCCCCCATCAATGCCAACTGGTTGAAGGGCACCTCTCCACTGACGAATTTTCCAAAGCCCTGAAATCCCAATACCTGACTTTTGTCTGCCTTGAGAGGGACAAAATACCGGACATCCAGATTGAGACTGCTAAACTTCCAGTCGCTTCCCCATGCAGGACGATAATCGAGGACTGCCAGCTCGCCAAATAGTCCCTTGCGAACATTCATGACATTGTGCCGATTGTCATAGACCAGGCCCACGCCTAGCCCAAAGGTCCGCGATCCTTCTCCCCCCAATGGCAGTGGAGACAAATCAGGTTCAAATCTGGGATTGTGGAGGAGTTGCAAATCGATTTCTGGACCTATGAACAAATTCGGGACGATCTTTCTCAGGACTCGTTCTCTTAGCTGCACATACGTCCCATCGATCAGGAATGGATGGTCGCCTACAGTTTCCGGGCCGATTCCATAATACAACAATGGAAAGCGCTGAAATTTCCCTCTCCCCAGAAAAAACCATGAATCATGGTCGCCATAGATGGAATGTTCGAATTCCATGCCGTATTGTCGTCTGAGGGTCCCAAATGCAAAGGCATAGATTTCGCTCAGGCGGTTGTTGACTATATCCTGATTGACATAAAACAGCCGGACAGCAGCAAATCCAATCTCCAGACTGGTTTCCGGGGAATAGGCAAGGGTTGGATAGACCAGGAAGCGAGCTCTCTCAGGAGGGAGTGTATCCTTCATGATCTTTTGGTAGGTTCTGGATACCCAATTGGTCTGCTTGCTTGAATCTGTCGTCTGGGCAGACCCCTTCACAATACTGAGCAAAGAAGCTAGCAAGAAAAGACAGCCAACTCTTCTATGTCGTATCCTTCGAGGTGTAAGTGACCTCTCACGCTTTCCATTCATTCAAGTATGAATCTGATGGTCTTGTTCGATGAAACCCAAGTCATAAACCCTTTGTCTGAAACTGTCAAGATACGCCATTGCTTCGCGCCTTTTTGCGTGCCTTGAGTTCTGCAAAATAATCTTTGAACAGGCCCCTGGCGATCAGGATCTTCATGATCTCATTGGTCCCGGCATAGATCCGGCTGACACGTGAATCAGCAAAGCGTCTGGTGATCGGAAACTCCCACATATAGCCATATCCACCATGTAGCTGGAGGCACTCATCCAGGAGCTTGAACTGCATTTCTGTTGCAGAAAACTTGGCCATCGAAGCCTGGGCTGCTGTGAGTCGATGCGCAGCAAGTAGCTGCGAACATTTGTCCACAAATGCCTGATGAACCTGAAGGGCAGTGGCCACTTCAGCCATTTTGAATTGTGTATTCTGGAATTCACAGATGGCTTGCTTGAACGCGCGACGGGTCTGGGTGTATTCGATGGTATCTTCCAGCGCCCCTTCTGCTGATCCAATGGATTGGAGAGCAACTGTCAGACGTTCCCTCGGAAGCTCTGTCATCATGTGAATAAAGCCTTTTCCTTCTATTCCAAGAAGATTGTTCTTGGGGACCTTGACATCTTCGAAGAACATTTCGCAGGTATCACTGTCTTTCAGACCGAGTTTTTTGAAGGGTTTGCCTTTGGTGAACCCTTCGCGATCTTCTTCGACCAATAAGAGGCTGATTCCTTCCTGATCCGTGTTCGGTCGTGTTTTGCAAGCGACAATGGTAAAGTAAGAGGAATTGCCAATGGTGATGAAGGTTTTGGACCCATTCAGGAGCCAATATTCTCCCATATCGACTGCATTGGTTCGAATGGCCTGTACATCACTGCCTGTTCCAGGTTCTGTCATGCCAAGCGACCCGACCCACTCTCCAGTGGCCATTTTGGGGAGAAATCGATGTTTCTGTTCCTCTGTCCCAAGTTTGAGGATATAGGGTGCCACAATATCAGAGTGCATAGAAAATCCCGGCGCATTGGCACCTAGTCGGGCAAATTCTTCAATCAATAAAGCAGAGAAACTAAAATCCAATCCTCCTCCTCCATATTCTTCCGGGATATCCAGGCACAGCAATCCCAGTTCTCCTGCTTTGAGCCAGGCTTCCCGGCTACACATGCCATTGGCTTCCCATTCTTCTCGATGTGGCTGAATCTCTTTTTTGTAAAACTCGCGAATGGTATCGCGCAGCATCTGATGTTCCTCGGACTTGTAGATGTCTCGTTCTATGCGAATATCTGAATACATATCAACTGAAAATTTTGATCGTGAGTGAGGAAGAAGGAGAGTAGGGCGGCCGTAGATGTGTTGGCGCTAACTTACGAAGATTTTCTGTCCAATGTGATGTTTCTCTAAATGACTTTGATTTCAGATATTTGTTCCATGTTAGATTTCATGCCAACTTACTTCAATCAGGAAGAACTCGCTGCTTTGCAAGCACTGGAAGGAAAGCACCTGGCCCAGGTATTCTATACCATATGGCGAAACATATCCAAGCCTGAAGAACCATATGAGGCCCTGGATTGTTTAGAGTTGAGATTCGCTGATGGAGATGATATTGCTTTCACACGTGCAGAGGAAGGGCAGGGAATTCAGATTGAAGACTATCATTTTGCCCTGGAACAAACCAAAGTTGTACAGCAGTTTCGGGGGCAAGTCGAGTTGGAGCGGATTGACATGAGCCAGAGTCCTGTTTGGCAGGCGTGTATAGGCCTGCCCGTCACCGCTATCGGTCTGGAACATCATGGTCCCAAACTCCACCCAAGTCATGTGATTCAGATCGAATTTGGTCGTCAGACACAAGAAATTGCATTGGGAGAAGAAGGGCTGATTGTTGTGAATAATTCTGGGAATTGACACTGAGCGTAGAACCGCTTCTTTTTTCACTGCCCCGGTCCATAATCCATATATAATGTGAATCAAGAGTTCGAATGTTGGGAAATAGGTGCAATAGGCCGCAAAGAGAAGGATATGGTATAAGGAATAAGGGATATGGCTAGATGTTGAATCAGATCCTTGACCACATAGCCCCATACCCCATACCTTATACCCACAAACAAGCTGACATTCAGGCTATAAAAACTACATTCAAACCCGGTTTCCGAGGGTGAAAATTAAAAACTTTGAATTAAAATAATTCACTGATATTCAGTTGCTTATTATTAAAAAGAGTTTGGTAGTGAGGATTTTCGTTTTTAGGGAAAATTTTCCCAATTTCCAGAATGAGCGATTATATGAAATAAATTAGGTCCAAATTCTACTTTTGAAGGCTGCTAGGTGTCATATTTATGAGAATTGTATTTTCACTTCAACCCATTCTTCCACTTATTGAACTTAAGATCTTCTGATTTGTGCTTTTCCAGTCTGTTTTAGGGTATTTTGCTTCTGATTTAAATAGCAATTTGGATTTTTCACCCTCGGAAAGTGGGTTCAAACCTTGATTGGCATATATAATATAGCTAAGCGCTAGGGAGATACCCCCCAAAGACTATCTGTGAAGTAGCCTCTTCTGTCACAGAAGTGTTTCAATACCTGAAAGCCATTCTTTGTAGCAAGAGCTTTGATTTCTCTGAAAGAATATTTTCTGGACAATTCTGTATAGACCCACTCCCCTTTTCTGAATGCAAACTGCTTGCCAAGCGCCCGAATGTGGACCGTTTGCTCCTCACGACTGATAATGAAACTTCGTACCTCTCCATTGATCGGATTGTAATAGCTGTAAAAATCAAAGCGTTCCCGATCGAAATCTCCCCCCAATTCCCGGTTGATTCTCGACAGTAAATTGAGGTTGAATCCACGCGTAATTCCCTGATCGTCATTGTAGGCTGCGGCGATGATGAGTGGATTTTTTTTCAAATCAAATCCCACCATCAATTTGTCATCTCCGCGCATATGTCGCCGAATCATCTCTAGCAGGTCATCGGCAGCATCAGGTAAATAGTTTCCAATATTGGCACCCAAAAACAAAAATAGATTTGGAGATTCATTGGTTTTGACCTCTTTCAAGACACTGAAGTAATCGCCTACCTTGGGATGTATTTGCAGCCTGGGAAGTTGTTGACGCAAATCCGCTGTCAATAATTTGATGGCCTCCTCTGAAATGTCAATGGGGATATAGGTGAAGTCAATCCCTTGTTCGAGCAAATGCCGAAGGAGTTCTCTTGTTTTGGCTCCATCACCTGCTCCCAGTTCCACAATGTTAAAATGCGCGTGAAATTGTGTGGCTTCATAGATCGCCGCTGCTTGCTCTGTCAGGATTTCCAACTCACAATTGGTGAGATAGTACTCAGGAAGGTCCATGATTTGTTGGAAAATCCTGCTCCCTTCATCATCATAGAAATATTTGGAAGAAAGGGATTTTGGACTCGCAGACAAACCGCTGTCTACGTCTTTCGCAAATGAATTCATTCAATTCTAATCTAGTGCTTTTTATAAAGATTTCGCAAGCCTTATGCCCGTAAACTGCCACCTTAAGGGAGCGTGAAAAAAATTCCTGTATGTCTTTCTGCTATGATTAGGGGAGGTAGCAACAGAAGCCCCTCGAAGGACTTTTTGATTGACCATGAATTTTCCATTGTATTCTCCTACAGCTCCTTCCGCTGTTGTGAAATAAGGATAGGGAAGATAGGCACTATTGGTCCATTCCCAACGTGCCCCCCAATCCAGCTGATCTGCCGCTGCTTCCCATTCGAATTCTGTTGGGAGACGCATGCCTTTCCATTCAGCAAAAGCCGCAGCTTCATAATAACTGATATGACAAAGAATGCTATCAGGATTGATTGCTTGAAACCCTCCAAGGGTATAATGATGCCACTCACCTTCATATTGGTGCCAATAAAAGGGAGAGCGGATGGCTTCTTCCTTCACCCAACTCCAGCCTTCGTCCAACCACAATTCAAAGCGCTCGTATCCACCATCTTCCATAAAGGCGAGAAACTCACCATTGGTAACCAGGGATCGTTGGATCTCGAAAGGATGCAGATAGACCTTGTGCCGTCCCAATTCATTGTCATAATGAAACCCTTCCCCTTCGAATCCAATCTCATAGATTCCCTCATTTATGTGCACAAGTCCACGATGTTCTTTGCTGTTTTGTGAAGTTGAGAGTGCTTGATGATAGGCCGGGAACAAGGGATTGTGTCCAAGAATGTATTTTAGATCTGTTACCAACAATTCCTGGTGTTGTTGTTCGTGATTGAGGCCAAGGATGATTAATTCTCTGAGTTGAGGCGAGTAGCTTCCCGCTTCTATAAGGGCCTCTAGCTGTTCGTCCACATATGCGCGATAGGCATATACTTCTTTGACGGACGGACGGGTGAGATTGCCGCGATTGGTTCTGAGAATGCGTTTTCCGAGAGAGTTGTAGTAGCTGTTGAAGAGAAAGCTAAAATCCTCATGATATGCCTGATAATCAGGAATATTGGGTTTCAAAATAAGTTCCTCAAAAAACCAGGTAGTATGCCCCAGATGCCACTTGGGAGGACTAATGAAGGCTACGGGTTGAGGAATATAATCTTCTGGACTGAGTGGCCTGCAAAGATCTGTGGTATACGTTCGAACTTGTTGAAACTGGATGAGTAAATCCTGGCTTTCAGTATCGGTATGTGGATGATGAATCATGGAGATAGTCTCTTAAGACAAAAAATCACTTGGGTTCAAGTCTAGCAAATGAATGGATGCTTCCAAAGCCTTTTTCATAAAAGCGGAAACATTGTCAATTTGTTGTTCTGACGATCCACTTTGTATCAGATCTGCCAGAAGCAAGAAAGCCCCTACGAACTCTTTGCGGTTCCAATAGCCGCCTGAAGGAAGGGGAGGGAGAGTGGAATAATCAGCTTGGCCATGTTGGTACCCATGTGTTACATAAAAGTAATAGTCATCTGCCAGATGATCTGGAATGGCCAGACCTACATACAGGGCTCTGTCTGTCTTGCCTTCTGCATCCGTATGCAGAGGGAGAAAATTGCCAATGTCAAAATGGTGTGGCCAGGTTCGTGTCTCGGAGGCTTGTGGGATCGTGGCTACGAGTTGTTCCATCACTTCATGGCCCATGCTGCGAACCTTGGAGAATCCAGCATAAGCAGCTGGACTTAGGGCTCGAAAGGGTGCACCATGATGAATGTCATGATCAGGAATCTCATAATGCAACACTATCTTGTAGGCAGAGGTGTCAATTCCATATTGTTTAAGGGTTCCTTTTATCCAGGCAACCCCATCTTTTTGTGTTTTTCCAATAAGATTGTATGCCTTTTCGATCGAATGGTCCTGATTGATCAGGAGGAGGCGCATCGTCTCAGGATGCAATCCCAAAAAGTGCCCTGAATAGGTGGGCAATTCATGGCTATACAACCAGGCATGTTCTGGATTCCACCCCATATTGGTATGACTGTCATCAGCTTTGTGGGGCAAAAAAAACTTTCCGGCCATGGAGAGATACTGGGCTGCACGATGGACCTGCTCAGTGGCTTCTGACAGGGAAACAAGATCTGTTTGGCCAACTATGGGCCAGTGAGATAAATTCAGCATGAGAATACTGGATGATAGCGGTTACCTAAAGAAGAATTACATGAGATTGACTGTCAATATGGATAAAGATAGTCTCTCAAGAAGCGGTAAAATGTCTGCCTGCCGTCGAATGCGATGAAATTTATAGCGTTTTCAGGTACTCCAACACAGCCAAACGCTCCTCTTGACTAAAATTGTCTCCAAAGTAATGTCCCTGATTCCCAAATCCTGCTTCAGTGCAATCATAGGTTTGCTTGTCTTTCCCATGATTCCTCTCCAGATACTTCCATCCGATGGCTTGATAATCATAAGTGTTGTCTGATTTTTGCCAATAAGTTGGCCGAATCTTGCTATTCAGCAGGGCCTCAAGGGTGGGAACAGATCCATTGTGCAGATAGGGTGCTGTTGCCCATACGCCATCCAGAGGAGGGGCGATATAGCCTTCAGAGGGTGTGAGGGTTGAGGTGGGAGGGGAAGTGGCATACCAGCTTTGATTGTACCAATCTGCAAGACCAGAAGCTTGGAGAAAATATCTGGCATATACCGGATCGGTCTGAACTTCGTGCAGAGGAACCAATTTGTTGGGATAGGTCTCCCGATCTCCGTAGGTCCCATGACATCTGGAACATTCATCCTTGAAGAGGATGCGTCCCTTCGCGACCAGATCCATATGTGTCTCGCGCGGCCAGTCGGGAGCCTCCAAAGTCTGAATCCAGGCAAGGACATCATCGAAGTGATCGTGAACTTTCCTGGCTTCTGAACTGTCCTGAATACCTTGAGAACTGGCTTGCATCAATAGTTTGGTGAATGCGCCTCGGCCCATGCCATTGTAATACAGGGCATGTTTCTTTCTGACATTCCAGAGAGGGGGGACATCTGAGGCAGGAACATAGGGAGACATCTGGAAGGCTGCTGCTTTAGAAAAACGCAGATCCACAGGATTGCGTTGACTGACATAGGCTTCCTCCAGGCGAAAGGCCGGATTCACTCCCGGATTGGGGGTTATGATGTTAGGCAGGGCTATCAGATTGATGTCCGCATAGGTTTCAAATGCTTCCCACTCTGGAGAATCTTTGCCTACTTTCTTTTTCACAATTCGCTTGAAAATCTGCATCTGAAGCTTGAAATTCTTTTGATAGCTGGCAGAACTATTGCCCAGTCCCAGAAACATCTTGTCTTCCAGCGGGCTGGCATGACAGGTAAAGCAATTGCCGCTGACAACCTCGGCACCATTGAAGGCGTGATAGGCATTGGACGAATAAGGGATTCTGGCATTGGTGCCGCTTCTGCCAAGAATGGTGTCAGGTTCCGGCAACATGAAGTCCTGATAGGTGCTGACGGGAATTCCTCCTCCAATGTAATCTCCATGAATCAGATAGGCCAAGCCTGCTTCCGGATCACCTGTGCTGGTTTGATTGCTCGGAAAGATGCGATATACCCTGGAGGATTGGACTTCTTTGGTCAGCTCTTTGAGATAGGGCCGACAGGAGAGGAAAGAAAGGATCAGACAAAGCGGAATCAGGAGATATTTCATAAAAACCAGATTAAGACGGGAAAGTTCAAAAATTCTCTTCTAATTCGCATTCTCATTTTTCCTTTTTCCATTTCGCAAGGGGAATGCCTATATTTGAGTAAGCAAATACTAAGATATGAGTTGGTTCAAACGAGTAAAAGATAACATTCGCACCAAGACCGAGGATAAGAACAATACCCCGGACGGATTGTGGGCCAAATGCCCTTCATGTAAGAAGGCCCTGCAAACCAAGGCTTTGAAGAGAAATGCGTATGTCTGTCCCAATTGCAATCATCATTTGCGGATTGGGAGCAAGGAGTATTTCGAGCTGCTGTTTGATGATGGAAAATTTGAAGAAATCAATGCAGAACTATTTTCTGCGGATCCGCTGGAATTCATAGATACCAAAAAATATCCTGATCGACTGGTCGCAGGATATGAAAAGACGGGTTTGTTTGATGCGATTCGGACTGCAAGTGGTCCAATCCATGGAGAAGAAGTGATGATCTGTAGCATGGACTTTCGCTTCATTGGAGGAAGTATGGGAAGTGTAGTTGGGGAAAAAATCTGTCGTGCCATTGATGTATGTCTGGAAATGCGCTGGCCACTGATGATTATTTCAAAAAGCGGCGGTGCCAGGATGATGGAAGGCGCATTGAGTCTAATGCAGATGGCCAAAATCAGCGCGAAACTTGCCTTGCTGAGCAAGGCGCGCATCCCCTATATTTCGCTCTTGACTGATCCTACAACTGGAGGGGTAACTGCGAGTTTTGCCATGTTGGGAGATATGAATATTGCTGAACCGGATGCCCTGATTGGCTTTGCTGGACCACGCGTAATCAAGGAAACTATTGGCCGCGACCTGCCTGAAGGATTTCAGCGATCAGAATTTGTGAAGGAACATGGATTTCTGGATTTCATCGTAGATCGAAAAGAACTCAAGGATCGACTCCATGTGGTCTTTCAGATGCTTTCGCATAAAGAGCCTGCGATGGTGAAAGAAGGTCGGAAGAGCGATTAGGTCATTCAAGGAATAAAAAAAATCCTCAGGGCTATCCAAAGAATTGGATGGCCCTTTTTTATGTTTTTCTCTTCCACTGGGTAAGTGGATATTTTTTTTAGAAAAACTGGTGATATCCTCCCTTTCCTGTCCGACTCTTGAAACAGACTCTCATTTTTCTCTTTCATACAATGCTTTTGAGGCAGATTTGTTCTTCCTGATAAGGCATCCTTGATCTACAAACATCAAATTTTTCTTTAGCATGAAATCAACTTTCCTCTTATGGATTTTCTCCTTTCTGTGGAGTCAGTCCTTTGCATTGATCATCACGGTGGATAACAATCTCCCAAGTGCAGGACAATATTCAGACTTGCAAACCGCCATTGATGCTGCTACACCGGGAGACACCCTTCATATTGTAGGGTCTCCTATTGCGCATTCTACTGTCAACCTGACCAAAAAATTAACCATCATCGGCGCTGGATATCATTCACCTAACCAACTCGGCCTGTCGACACTGCTGACAAGTATCAATATTACCCAAAATCTGCCCAATAACGCCTCTGGTTCAGTTGTAATGGCTTGTTCCTTAACGAGCATTGGTTGGACTGGGAATGGAACATATATCGACATTACCATTGAACGGTGCAAGACCAATAGTGTGAATCTTCCCTCCAACAATGGTGGCAATTGGATCATTCAGAACAATATCATTGGCCAAATCTTCGTGGGCTTCAATCCCAATATGATTATCCGCAACAATATCATTACCGGGGCTGTTTGGGCTTCTAGTGCCCCTTCTGTTGTGATTGCCAATAATTTATTCATCCGAACAGCTGTGACCGGTAATTTTTTTGGAAACGTCTCGCATGCAATGATCAACAATAACATTTTTTATGGAGGAGGAGGCCCCATTGGTTGTTCCCTCTCTTCCTTCAATAACAATTTGACCTTCGTGACAGCCAATGACACCTTGCCATATGGAGACAATATGGGAACCAACAACCTGATAGGGATGGATCCTCAGTTTTCTGCACCCAATGCTCCAGGATTCCAGTTTGAAGATGATTACAGACTATTGGGATCATCCCCTGCTTCAGATGCAGGGACAGACGGTACAGATATTGGGATCTATGGGGGGTGGTCCTTTCCGATTGGGGGTCCTGTTCCATACCTCACCAGTCCTCCGGCAAGAATTCCTCAAATAGAACAATTGATCCTGCTCAATGGGATGACTGTCTTCCAGGGAGATAGTCTTAAGGTCCAGGTGAAGGCAAGAAAACAGAACTAATGCCTTGTGAATTTCTCCTACCAAGAGAGAGAAAAATATTTTTATAAAAATCTGGTGATATTCTATTTACACTTTTCGACTCTTGATACAGAACACCATTTCCACTTTCCTACGAATCTCCAGGCATTGACCTTGGCAGAAAGCAGAATTAGCTGATCTAATATATCATTTCCCTACACATCTCTCTCTCCTTCGATCAGTTGGAGATGGAAGAGTCATGTCGAATTTTCACTTAACCTCCTTATCACAATGAAATCTTTTCTTTCTTTTTTGATTGTATGCGCCTTCTCGATCTTCTCTTTACAGGCAGCCATTCTGACTGTGGATAACAACACAAACAGTGCTGGCCAATATACAGATCTCCAGACAGCCTTCAATGCAGCCAGCCCCGGTGATACCATTCATATCATAGGATCCCAGGCTCCTTACCTGCAGGCGCGTTTAGAAAAACGTCTCACCCTCATTGGAGCAGGCTATAACTCTCCTAATCAGTTCAATTTTTCAACCACCATTACCACTTTGTACCTCTCTGAAAGTCTGCCCAACAATGCCTCAGGCAGTGTGATTATGGGGTGCAACATTGCTACCTTGAGTTGGTGGGTCAATAGTGATTATGACAATATCACCATTGAGCGATGTAACATCAGCAGCCTACTCACTATGCGACCCAATGCCTGTTCAGGATGGTTGATCCAGAATAACATCGTCAATGCCATCAATGTTGGGGACAATGGCGCTGTGGTGATTCGCAACAATATCATCAGGCATCAGATCCTCAACTCCGATGAAGGAACAGTGTTGATCACCAATAACGTATTCACAAAAAACTTTACTACCCCATACTTTAGCAATGTCTCTGCTGCCATGATCACCAACAATATTTTTTATCAGGGTGGCGGACCAACGGGTTGTACTTCATCCACCTTTAACAATAATATCACCTACGCGACCTCCAATAATACCCTTCCCTATGGCACCAACACTGGATCTGCAAATATGGTGGGGTCCAATCCATTGTTTAACAATGTAACAGGTATGGGGTTCGATTATGCCAATGATTACCGTCTTGCCTCCAATTCTCCAGGTCTCAATGCTGGGACGGATGGAACAGATATCGGTATTTATGGCAATACCCAACCATTCCCGATTGGAGGGGCCGCTCCATTTCTGACGAGTGCGAATCCAAGAGTTCCTCAGATCATGGAATTGAACCTGCTGAATGCGACCATTTTTCAGGGAGATAGTTTGACTGTGCAGGTGAAGGCAAGAAAGCAGAACTAAGGCCTCCTATCATCCACTCAAATGATTCATCTTATGAAACAATGGACCTTATTGGGGATGCTGATGGTGATCTGCATCGCTTTGTCTGGCCAAACGCTTTCAGGAATGGAGTATTTTTTTGATACCGATCCTGGTGCAGGAAATGGAACCAGTCTTTCGATCAGCAATGGAGATACCGTTGATGTTTCTTTCAACATCCCCACCAATACCCTCAGCCCAGGATTTCATATCCTGTACATTCGGGCTGTAGATGTGAATGGAACCTGGAGCCTCTATCACAGGGGCACCGTATGGATCAGTGAACCGACCTTGCAGAGTTCTTCTACTGGGATCACTGAGCTGGAATACTTTATTGATACAGATCCTGGTGCAGGGAATGGGACTTCCATTTCTCTCCTGGAGGTGGATACGCTTGAGCTCATCCAATCTCTGGAGGTAAGTGGGCTCACACCGGGACCTCATCAATTCTGTATGCGCGCAAGAAATGAAGATGGGGTGTGGAGTTTGTATCACAATCGCATATTATGGGTGTCTGATAGCAGCGAGCGGAATGAAGCTCCCAAGCTGACCAACAGTGAATTCTTCTTTGATACTGATCCCGGAGCCGGATCTGGTTTGGTGTATTCCATCCCTCCCACAGATTCCTGTAATGATATTACAAGTGTGAGCACTGCTGGCCTGGCTCCCGGCTTCCATGCACTTCATGTTCGAAAGAAGGATGAAGATCGACATTGGGGGTTGTATCATACTGGCATCTTCTATATTGGAGATTCAGTCAAACGTGGAGAGGCGCCCCCCCTTGTCGGCTTGGAGTATTTTTATGGCGCTGATCCTGGAGTTGGAAATGGAAATTATATAGCCTTCCCTGCAACCGATACGCTTGATGACTGGTTTCAATTCCCCACCACAGGCCTAGGCATTGGGACACATCCTGTATCCGTACGAGTAAAGGATGAACAAGGGACATGGAGTTTTATCTTGGTCGACACCTTTGAGATTCAATCTGGTTGTGGCATCACACCTTCTGTATCAGTGAATGGGCCATTGAGTTTTTGTGAAGGAGACTCTGTGCAGTTATCCACCAACTCAGCTTATGCTTCCTATCTCTGGTCTACTGGAGATACAACCTCTTCCATTTGGGTAACGCAGTCTGGCAACTACACCGTACATGCGATTGATACATCAGGATGTTCTGGAAATTCCTTTCCCACTACTGTAAATGTAGGTGCTGCCATCAATGGGGTGATCATCCCGGATGCTGAAGTCTTATGCGAGTTCAGCTCGATGACTATTGCTGTGAGCCAGCCCTATCTCAGCTATCTGTGGAGTACGGGGGATACAACAGCGACAATCAACATCAATGCTGGCGGGAGCTATTCGGTAACCGTAACCAATGCAGATGGTTGTAGCAAAAGCCTCAATCCTGTGATGATTCAGGAAGAGCCACAACCTCCTCAACCCATGGTGGAGCAAGTTGCGCCTGACAGTCTTCGATCCGATCTAGTTGGCCCAAGCTATCGCTGGTATCGGGATTTTATGCAACTACCAGATGTGGGCAGAACCATTCATGCGACAGAATCAGGTGAATATCAGGTCTCGATCATCAGCACCAATGGCTGCCAATCAGACAAGGCTGATCCGTTTTTGTTCACCGCTACAGCTCTGGAAGAACTGACCACCATCCAATCACTGAGGATTTACCCTAATCCAAGTTCTGGAATCTTTACCCTCAGTTGGGAGTCTTTGGAACCGCAGGAAATTCATATTTCTATTGTGAATTCCGTCGGACAGCTGGTGTCGCGACAAGGGATGCACGTAGGAACCGGCTCCCAACAGCGATTGATATCCTTGAAAGGAGAGGCGTCTGGAATATACATGCTTACTCTCATTACCAGAAAAGGGCAGTTGACCCAAAGACTCATGCTGCATTAATCAAAAACTCTGTTTTTTAACTGAGGCAATGACAAGTATGGAATCAGGGAACTTGAATCAAGTTCCCTGATGTTGTTTATGAGAGCAAGGGAAGAATATGCACTTTTCGTCAGAATGGTTACCTTCATGGAGAATTCCAACAATCCGTATATCCTATACTTATGAACCAGTTATTGTATGCCTCGATTTTGCTGTTATTCCTCAGTGGTCTGATTGGATGCCAGCCGGCTGACAGCACCGATTCATCTTCCTCTCCTTCTGTTCCTAATATCGTTCTGATCCTTGCAGATGATATGGGCTATGGAGACATTCAACAATACAACCCAGCCTCTACCATTCCAACTCCACATCTCAATCAGCTTTGCCAGGAAGGAATGATGTTCAGGGATGCACACACTCCTTCATCGGTTTGTACCCCGACTCGCTATGGCCTGTTGACAGGGCGATATTCCTGGAGGAGTCGGCTGAAAAAATTTGTATTGTCTGGCTATTCTCCCCATTTGATCGAGAAGGATCGCCAAACGATTGCTTCTCTTTTGCAATCTCAAGGATATGAAACAGCAGTGGTAGGCAAATGGCATTTGGGGCTTGATTGGGCCTGGGATGAGAATGGATTCCCGGAAAAAGGCGATCAACTCGGATTTGTCCCTGAGCCAGACGCCATCGATTATTCACAAGCTGTCACAGCAGGTCCTGTCCAGAACGGCTTTGACTATTCCTATGTCATTCCTGCCTCTCTTGATATTCCCCCTTATGTATACCTGGAAAACAATCAGGTGGTAGGAATTCCTGACAGCATCTATCCCGGAAGTACATTTCCCTATTTCATTCGTAGAGGCGAAACCGGTGCAGGCTTCGAATTTGACAAAACCCTGTATCACTTGACCGAAAAAGCGATGGGATTCATTGAGGAGCAGTCCAGGACAGAGCAGCCTTTCTTTCTGTATATGCCTTTGACAGGACCACACAAACCAGCTTTGCCACATGCTGACTTTGCCGGAAAATCTGGTCTGGGCCCCTATGCAGATCTGGTGATGGAAGTCGATGCTTCAGTGGGAAAAATCATGTCAACGCTCAAAGAACGTGGCCTCAGTGAGAATACGCTCGTGATTTATACCAGTGACAATGGTTCCTATATGTATCGATATGAAGATCAAGAAGTGGATCATGTTACAGATAATTCAAAGCAAGGATATGTTGCCAAGAACCACAAAGCCAACAAGGATTGGCGGGGAACCAAAGCCGATATTTGGGAAGCTGGTCACAGAGTCCCGTTCATTGTTCGCTATCCGGGAATGATAGAAGCAGGGAGTACGCAAGATCAAACCATCTGCCTAACAGATGTTTTGTCTAGTGTCTGTGAACTTGTAGGGATGGAATATGATGCAGGGCAGTCGGAAGATAGTTATAGTTTTTTGCCTGTGTTGACTGGCGGAAGCATGAACCGTCCTCCTGTTGTTCATCATTCTGTGGCTGGAATGTTTTCCCTGCGTAAAGATAACTGGAAAATGATCTTTGGCAATGGATCAGGCGGTCGCCAGCAGCCACGAGGAGAATTGTGGGGAAAACCCTACCAGCTGTTTAACCTCGAAGCAGATCCGGAAGAAAATCAGGATCTATATCAAACAAGTGCAGCTGATGTCATCATGGCAGATATGACAAAAAAATTGATCCGAATCCTGGAACAATCAGAAGGACATGGCGTGGACCTGGAAGGGATATGATTCCAAGCATAATTTTTTTCGTCAAAAAAGCAGACAAAATGTCTATAAGTTTGAGGATCATTCTTTTTGCTCAAGCAAAAGTGGCCTCATAGAAATAAAAAAGAAAGCGGCTTATGCCAACACCCAAAGAAAAACTCATCATTGCCAATATCAGCGGTTTTTATGGCGACCGGATCAGCGCAGCCAAAGAGATGGTGGAAGGAGGCCCGGTAGATTTCTTGACCGGAGACTATCTGGCAGAACTGACAATGGCGATTCTGTTCAAATCCAAATCCAAAAAGCCGGAACTGGGCTATGCCACTACCTTTCTGAAGCAGATGGAAGCTGTCATGGGCCCATGTTTGGATAAGGGAATCAAGGTGGTCGTGAATGCGGGCGGCCTCAATCCTTCCGGTTTGGCAAAGGCCTTGGAAGGGGTGGCAGAAACGCTGCAGCTTCACCCTAAGATTGCTTATATCCAAGGAGATGACTTGATATCTCGCTTGACCGACTTTCGCAAACAGGGCATTCAACTTCAGCATCTGGACACAGGTATCAACCTGGCCGATAGCAAGATGATACCTGTATCAGCCAATGCCTATCTTGGTTGCTGGGGAGTGGTTGAGGCCCTGAATCGAGGGGCAAACATTGTTGTAACCGGAAGAATCGCCGATACTTCAGTCGTGATGGGTCCGGCAGCCTATCATTTTGGCTGGAAGCAGGACAATTGGAATGCCCTGGCTGGCGCTGCAACGGCTGGCCATATCATCGAATGTAGCGGGCAGGCAGTGGGCGGCAATTATTCCTTTTTCGAAGAAGTGCCCAGCTATCAGAATGTGGGGTTTCCCATCGCTGAGATACATGATGATGGGAGCGCTGTCATCACCAAGCATCCAGGCACAGGCGGGTTGATCAGTGTGGGGACCGTAACTGCCCAGCTACTCTATGAAGTGAATGCCCCAGCATATATCACGCCAGATGTGGTGGCACACTTTGACACCATTCAATTGGAGCAGGAAGCAAAAGATCGGGTGAAGGTGTCCGGCGTGAAAGGCAGTCCGGCTACCTCAACTGCCAAGGTAACTGTCAATTGCATGGGAGGCTTCCAGAATACGATGAGCTTTCATATAGCAGGTTTGGACATCGAACGAAAAGCAGAGATTTTCAAACAGCAATTTCTCGCTGGAATTGGTGGAGAGGATGCCTTCGAACAACTGGACATTCAACTATTCCAAACACAAAAAGACAATCCCTCTCTCAATGAAGAAGGTTTTGCACTCATGCGGGTCTCAGTGGTGGATCAGAACCCCAAGAAAGCTGGAAAGTTTTTCACCAGCAAATTGGTAGAGCTCGCCCTCTGCAGCATTCCGGGTTTCTGCTTTGGACAGCCACCCGGACCTGCTCGGCCAAGAATTGTGCATTTTCCGGCCCTGATCGACAAACAGCATCTTCGACAGCAGGTATATCTGGACGGAACCATGACAGAAGTCGAAGAGGTCATAGGAGAAACTTCCTCTATGATCAGCATGCCCGCTTTATGGCCCTTTGATTATGTGTCATTTGAAGAAGACAAGATGGTCGGCACTTATCTGGGGCGCTTGTTCGCTGCTCGCTCCGGCGACAAAGGCGGCAATGCCAATCTCGGTGTTTGGGCGAAGACACCTGAAGCCTATACCTTCTTGCATGCCTTCCTGACCGTCGACAAATTGAAGGAACTCCTGCCGGATATTGCGTCTTTTGAGATCCAGCGTTATGACTTTCATACCCTCCTGGGGCTGAATTTTTATTTGATGGGCTTTTTGCAGGAAGGTGTGGCGGCTTCTACCAAGATGGATGCGCAGGCGAAGACCTTGGGGGAGTATCTGCGGGCGAAGTGGATTGAAGTGCCGGAGAGCTTGTTGAAAGTCAAATAAAAGCAGAGTCCCAACTCGTTTTTGTTCGGATTAGCCTGTTGTAAGCCAATAGCCAAACATACAGTAAGCCCAAAAGGAGATGAAAAACGCCATTCTAATAGCATTAATAGTGAGTGCAGGACTGGCTTGTAGCAAAGCGGACGGGGACCATGATCAAGGACAGAAGGAAAAAGTGAAACATGGGAGGATTGATAAAGCTGATCATACTTCTAAGGTTCCTTTTTACACCTTTTCCGATCAACTGGAAGAACAGCAAATGGAATTGGCAGGCAATCCGCTTTTACAACGATTCAAAGCTTCTCGAGAGGAATTGTCCAGTGATCCCTATCGCCCCATTTATCACTACGTCAACCCGGAAGGAAATCTCAATGACCCCAATGGTCTTTGCTACTGGCAAGGGCGTTGGCATCTCTTTTACCAGGCCTATCCACCCGAAGATCCGAGGCAACACTGGGGCCATGCAGCCAGTCCAGATCTCATTCATTGGGAGGATTTGCCCCTCGCCATTTATCCAAATCCAGAGGAAAGGTGCCATTCTGGTCAAATCCTGGTCGAAGAGGATCGGGTGATTGCAGCCTATTCAGGCTTTACCTATGGATTAATGATCGCTGTTTCTTCGGACCCACTCTTGTTGAATTGGGAAAAACTAGAGTTGAATACGATAGATGCCCATACGGGGAAACCAACAAATCGACCCGGTGGAGACGCCTGCATTTGGAGGGAAGGAGACTATTATTATGTCCTGAGTGGAGGGAAACAAGGAAAAGGGGCTAAAAGGAAGCGGACGGCCAGTTTGCATCGCTCCAAAAATCTGGTGGACTGGGAAGTAAATATCCATAATTTCCTGGAAAATGACCGCTTTGCGATGTTAGGAGACGACGGCGCTTGTCCCAATTTTTGGCCGATAGGTGATCGGCATATGTTGTTATCCTTCAGTCATGCCACTGGTGGGAACTACTCTTTGGGAGATTATGATACCCAAAGCCAACGGTTCAAGGTGACGGATTATGGCCGCTTCAATTTTGGGGGCATCTATGAACCCGGAGCTGTTCTCGCGCCTTCTTCCTGCCCAGATGGCAAAGGCGGAATCAACGTGATGTTTAATTTGGCATATGCGAAATCTACGAATGGTTGGAATCAGATAATGAGTTTGCCTCGCAAGCTAACTTTACTATCTGAGAGGGAAATTGCTATGGAGCCAACCGGAGAGATTGAATCACTCCGGACCAATCACCAACAAATTCGCCATCTGACTATTCCTGCCAATCAAGAGATTTTGCTAGAAAAGATCCAAGGGAATGCCATGGAAATCAAGACTGTGATAGAAGTAGGAAAAGCACAACATGTTGAGGTCAATGTTTTGCGTTCACCCAACAAGGAGGAGTACACCAAAATTTCTTTTTGGGGCAACCGAGGCATACGGGATTATGATCGATATGAAGGGTGGGAATACGATCAGTGGATAGATGCTAAATATAGCCTGATTAGTCTTGATAATTCCCGGTCTTCTATCCTGCCAGAGGCCATGTCCAATCCTCCGGAAACGGGTCCTTTTTATCTGAAGCAGGGAGAACCCCTGGAACTTAGGATTTTTATTGATAGAAGTGTCGTGGAAGTTTTTGCGAACGGCCGGCAATGTGTGGCAGTCAGGGTATATCCGAGTTTGGAAAAAAGTACTGGTGTGTCGTTAAGGGCACAGGGGAGTGCTGCCAACATCATTTCTCTAGACGCCTGGCAGATGCGGAATATTTATAAATGATGAATGGCCCGATAGTGAAGAAATGGACATCATGGCCTTTTTGACGCCCTTACATCTTTCGCCGTTCATTAGAAAAAAGTCTCTCATCTGGCTTCTCTGGCAAACTTTCTTTCCATAGCTGAATTTGCTCAATTAAGCTGCTGACAAGCCTGGGGTGCATCTTTTTTAGATCATGTTGCTCATACACATCCACTGCGATGTCATAGAGTTCCACATAGCTCAAATCATGATTCCCAACTAATTTCCAGTGCTGGTCCACAATGGCATAGGATACCCAATGATCAGGTCTGCTCTGAGAGATGGGCCATCTCGCCTGCATTTTCCAAAAAAGTGCCTGGGTGCGGGAGGGGTAGGCGGTCCCTAAGAGAGTCGATACCTGACTAATCCCATCTGCTGTGTAGGAGGATGGCAACTTCACGCCTGCGATCTCACAAAATGTTGGAAGCAAATCCACTGCCGATATCAGCGAAACGGTATCCTTGACTCCGGCTTTTATTTTTCCAGGCCAACGCGCAATAAATGGAACACCGATGCCTCCTTCGAACAGGGCTGCTTTATACCCCTTTCTGCCGCCAGTGATTCCTTTTGATGCAGCGATATTGTATCCTATTCCGGTAGCTGTATCGAGGTAGCTTTTCAATTCTGTTGGGCTGGCTGCTCTTGCAGGGCCATTGTCTGAGCTGAAGATCACCAGCGTATGTTCGCTTAGATTGAGACGGTCAAGTGCATCCAGTACGCGCCCGATTCTTTCGTCTGCATGAGAGAGGACCGAAGCATAAATATTGTCAGCCTCTTCTAATTCCCGAAAGCGCCATTGGTATTTGGGAATGATGTGATGAGGAGTATGGGGCTCGTGGACCCACATATTGATAAAAAATGGCTTTTGCTCATCCTGGGCCTTTTCCATAAAAGCAATGACGTGATCTGCATCCTCATAAAAAGGCATTTGTTCGCCAGAGCAATTAAACGCGCCATAAGAGTCAAAGCCATATGCGTTAGGGGAAGGGGAATCCGGGATCATATTGTTGGACAGATGCCATTTGCCAAAATGAGCTGTTGCGTAGCCGCTTTGTTGCAGGAGTCTTGGCAGGAGTGTGCTTTCTGGGTCCAGCCAATCAGGCATATTTCTGCGAGCATTTTGTGGTACCCATGCGAAGTGGCCATCAATATTGTGTCTGGCTGGGAATTGACCTGTGAGCACCGCTGTCCTGCTGGGAGAGCAAACGCCACTGGCAACAGTAAACCTATGAAAATCTGTGCCCTCTGCGATCAATCGATCTATATTAGGCGTTTTTACATAGGGATGGCCATGTGCGCCCAGGTCTCCCCAACCCCAATCATCCGCAAAAATGAAAAGGATATTTGGTCTGCTTTGTTCCCCGCTTTTGCCTTCTCCCTTGCCAGCGTTTTCCTGACAGCTTAGGACGCAAAAGATGAGAAAGCTTATCAGGATGATGTGGATACCTTTCATGATATGCCCTAATTGAAAAAATGAACCTTCGAAGTTTTGATGTCCATTGCCCTGGCTTTACGAAAGTTTCAAACTTTCGTAAAGCTTAAAGCTAGGTGAAGACACTCCGTCATTTCATGATCATCAGCTTTTGATGATACAAGAAACTTCCTTCCAAATCCTGCAACATGACAATATAGAGTCCATTGCTGAGATCTGCCACATCGATTTGCGCATCACTTCTCAAGGTCTTCTTATAGATCACTTCTTGTCCAGCAGCGTTAAGAATCATGAGCGTGAACTGTTGTTGTTCAACAGATTTTTCAATCTCCACTCTGATGAAGTCTTGCGCTGGATTGGGATAGATAAGAATGCCTAGTTCCTCTACAGCCGAAATATTGGTCGCAGAATTGTCATTATTGGCATGGAAGGTAGGAGTGCGGGATTGAAAGTTCCCAATCCCATTCGGAATCCTTGCAAAGGAAATATCTGCTTGTTGCTCCCCAAATCCAATTTGATCAATGATTTCTTCCTCGGAATTGACCAGCAATACTGCTTCCCCGCCCGAAGAGAGTTTGAAATTGGCATGAATCTCCTGTGGACTTGCCTGATCTTCATCCTCATCTGCCCAAACGATGAGATAGCCATCCGGTGCAATCTTCGTATGTTCCGGGAATTGCCATTTGGTAGGATTACTTTCTTTATCTGATAAATAATAGCCAGAGAGATCCACCGTATCTGTGCCATTGTTATACAGCTCTATCCAATCATCATATTCACCTGCCTGATCAGCCACACTGTTTTCATTGTCTGCCATGAACTCATTGATCGCCACATCTTCTACTGGGATGGTGGTGGGCTCAACCTGATAAATAAATACATCATGCTCCGCCCCTGGAGGAAAATAACTCGCTGTGGAGAAATTGTCATTTTTGATGGCTTCAATGTAGTATCTGACATACTCCCCAGAGGAAAAACCGGGAATGCTTGCGCCATATACATCATCATCAGCAAGAAGGTCATTGTGCATGCCATCATCAAACATTTCTACTCTGTCATACATCCCATCTAACCCCAAACCATAATAGAGCACTACTTTTTGTTCTTCTCCTGCGATGTCGACCCGGATCTGAACGTCTTCATCGGCTTGAGGAGGAGTATCTGGACCAGCGGCATATTCCATAACAACATTGGAGATGCCCACCCCTTGTCGATTGATTTCAGTATGAGCGGCCAGGAAATTGATTCGATTGCTGACAAAGCTTTTCAAATCCACAACACCTGTGAGATATTGGCTGTAGGTGTAGATTTTCTTTGGATCATCTTGAACCCTTTGATCCAGAATGGCAGCAAAATCATCTATTCTGCTATGGACATCTTGCTCAATAAAATAAAGATCCAGAACTGTTCTCAGATGCGCGAGGTAGCGTTGTCGGACCTCATCATGTTGCAACATTCTGTTCAACAGTGGAAAATCTGTATCGTTCTCATGGTAGAAGGGGCTCCAACTCACATGATTTCCCATCATCACAGAATTGGCATCTACTTCCAGAGGAATGATACGATCTGTGGTCTGATCCCAATACACATAATAATCCATCCCTCCTTTGTGAATATAGCTGTCATCGTCGGAAAAAACAGCTTCTTGTGCCAGGAACCAAAGTGTTCTATCAATGTCCAAAGAATGCAACAAACTATCATACAACTCTGAGATAGGCCGATTGTTCAAGTTATCACATACGTCAATCAGGTCTTCCCAGGGATTCGCTTTGTTTGTTTTCTTCAGAGTATAATTCTCATTGTAATCTGTAGAATCAGGGCCATTGTAATTCAGGGTAGACACCCCTGTTCCAAATGCGCCACCGGGACCGCCCCCTCCAGGACCGCCTCCCCCTCCTCCAGGTCCCCCACCTCCTCCAACATCATCAGGTCTGACAGCTCTCCAGCGGGTCCCCTCATTGTTGCTGAACCATTCTTTGATGTATCGGCCTTCAATTTGTTGAATATTGTTGTATGGTCCCCATGACTGTCCGTTGATGTACAGCTCCACGAAAGCTCCCTTTAAGGCAGGTGCAAAGGATTTGGTGATGTCATAAAACAACACTTCCCGCATGCCTGAATGATCTTGAAACCCACCATTCAAATTGAGGTTGTCATAGCCCATCAGATCTTGATCTTTGAGCTCGTCAATCTCTATTTTGAATGACTTTTTCTGGGAATTATTTTGAAAGTCTGACGTCTGGCCTTTGATACTTACCAGGACGCTATCCAGCACCAGTGTATCGTTGACAGTAAGTGTTCCGATTAGGGTTTGTCCGGCAGCTCCTCCAGGACCTCCTGTACCATCCATCAATTGAAACCAGTTGGGTTCAGTTAAGGTGATCTCCAGTTTGTGAACATCTGAGGGATTGTAAAAACCTTCGACAGGATTGCCACCATAGGTCAATCTGCCATCTTGTGTAATTCTGACTTCTGAAGGAAGAGTTGTCTGAGCGAGTAGAGAGGTTGAGACAAAACAAAAGAGCAGGAGAATTGAATGTTTAATCATGAATCTTGAGTGTAAATGACATATGCGGTTAATTGTTAAAGGTTTATAGCCGAAAAAAATGATATGTATATCTGAATCTGTACTGCTGGGATGCGGGCATGCCATTGCTTGATAAATTAGACAAGTATTCCCAGACATTTATTCCACATAAATATAATAATGCTAGGAAATGGGAAGCCTGACAAAATATATAAATCCATCAAATAATAACTAGTGAATTGATTTAGAAAATTTGATTCTGAATCAAAATACGCATTTCAATTATGGAATCAGGATGGTTCAGGTCGAAAATTTCAATCGTCGCCTGACCAATTTCTGTTTTGGCTGAAATCAGGCCCGATGAAGCAATGTCAAAATGATCATCCCAATCATCCTTTCTTGGATGGAAGAAACGAACTGGATCAGGATTATCTCCAACATAAGTTGCTATGTCCGATCCTTTGTTTACATTATATATAGGACAGGAATATGCTAAATTTTCTTCTTCTGAAGATCCACCATGTTTCAGACTTATGATATGCTCAATGTGAAATGATAAAAAAGAATAACGGTCAAATACCCGGCAGTATTCATATCGATTTTCTGCTCGCTTCGCGACCCTTTGTCGAATTTTTTCAGAAATGTATGGTCGACTCAATGAACCTGAAATTAACCTTTAGGAGGATGATCAGCCCTAATTTTTGCGAGTCGAAACAGTCTTTCTAGCACAATAAAATGATCCAATTCATCCTTTTCTTGTCGACTGATCTCAGATTTTTTTAATTTATCGACCAACAATTCAAACCGTTGTTGCATATCCTTGCTAGCTCTTAATGCTAGAATTTTTTTGGGTTTAAGACGTGCAATTATATCAGCAATTTCATCATATATGCTATAAAAAGTGGGTAGTGGTTCAACTGTAATGCTAATCTTTCGAGAGAATATTTGTAGAGATGATCGGCAGACCATCTCTCGCTTTGCCTATCGTAGATAGGAAGGCATCCGCTTCGATAACATCCTTTCGATAACATCCTTCCTAGCAATGGTCTGCCAATCATTGCTACGTGCCGATGACAGCCTTACATGTATTGCACTACCAAATAGTGTTCTTTATTGTCAGATTTTTTATCTAATATAATATTTCTTAATAAGAACAAAAAATACCCTGACCATCAAAAAAAGACACTAATCCCAACCTCCATCGGGGGAATTTTGGGATTCTTATATCCTTCGAAGGCGGTCGGTCTCAGAGATGGATTGGTAAATTCATCAAACACATCTGACAGTCGGTAGGAAAAATATAAAGCAGCCCACTTATAGCCCACTCTTCCATACAGGCCATAGCGAAGTCGCTCGAATTCACTCTCAATGCCTTCCAGATCTCTTCGTTTATTTTTGACACGTAAGCCTTCAGAATCTTTGAACCTGGTCTTGTAATTCGCCCCGAGAAGATATCCGACATATCCGCCGGCTTCTACAAAGAAACGCGGGTCGCCATCCTCATCTCGCGACAGATTGAAGATCACCCCTAGTGGAAGTTCACCAAATATCAACGTGTGTTTTTCCAGTGTCAGTTGCTGAGGAAGGGAATCCGCGACTGTTGGGAATGTTTTGAGGTTGGTCTGGTCATAGGAGAAATGCGTCCAGGATATACTTGGTGTCAAGCGCAATCTGACAGCATCTTTGATCAGAGGAATTCGAATCCCGCCACCGATGGAGTAGGTGCCAGAACTATTCCCATTGAGCGGAACAGAATCGGGACTGGAACCAGTGAGCATCAGGCCACGGTTGAAGACGAGGCTGAAATTGCGTGGACGATCATCCCCAACTTTTACAGCTACTTCATCCGCATCCATAGATTCCATGGGATCAGGCTGTTCGGTATCAGGAGGAGGGATTGGGGCAGGAGGAGTTGGTTTGACCTGGCCCACAAGCAGTGAAAAAAGGATACTGACAAATAGTAGAAGGCAAATAATGTGTTTCATATTCAGAAGAATTGCAACAAAGTTACGAGGATGTTTGGATTTTGGAATGTCTATGTGCGAGATTTGGGGCTATGAAGCATTTCAATGTTCGGGCGTATGGAGTCTGTATTGAAGCGAATAGCTTGTTGGTGACAGATGAGATTCGATATGGAACCCGCATGACCAAACTTCCTGGAGGAGGCCTTGAGTTTGGGGAAGGACTTGAAAGTTGTCTGAAACGGGAATGGATGGAAGAATTGTCCGCAGAGATTGAGGTTGGAGACGTTCTGTTTGTCAACCCATTCCTCCAAATATCTGTTTTTGATCCCAATCATGAAGTATTGTGTTTGTATTTTCGTGTGTATCCCATGAGTCCGCTACAAGGACGATTTACCGAAAAACCCATGGACTTTCATGATAACGCAGAAGGAGAGCAAGTGTTTCGATGGGTAGAGGTTGCCAGTCTGACGGATCGCACCTTCACTTTTCCGATCGATCAGGCTCTGGTACCAAAATTGAAGGGATTAATTTGAGATGATGCAATCACGAATCCAACGCTGGCGACAGGCCGGATTTTTGCCGCAAGTGATGACGTTGGTATCTGGGACACTTCTGGCTCAGGTATTTACCTTACTCATCCTCCCCATTCTGGGAAATCAGTATGGAAGCGAGGCCTTTGGGATTCAGGGAATCTTTATTGCATTGGTCAATACCATAGTCGTGACGGTCAACGGAGGATATGAGGTGGCAATTATGCTCCCCAAACAACTTCGCACCGCAAAGATTCTATTGTACTTGAGTTGTGCTTTTGCGTTGATAATCAGTGGGTTGGTCTGGCTGGTGCTGGCCACATTTGGATCGATCCTCTGGACCTGGTTGAATAGCCCGGAATTGAGTGCATGGCAATGGCTCTTGGGGCTCAGTATTCTGTTGGAAGGACTCAATCAACCCTTGCGGGTATTTCTCAATCGTCTCAAGGCGTATCGGGAATTGTCCATAAGCAGAATGGTTCAGGCATTTGTAGCTGGTGGGGTGATGTTGACACTGGGATGGTTTGAGGCAGGATTTGAAGGCTTGCTCATTGGCTTTATTGCTGGACAAGGAGGCTGTCTGTTGGTCTTGTTGCTCCGATATGTTGGATGGAAAGATCAAATCAATTTTCCCTGGTCGATTCGGGACATCATGGCTGTCGCCAGAGAGTATATAGACTTTCCCCAAAAATCTGTCTGGGCAACCTGGCTCAACTCTTTTTCCCGCCAACTTCCTTTCTTCCTCCTCCCCGCATATTTCAGCCAGGAGGTAGCAGGATGGTTTCGGATGGCGCATATGGCATTGATGACTCCCTTTGCCTTGCTGAGTAGGTCTGTAGGAGAGGTCTTCTACGAAAAAGCTGCAAGAGCCCTTGAGGCTGGAAAGAAAGACTTGAGAGACTTGACGCGACAGACTGCATCTTATCTGGCATTGATGGGACTTGTGCCTGCCATCGTCGTAATGATTGCAGCGCCAACAGTAGCCGTTTGGTTTTTTGATGAAAGTTGGTATCAGACTGGCATATATGCACGCTGGTTGATGCCCTGGGTATATTTGATGTTCATTGCTTCTCCCCTTTCCTATCTGATTGACATCCGACGGAAGTTGGGATTTTTGTTTCGCTACAATGTAGCTCTGTTCCTGATTCGATTGCTGGCATTGATATTGGGAGGATATCTATACAAAGACTTGTTTCAGGATACTGGCACCATCATCCTTTACAGCATATTCGGAGGAGCACTGGTGGCCTTTCATATTGGATTTTTGCTTCGAATCGGATATGTATGGGGAAACAAATGAATGTGTTATTCACGGGAGATCTTTGCTTTAGCGGGAGTTTTGCCCAACGCCTTGAAGAGGGGATGGCTATCTTTTCGGAGGAATTGGAAGAATTGTTTCGACAACAAGTCTATTGTATCGGGAATCTGGAAGGTCCCTTGGTTGCGCCAGCCCTGGCGCAAAAGCACCGGGCAAAAATCATCAATCCGCCAGCTTGTCTCCCATATTTGATGTCCCTCAACGCAAAGGTATTTACCCTCGCCAATAATCACACCTTTGATTGTGGAAAAGAAGGCTTTCTGCAAACGCGGGAGCAATTGGCTGAATCTCAAGCCCGGTGGTTTGGAGCGGGAGAAAGTTGGGGCGAAGCCAGCAAACCCCTGATTCTGTCTCATGAAGAACATACTGTCGCACTGTTGGGAATTTCTTTTCGGGAAGGGATGCTCGCTGGTCCTAACAAAGCCGGGGTATTTTCGACCCAAAATATTCATGTGATAACTGGCCTGATACAGGAAGCCAGAAAAAAGGCTGATACAGTCATCATTTGTTATCATGGAGAGGAAGAATACACCCAATTCCCCATGCCATCCAGAAGAAAATGGCTTCATCAACTCGCAGAACAGGGAGTCGATGCGATTGTGTGCCATCATCCTCATGTGCTACAGGGAATAGAATATGTACAGGGAGTCCCGATTTGTTATTCTCTGGGAAATACCGTTTTTGATGTAGCAGGGCACAGACATCGGTCATTTACCGACATGGGAGGATTGTTACAAATGCAAATAGAGAATGGCAACATTCACATTCGCCTGATTCCTATCCGACTGGACAGGGACAAAGGCCTGGTTGCTGTCCTTCAATCTCAAAAAAGCCTGACCGATCTGGCAGACATTCACGATTTCAGCCAATACCAGAGAAGGTGGGAAGAAGAAGCCTTTAGAGTCTTTCAGGAAAGACATTTTTCTGCTGCTCCATTCCCCCCATCTCCCACTGCTCCTCCTGTAGGTAAATGGAAAAGAATGGCAAAAAAATTGGGAAGACGCAGCTTTTACAAAACCCTTTTTGCAACTTTGTACTATCCAAATAGCAGAGCCATCTTTGTGGCTGCCATACGCTATCAAATTCGTAAGACCTTCTCCGGTCGTCCATGACACATCTTCATTTACACACATCTTATGGCTTCTCTTGGCACAATGATGTCAGTGAACGCCTATTTGTGCAAGGCTATTGTTTTGATGAACAAGGCTATTATTATGAGGGAGCCGAATTACTGGAGTATTTCTCTGGGATTGGGAGTGCAGAAGGATTTGTGAGAAGAATCACGGAGGCCAATGGCTGCTTTGCGGTTATTTGGAAGGCTGAAGACGCCACCTTTGCAGCGGTGGATCGACTGAGAAGCTTGCCAATCGTATGGAAGAAGGCATCAGATGGGATTCATATTTCGGG
The DNA here is from genome assembly GCA_039029315.1 of Bacteroidota bacterium. Classification (GTDB taxonomy): domain Bacteria; phylum Bacteroidota; class Bacteroidia; order J057; family J057; genus JBCCCJ01. Next base: position 6,276 of record JBCCGK010000020.1, on the reverse strand, counting down.
AGACGTCAGTCAGTTGGGAGATTCCCACACGCTGGATACGGCTCAGGCGGTAGTATTTCCATACAGTTGTCTCAGTCTGGGAGCTGCTACACTATTCCGGGAGGTCCATCAACTTCAAGCTGGAGAATGGCTGCATATACAGGGAAGGACCACAACTGTCCGGACCTATTTTGCTTGTACCAATGAGTTTGACCCATCCTCGCCCTCAGAAGAGGAGATAAGGAGGCAGTTTCGGCTTACAGCAGAAGCTGTCTGGACCCGATTGATACAAGCAAGTCGTCAGAGAACCTTTGTCATTCCATTGAGTGGTGGATACGATTCTCGCCTGATCGCAGCCATGTTCAGGCAGCTTGAGTGTGAGAGAGTCATCTGTTTTACCTATGGCCGTAAGAGCAGCAATGAAGTTGCGATCTCCCGACAAGTAGCAGAAAAACTTGGATATCCCTGGCATTTTGTGGAGTACACAGAGTCATTGTTGAAGACCTATCTGGAAGAGGATGGTCTGGCGTATCGGGATTTTGCTTCCAATGGAATCAGTGTGGCCCATGAACAGGATTTTTTTGCCATTCGTCAGCTATTATTAGAAGGCAAAATCCCGGTGGATGCCATCGTCCTTCCTGGATTCGGGGGAGATGTGCTGGCAGGAAGCTGGTTCCCAGACAAAGTACCTGCTTCCTGGTCCAGAGATCGATTCATTCGCTACCTGATCACCAATCGAAAATTTTTCAGTGGAACCAGAAAACCCCGACTGGACAAAAAGGCCATCTACCAGATGATCAGCAAAGAAATTCCGGTGGAGGCCATCCCTGATTTGCCAACAGCTTACTCCCTGCTTCAATATTGGGGCATGCGCAACCGGATGTCCAAGTTTCTTGTCAATGCAGTCCGGGTGTATGATTTTTGGGGCTTACACTGGAAATTGCCCTTCTTTGATCATGAGTGGATAGATTATTGGCGGGGAATCCCCGATGTCTACAAGCTCAACAAAAGGCTATATCTCAGCGAAGCATCTCAATGGTTGTTTCAGCCCATGGGCATTGATTTTCATATGGACGTGCCAAGACCCTCTGTCTTCCGCAAGTTTGCCAAACAACTTCTGCCTGCTGTGATCGTAGATGAACTCAAGGCACGTTGGGTAGACCGGGTTCCTGTTGATGTGAATAATCAGGATACCCTCTCCAGACTTATCTGTGAAGAGCAAGGCTGGGATGAGGAACGATTGAAGCGGGTAGATCTGAATTATCTGATGGGAAGTGCCTATATCAGGAAATTGACTGATGCATTTGGTTTATGAATCTTCTGAGAAAACCCATACTTTTATCCTGAAGAAAAACCCAACATTTATGAATAAATTGCTCCTAATTTTGGCCTCACTGGGGATGGTGCTGACCTTCTCATTTTCACATGCTCAAACAGGCTACAAGATTGATATCAAGATCGACGGATTCACAGAATCTCAGGCATTTCTGGCCTATTATTATGGAGATAAGCAATACATCAAGGACACTGTGCCTGTTACCAATGGACAGTTTTCATTTGAAGGAGAAGAGGGTCTGGATGGCGGAATCTATTTGGTTGTTTTGCCTCCAGACAATCAATATTTTGAAATCATCGTGGATCAAGATCAGGAGTTTTCCTTACAGACTGTCCAATCGGATTTGGTTGGGAATATGAACGTTTCAGGATCAGATGACAATCAAATTTTTTATTCTGATATCCAATTTCTGGCAAAAAAACGCAAAGAGGTAGATGCCATTCGTACCAAAATAGAGGCTCTTCCTGCCAATTCTCCCCAGAAAAAGGAATTGGAGGAACAATATGCCGGAGTCAATGGGGCAGTGCAGGCATATAGAGCCACTCTCATCAATGATCATCCCGATCGCCTGTATACCAAAGTGATTCAGAGTATGCAGGAGCCACAGGTGCCCGAAGCCCCAAAAGATGAGAATGGGAAGGCGCTGGATTCATTGTTTGCCTATAAATACTACAAAAAGCACTTCTTTGACCATATCGACTTCTCTGATGTAAGATTGCTTCGGACACCCGTGATGTTCAACAAAGTCAATCAATATCTGGAAAAACTCACCTATAAAATCCCTGATTCTCTGGTGGTCTCGATTGATCAGGTTGTCGAAAAGGCAAGATCCAATGATGATGTTTTTCAATTTTTTGTTGTCAATCTGCTCAACAAATATGCGAATTCCAAGGTCATGGGAATGGATGCCGTCTATGTCCATATGGTTGAGAAATACTATATGTCAGGAGATGCCTGGTGGAGTGATTCTGCCACTGTTGCAAAAATGACGGAGCGCGCCTTGGCCATTAGCCCAACCTTGATCAATCGCAAAGCTCCGAATTTCTATGCGCCAGATGCCCAAAACCGGACTCATTACCTTCACAAGGTTCCCGGCTCCTATACAGTCTTGTATTTTTGGGACATTGATTGTGGTCATTGCAAAAAGGTCACGCCCAAACTAAGTGAATCCTTTGCGCGATACAAGGATCACGATGTTACCCTCTTCACAGTGAGCATCAATGGCGGACAGGAAGAGTGGGGAAAACGGCTTGATGAATACAAGCTTAGCGATCACAAGCAGGCGATTCATACCCATGATCCCTATCGAAAATCTGGATTTGATGGCATGTATGATCTCCGAAGTACACCGCGATTATTTTTGTTGGATGCGGACAAAAAAATCATGGCAAAGCAGATTTCTGTAGAGCAAATGGACGAAATTCTCAGCCGTGAATTAGGATTGCCTGTTCCCGAGAAGTCAGAGGACGATGAAACCGGGGATAAATAAATCTGCGAACATCTGAATTCTTTCATCATCTAATTGGAAGGCAAACCAGTTGGATGGAATTCAATATACTACAACATGAAACATCTCATCTGGATCTTCCTGGGACTTTTTCTCTTCGATCAGACTTCCACATTGGCCAGGGGCGGCGGCTACGAAATCAAACTCCAGGTCAATGGAGCCACCGCCGGGACAGCCATCCTCGCCAACTATTATGGGCATACCAATCAAGTTCAGGATTCAGCTGAGGTAGAACAAGGGAACTTCTCCTTTGTTGGAGAACAATCGCTCCCTCAGGGAATGTATATAGTTGTTTTGCCTGGGCGGACCCAATACTTTGACCTGATCATAGATGAAGATCAGCAGTTTGAACTTATTTCTGATACTACCGATCTGGTGCGATTGATGGAAGTAGAAGGGTCAAAGGAAAACAGTGTGTTTTACAATCATGTTCGCTTCATGGGAGAGCAACAAGTCTGGGCAAGCCAAATTCAGGAACAATTACAGAGTGGAAAAGGAGATTCCATTCAAACGGAAAAATTATTAGAAACACTGAATAATATCAATCAGGCAGTGGAAGAAGAGAGAACCTCCATCCAGATGCGATATCCCGATTTGTTGGTGAGCAAAATCTTTCGTGGGATGGACCCTCCGAAGATTCCTGAAGCTCCAGAAGATGCCGCAGAACACTTCGCCTATTATTACTACAAAGCACACTTCTTTGATCAGGTAGATTTCAGTGATGATAGATTGTTAAGGTCGCCGGTTTTGGACACAAAAGTCCAAACATATCTGGATGAAGTCATTGTTCGACAGACAGACACCATTATAGATGCGGTAGATATGATTCTCGCAAAAGCTCGTGCCAATGATGAGGTGTTTCAGTATTTCTGTTCTCGACTTCTCAATAAATATGGTAAGCTTGCCAATGAAATCATGGATATGGATCGGGTGTATGTGCATATTGTGGAGACCTATTATGCTGCTGGAGAAGCCTGGTGGATAGAAGAAGCCGCTTTGAAAAATATCATTGAACAAGCGCAAAAACTCAGTCCTGCACTCATCAATCATCCCGGAGCAGATTTGATTGCACCAGACTCGACAGGCACGCCTCGCAATCTGTACAGTGTTGAGGGAAAATTGATCATTTTGTACCTCTGGAGTTATCAGTGTGGCTTTTGCAAAACGGCGACGCCCAAGTTGGTAGAGATCTATCGTCAATACAAGGATCAGGGATTGGGACTCTATACCATCAACACGGAAGGAACGGAAGAGGGCTGGAAGAAAAAATTGAGAGAATATGGGATGGGAGGGGTGCATGTCTACGATCCAGATGGAAGATCCGGTTATCATCAGAAATACAATTCTCGTATGACACCGGGCATTTTTATCCTTGACGAAAACAAAATCATTCGATACAAGCGCATCAGCGTCGATCAGTTGGGCGAAATTCTGGAGCGAGAGTTTGATCAGTAGCCTTCTGCTAAGTTGCTAGAAAGAAGGTATCATCCTCAGACAGGATTTACATGATTAACAGGATATTTTTCGCTTTGTTCATCTTGTAAATCCTGTCCAAATCTATCAAGTTCATCCAAAAAGATGTCCAGCAGTATGAGATTTCATATAACCTTAACCAGAGAAACAACGAATAAGTTTATCGAACAAAGCTAGGGAAATAGGTGTCTGGTCTGATTTAGATTGGGCACCTATCATTTATCTGCTATCCTCGTTCTCTTTCCTCTTCATTCTTGCTACCTTTGTCAAAAAAGATGGCCCGCCTTCCTCTTCGCACAAATCTTGGGTATGGAATTGCTGATTTTGGACAAAATCTTTTGTTCCAGACTGTTGGTATCTATCTCTTAAGTTTTTATACAGATGTTGCGATGCTATCTGCAGCCTTTGCAGGAAATCTCTTTCTACTGACAAGAATTTGGGATGGAATCAATGACCCATTGATGGGCTATCTTGCCCAGCGCACACGCTCTAGATGGGGGACCTATCGGCCATGGTTATTATGGATGGCTTTTCCGGTGGGGATCTCCTTTGTGCTCTTATTTCTGGTTCCAGATGTATCCCAGGAAGGAAAACAATGGTATGCCATCATCACTTATGTAGTCTTTACCATGGCCTTCACCGCCATGAACATTCCTTATGGCACACTGACAGCTGTCATGACACCTGATTATGCAGAAAGAGGAAGATTGACTGGATATCGGATGACTTTCGCCATGGTGGGAGCAATTTTGGCGGGCTATGCCTTTTTGACCATCTCAGGAAAATGGGAAGATGCCAGTCAGGGGTACTTTTGGGCTGCTTGTTTGTTTGCGCTTATTCTGATCATCACTCTGGGAATTGGCTTCTTCACGGTGAGGGAAGAATTAACTACCCAGATAGTTCCTTCCCTTTCACTATCTACATCCTGGGCGGCTTTGCGGAGCAATAGACCATTTTGGATGTTGTCCATCACCTTCGGTTCCTGTTTTGTGGCATATGCAGTCTTTGTATCTATCTTGCCATATCTTGGCAGATACCTGTTGGGAGACGAGGAGGTCACGGCCAATTTGCTGCTGGTGGTAATGGGGACAACCGCGGCCAGTATCCCTGTCTGGACCTGGTTGTCAAAGCGAATCGGGAAAAAAGCTGTATTTCTTGCCGGGGCTAGCTTCTATATTCTGGCGATGGCAGGCTTATTTTTCCTTGAGTCTGACCAACACACACTGGTCTATGGATGGCTGTTGATTCACGGTTTGGGGAATGGAGCCGCTGTATTCACCAGTTGGGCCATGATTGCAGATACGATTGAATATGGGCAGTGGAAATCAGGCATTCGTCTGGAAAGCATGATCTATGGTGTATATGGTTTTTTCATCAAACTGGGGATCGGGATTGGGATCTGGTTGGCCGGGCAGGGATTAAGTCTTGGAGGCTATGTCGCCAATGGAGAGCAATCGGAGGAAGCACTGCGGAGCATTCGCTTGCTGGTATCTTTGGTTCCGCTGGTCTGGATAGTAATTGCTGTCATTGCCATGATGGCTTACCGGATCGATCCTGCTTTGCATCAGCGGATTCGTGATGAGATCCAGGCTTGAGATTGAATCTATCGGAGAGTTCCCTAATTGCTAACTCAGTAAGAGACTGTTTGAACATCTGTCACTTATTTTTTGTATGCGTCTTTTTTTGTTCCCATAGCACCACTATGAGAACAAACAAGAGCCTTGTCTGAGAAAAAAATACACGATAAAAATTCTCAGCACAGATTCCTAAACAGTCTCTAAGTTTGACTTTGGCCAAAATGGAAATTCAAATCTCTTTATCGTACACTTTTACCAGTTTAGGCGAGCTGGCCCCCAAAATTCGGCAGCGCACCAGACCAACCGATTGGCAGCGCACCAGACCAACCGATTGGCAGCGCACCAGACCAACCGATTGGCAGCGCACCAGACCAACCGATTGGCAGCGCACCAGACCAACCGAT
>JBCCGK010000019.1:0-135326 GCA_039029315.1 Bacteroidota bacterium | reverse complement strand
GCTTTGTCTCTCTCCCCTTTGGCTGAATAGGCATTGCCCATGTTGTAAAATGCCTGATGTAAATCCGGTTTGATCTCGATGGCCTTTTCATAGCAGGAGATGGCTTTGTCTCTCTCCCCTTTGTCATCATAGGCTATGCCCATGTTGTAAAATGCCTGATGGTCATCCGGTTTGATCTCGATGGCCTTTTCATAGCAGGAGATGGCTTTGTCAGGATTTTGATCATGATAGAAATACCCTTGATAAAAAAATAAAAACGTTTTGTCTTCTAAATCATAAACATAATCCGTCTTAACTATTTTTTGAATCATCAGTAAAGCATCAGATTCGTTTTCTTTTCTCCATCCAATTAAGCCTTTTTTCAAGACCTCATTCCATTTTTGTTTGCCTAAAATTATCTCAACTCTATCCAATATTTCTAGCCAGGTGAATAATTCTGCCCAAGGCAAAAGCCTCATCATGCTTACAATATCAATAATATAACTTGAGATTTGAATTCTATAGTTCACACAAAGCAAATGAAAATGCTGTTTTAGTTTTAGTCTTTTCCATTCCTGATCTTCAAAACAAGCTTCTCTTTCTTCTATCCAAAGCCGATCAATTCTTGTTTTGTACCATTTTGCCAATTTCAAATGAACATCCTCCCACTCTTTTTCAGACTGCTCTAATTGATAGAGCATCATTTGATCCCGGACAACTTCATGATATGAATTCTGCTTGATAAACGGTCTATTTTTGAGCCATGCAAAATGCTTATCCACGTCATCCTCAGAAGTATATTCAGGAAGGAGACATCTAATCATATCTTTATTTGCTCTATGGGCCAAAGCTGTGTGGAGAACTAATCTTCTTTGAATCGGATCTTTGATATATTTCAAAAATCTCTCTACCACTTTTTCATTGGGATCAAGAATTGATTCTTCTGAATCTGGATCTCCCTCAGCCAGTAGAGAAAGATAAACTGGGAGGCAATTAGAAATGGAAATAATTTGCTCAATGGCATTTGGGGAAGTGATTTTTCGTTTTTCCAAATAAGCTTTAGCCTCTTTTTCAGTGAAGGGTTCGAGAGGGATATTGGCTATATATTGATAAAAATCCTCCCATTTGATTTTATCCAATTCTTTGCGTCCGCCAATACAAAGGATAAAATTGATCGGTAATTCTATTTCATATTTTCCACCGATTAAGGAATTTAGCCAAGAATCAAGCTCAGGATTTGCTGCTTCATAGGTGTCGAGAAATAGAGCGATATCTCTTTTCTCTGCCAGTTTGTTAAAACACTGAATCCAAATAGGGGTTAAAGTTTCGATGGGGTTTAACACCAATTCTACCTCATCTATATTGGTAATTTTTCGCATCACAAAATCCGTCCACTCGCTTCCAATCCCTGAAACCGCGCCAATCATAGCATCTGAGACAATCAATCCACCTCCAGGAAGTGCTTCTCTTCCAATTTTGCCGCCAATTTTCAGACCTTCTCTGATTATTTTTCCCAAGGCTCCTTTAGGTCTTTCAGGATCTTTTTCAAGCTTGCCTTTTTCCTGAAGGTAGAGTTTGTATGTCTCCCTGTATTTTTTGAAACCTCCCTCTTGGCTTTCCAATTGTTTTGCTATCTCTTCCATGAGAGAAGGAATTTCAAACCAACGATTGTCCTCTAGATTTACAAAAGCACTGCAATAGCCAGAAGCTTTTGCAAGTTCTAAATACCGTCTTTCAATCAACGTGGATTTTCCAACCCCCCCTTGACCATGTACATTGAAGATGTTTAGAAATTCATTACTATCAGTGCCTATTTCAAGATTTTTCCGAAACTGCTCAATTGCAGCTTCTCTACCAATAAAGGGCTGATTATTGGTTTCTCTTACCTTGTCATTGAAGGATCGCTTTCTTTTGGACATGTTGATTGTTATGGACGCATCAAATAGTTAAAAAATGGGATCTCCATTTCACCTAAGATAGTTATGTCATTCAAAATGGTCCAAAAACGCTGGAACATCTTTCAAAGAATTATGGATCTGCTCCCTGATAATCCTCTGCATCTCAACGGATGCAAAGTTCCGGTATTTCGTTAGATCCTGCGGACCAAATTGAACAGAGATTACTGACTCGTAGTACATGCAAATAGCTAGAAGTTTTCTGGCCTGATCGGTAAGGATAACTTCATTGGTCTCAAATGACATGGGAAAAGCATTATTGGATTGTGTTTAAAGGGTTCTTGCAAGCACATATCTAAGTCAAATCAAAACTAACACGAGTTTTGATTTATTCCTAGCGCGAAACATTTTGCTCAAGAGTAATGATTCTCTCCTTGAGAAGGTGATTGTCTTCTTCGATTCGCCTGATTTTTTCTTCCTGTTCTTTGAACCGAATTTCATGAATGTTCTCTTTTCCGATATGGAAGTGAAGCGTTGCGTCCAGGGTAGCAAGTGTTGTTTCCAAGTGAACAATGAATCCTAATCCTGAAGAATCGCCAGAATGTATTCGAATAAATGTTGCGGGTGAACGGGAGGTTAATTGTTGCCAGGACCATGTATTCGACTGGCTTCTTATGAATGACAATACGTCAAACGATCAACGTTTTGAATAAGCGGCAATGAATTGGTTGTATGAATTTGCTGTAAATTTGTTAATGAATGGATATCCGGTGAATAACAACCCGTTTTGAACCAGAGAAAAACCACATTCGCGACACTACAGTTTTTTTAGGGAGAAAATCAATTTGTTGGTGGAGAAGCCCCTTCATACCTCATGAAGTACTTCTTCTCAACCTTAAACCTTCCTTTTTCGCAGACGGATACGAAACTTTGGTTCGGGGCCAATGGTGGGGAGGGTGCGCATTTTGAGTTGATAGTCTTTGGGTACAATGTCAAACTCTACAGTTCTGATAAGGGTAGCGAGTGTGAGAAGCATCTGAATTTCTCCGAGACGAGCCCCCAAACATTTGTGTGCACCAATCCCATATGGACTGAAAGCCCCTTTCTGTTTGTGCTCATTTCGGGGAGGAGCAAATCGCTCAATATCAAATGTCATGGGATCGTGAAATAGCTCAGGAAGGAAATGTGTTACGGATTGTGCCATATACACAGTATCCCCTTTCTTTAGCTGTTTGCCTTCAAAAACAAAGTCCTTGATCGCTGTCCGTGGAATCATAGGTGTCACAGGATACCTGCGCAGCGTTTCCAGAATGAATCTATGGGTAATCTGCATCTTCTGAAACAGCTGTGAATTGGGAATCCCGTTTGCCCATACAGTATCGACTTCTTCTTTTACGCGTTCATAGATTGCTGGATGCTGCTTCAATGCGTACAGGAACATCGAGACAGTATTCGTAACGGTATCCATTCCTGCGAAAAACGGCCCAACAACTGCAACCATCATATCCTCTGGAGACAAGTGAATCAATCCTTCATCATAGGTCTCTAGTATATCGTCGATCAGGTCCGGAAATTCTGGACGAGGATTCGCCCTGTGCGCTGCAATGATGCTATCACTCAAGGCGTGAATCCGTTTTTTTGCGGCGATGAAGCGCGGATGTTTGAGCATTATTTTCGGCCACATATTGAGCAAAGTCACATTGAGGGTAACTCGGATGAAGTATGACAAATGCTCAAAATCTTCTCCAGGAGCACGATTCACCAACAACAATCCCAATTGCTCTGTGATCAAACGCTGAACGAAAGAGACTACCGCGATCTCCTGTTGACATCTCGCCAACAAGATCTGTTCGGTGAGCTTAACCACCTTGGGAAAACGACCGGAAATCATTTGAGGAGAATATCCCCTTGCCAAAGCTTTGCGCACCTTGGCGTGTGGTTCACCGTCTAGCGCGACCAAGACAGTTTCAGCATTGAGGGACTGGACGAATGATCCCCAGGTCTCCTTCGTGCTCAACAATTCATTGGCATGCTTGGCCAGAAATAGATTTGCCTCCCTGCCAGCCATCATCGTGATGGTTTGATTCACGGTTTTGAGCTTGAAAATGTGACCATACTCCTGGTAGGATTCCAATAACAACTGAATAGGGTTATCCAGCAAAGCCTTTGTACTCCCTATGATTGGCCATCCCTTGACCACGGGAACAGCTTCGACAGCAGGCATAGAGGTATTCATGAGGGAGAATTTGTAAAAGGAACAAAGATGAAAGGAAAAATGTTTTCCGTTCCTGGAGAATTTTGTCCCATGTGCAGGATGCCTCATGCTATTCCATACAAAACCATTATATGTTCATCCATCTTCCCATTTTGGATTCGATAGACTTTTTACTCTCCTATTCAGGCGCTGGAATGCTGACTACTTCTTCAGGAATCGACCATAATACAATTGACCATCCTTCATCTGAATGTTGATCAAATAGATTTGTGAAGGGAGTTTCTGAATATCAATAGGGCCTCCTGTATCGGCTGTCATAACTATTCTGGCACTGATCGGATCGAAAATGCGGATGGATGAGAGCTGTTGGGTTTCTGGAATGTCAATCATTAACACATCAAAGGCAGGATTGGGATAGAGGGAAATCCCGGCCTCTTGCATGCTTTGTCCACTGGCGCTTGTGCTATCAGCTGATGTGGTATCTGCAAAGGTGATCCGATACATCACCCTTCCTGTCCCATTGCTGCTGCCAGAATCCAGCAAATAGAGGGTGTCCTGATCTTGTAAAATGCTGATGGGATTGCGAAAACCAGTTGCCAGTTTCTTGACGCTGATGGTGTCACCACCAAGGAAAGAAATCTGAAGGAGGTCATGCCCATCATCCTGTAGCAATCTGCTGCCATTGGTATACGAGACCATAAAACCTTGGCCAGTGAAGGAGTAGGGGAGAAGACTATCCCGATCAAATAAGAGCCCTACAGGACTTCTATGACCTGAGAAAGAGGTGACCACAGTGTCCTCATCGGAGGCATCCCGGACAGCACCAGTGATAGGATCTCTATATTTGTCAGCATCTGGTCCTATATTTTTATATGGCTGAACAAATGATACAGGAGGAATCGCAGGGAAATTCGGATCGGGATCATAATAGCCTTGATTATTGGCATTTCCTGGAAGGAGTTGGTCATTGGAAGGCTGATAATTCGGATCAGTTAGCGGATTCAGCTCTCCACCAATCCACCAGGGAAACCCATAATGGTCTCCTTGCCGAATCTGATAAAAGGCTTCTGCCACATCTCTTCTGTCGGAATTGGACCCGCCATACAATTGATCATCTGTGCCCCATGCCAGGGCAAAGACATGTCTCAGACCTTCTGCATACATGAATCCACTTTGCTCCACCCCAGCACTGTCCACCCCGAGTTGAATGGTCTGACTCGAATCAACCGGAAAGCGGAACAATTTCCCTCTAATAGCCTGATCTCTCAAGCCAACAGTATTGGGTACATTGCTCAACTCATGGACTTCCCCGGAATTGCTTCTTGTCCCACTATGGACGTAGACATATTGCGTATCCAGCCCAACTATCAAAGAACTAAAGCGATGATCATTGAAGCTGAGTCCCAGGTAATATGGAGCTGTTTCGGCAATAACTGACCAGGTATTGGTAGGCATATGTCCCTTCATGACATAGCCAATCATGGTCGTATCTCCTGGCTGTACAACAGAACCGCAGAGAAAGATATAGTCGCCCTTGGTTTCCATGCCAGAGAGGTAGGGAAGATTGTGATCATTGGCATCGAACACGAGTTGGGTAGCACCATTTTTGACAGATCGAATCTGCCCGTCAAGGGTACCATAAATCAATGTGCCATCTGGAAGCTGTCCCAGCCGAACAGGTCGATCAGTAGTGGCAGGAAGACTGGTGATGGATTGAATCTCTAGCAGGGTATCCAGAACATTGATTTGTGAAAAGGAAAAAGATGGATAAAGGAACAAAAGCAAAAATGTCCAGGGAAGTATAGACCGAAGAGTGAATGGTGTTTGCATAGCAAAGGGATTTGGCATCAGGATAAAGGTAAATAGGAAAGAGGCACTGAAACACAGATGATAATCAGTAGATTAATTCTGTGTCTTAGTGCCTCTTTGTTCAGATTATGAACCTTTCTGGCTTAAGCCATATTAGTTCAGCATCATTTTCTTGGTCATATATCCTTCGTCTGTTTTGAGTACGAGGAAATACAGGCCAGAACTTAATCTTGCATTCGCAGTCCACTCTACTCTTTGCTCACCAACGCGTTGTGGACCATTAACCAATGTACTGACGACCTTTCCTGTAGCATCAAATACATTCATCTGAACCATTCCTGGTCGAGTCAAGTTGTAGGAGATAGTGGTGGATTGGTTAAACGGATTTGGCGCAACAGTCAGATTCAACAGATCGTTGATATCATCCTTGATGCTATTGACATTGGTGAGGCCTGCACAGCCAATGACATATCCAAGAGAGCTTCCGCCTTCACCTGCAGTAGCAGATGCTGACATCGCATCATAGCAAGGATCGAAATCGGAAAACTTAAACAGGTTGCCAAAGTCGATGGCTGTTCCAAATGCTAGGCTATCTTCAACAACAAAATCAAACATGTCTTCTGCTCCAGGATCTGTGTAATGATCTATCACATACTGAGTAATGTTCTGAGGAACATTGTTTAGAGTAATGACATCCATGATATAGGAATTCAGGGTATCATCCCCCATAGATTCTTTGATCAAAGAAGAGTAGACATCAGGCATAACTGGTCTGTCAATGGTATCAGGGATAGTCGTATTCGCCCAGGCATCAATTACATCTTGCGTATAGAAAATGTTGTTATGATGGATATCAAACTTGGTGTCAGCCAATAGCGTATCGATGGTGAAGATGTGCATATTTCCATCATCAGGATTGTTTTGCTCATCTGTATTGAAAGGTGTATCTCCCAACATCATTGGATTGATCAATAGGTTATTGGTAACCTTGACATGCTTTGCCAACTCAAATACAAAGGTACCATGACGTCCACCTGCATTGAAGACAGTATTGCGATCAAACTCGATGTAGTTGTGAGGAACGGTGTTACCAAGGCTTCTGAATACACGGTCAATGATGTTATGAATGATGGTATTCCGAACAATCAAGGTGTCAAAAGCAAAATTTCTGGAGTCAATTCCACGACCATTTCCTTCACGGATCTTTCTGTTTCCACCATTTCTGAGAATACAGTTGTTGACATACATTTTTACACTGTCAGCGCGAAGCTGAAGAAACCCACCACGATCTTTCTCAATGATACAATCTTCTACAACGACACGGGTTTTAGGACCAAGAAAGCGGATTTTCCCCCAGTCATGCTGTTCCCCTGCAGCTTTCTCTCCAGAAATGATATGGAGGTTGAGGAGCGTAACATCCCCTTCAGCCCGCATGATATCCGGATAGTTACCAGTAGCATTGGGGGTCCGGGTCAGGATTGGCTTCGTGGTTAAATTGTTCAAGTCAACAGCTTGAATTTGCAGAGGCCAATCTGGCTTGTTGACAAGCCTTCCAGTTGTCTGATAAATAACTCCATTATCCAGCGTATAAATGGTATTCGGATCATTTCTGGTCCCATCAGAAGCAGTATCTCCCATGATGACATCAAAAATATCGGTTGGTACCGCAGGATCCCCATTATCTGGAATGTTCATGGTGGTTTGGGCCTGGGCCGGGATAGAAAGTGCAAAAATCAGAACTGTAAGAACAGTCGTGTAAAATAGCTTCATTGTGATAAAGGTTAAGGTTAAATAATGATTAAAAAATGTTACATCTATAAAGCTTACAAAATTTAGGACTAACGAATTTGATATTGGAGACCAACCGTCCCCGTCCAACCAAAAGTTTGAACATTTCTGATGAAACTCTCACTTTGGGTGAACCTGATATCCTGTTGATTAGAGAAATTGTTCAGATTCAGGAAGACAGTCCAGTTTTCACCGATTCCTTGCTTAACAGAAGCATCCCATCGCCAGAACTCTAATGAGAACTGGTCGAAATCCTTGTTCAGGTTATAGCTTGTAGGCCTGCTTCCCTGGTAGATACCAGAGACCCTTGCAGAGAATTTTCCAATATCATAGCCCACTGATAGGTGAAGAATATGAGGAAGTTGGCTAATCCGTTGAACTTCCCTTTCGTGTGTGGTATAGGTCGTTTCAAAAATAGGTGGGAATGGAATAATCAACCTTGTTTCTGAGGTCTGGAAAAAGGCAGTTGTGGTGGAGAACATACGGGAATAATTCACATTCAAAACAATCCCATTCAGCGGTTTGGGCAAAAAACCAAGATTGGTTTGTAAGTCAACCTCAAATCCATATACCTGAGACGAATCCAGATTGGTATAGGATCTTAATTCATATCCCCCAAGATCATCCCATCCACTCTGAGCCCGTATAGCAGAGTCCGCTAAATTGACAGTCCAGGGAAAAAAATCATTGGTGATATCCTTCCTGAATACTCCAAAGCTCAAAAGACCAAGCGTCCCTTTGTATGCAGAGATATTGATGTCATAATTCGTTGACACCATATGGCTAAGGTTGGGGTTTCCTGCAGCGATATTTAAAGAGGTGTGATTGATCTGCGTCCTGGGAGTGATATAAGAAAAATCAGGTCGCGCCATGGTTTTCGAGTAGGAAGCCCGAATATCAAACCATTCCGCGGGCTTGAATTTGATATGAAGATGTGGCAGCAGTTCTCCATACTTTTGATATGTGGTAGTATCTATATAATCCCCATTGACGCCATATCGACCACTGACAGTAGAGAATCCCCCACGGTATTCATTATCTGACAGTTCATACCTAAAACCTGGAATAACGGTTAATACATCTCCTATTTTGAATTTCAACATGGCGTATCCCGCCGTGATAGACTCAAAGACCTGATATTGATTAACCAAGCCAAATCTATTTGAAGTCAATATGGATTGTTGCGACTCGTACCAGGATCTGACAATCGCAGGATCAATATTACTGTTGAGGGAAATTTGTTGTCCTTCCTCATTCAAAAATACCGGAGAAGATTGAGAAGAAATGAACGTATTGATCCCAATCAACGCAGGATTGGTGATAATATTGGTAATTGAACCTCCATTCCCTTCAAACAATGCGGTAGCATTCTGAGCAAATTCTCCCCCCAAATAATAAAAGTTTTCAGATCTTCGATCAAAGGTTCGCGCACGATCCACGCCATAATATTTTCCTCCAAATTTGAATTCCAGACTGGTGTTTTTGTTGATTTTTACGGGAATTGCTAAGTTCAATAAGGCTGTATTTGTGTTCTCAAAGGCATCGGAAGTTTCTGATTCCCCACCAACCAAAATAGTTTCTGTCAAATCAGGTTGAGCTGCATTAAAATACAGTCGTGGATGATCATCCTGATTCAACTCTGAATCAAAGGAATTCTGTGTGTCACGGAATCGGATAAAATAATTGTAAGGAGTATTGCTATTGGAGCGGGATCGAGCCAGACTCCAATCTGCTTTCAGAAACCCAAAATTGTGATCCCCACTGAGGGTAAGAGAATAAAGTGAAAGGATATTTTCGGTTCCTTGTGCACGATATTCGATAGAGGGATTGGAGGGATTGTAGACCTCAGAACTTCTAAACTGATCTCTGTCCGTTCGGCTAAAAACCCCAAAAAGAGAAAGGTCATGTTTAGGGTTTAGCTTATAATCCAAAGAAAGGCTCCCATTGTATCGCTGACGAATCTCTGATCTGTCCTCCAAATTGAGACTGCTTCCAAGAACCTCCGTGTTTCCCAATGAATCAGTCCGCCCTTGTCTCCATCCATTCGTCAAAAAATCACCACTTCTGTTGAAGCGCTCCACACTCCCTTGCGCAATGATTCCCAATTTTTTATTTAAAAACCGGTTGCTCACCTGAAAAACGCCCTTGTAATCTCTAAACTGTCTGGCTTGATTATTAAACCCATACAGCCCTTTTGCATTTAATTTGAATCGATCAGGTGCTTTGCGAATTCGAAGGTTCACAGTGCCCCCAACTGCTTCCGCATCCATATCGGGCAAGGGTGTTTTGAAGACCTCAATCGCATCCAACAACTCAGGAGCAATCAACGAAAGATCTACAGATCTATCCGTACTGGAATTCGATGGGAGTCTCACCCCATTCACTGTGATCGCACTATACTTTGGATGCATCCCCCTGATCACCACCTTCTGTCCTTCCCCCCCACTTCTTGTCAAAGCGACACCGGGTAGACGACCAATGGCTTCTGCGGCATTGACATCCGGCAATTCCTGAATTCTGTCTGAGGAGACGATATTCGCAATCTTGTCACTGGCCAACTGTTGGTTAATGGCTTCAGTTTGTCCTCTTCTTTGGGTGGAAATAATCACCTCTTCTCCTTCATAGACCAGTGGTATAAGCTCCACTGTGACTTCACTGACTTCTCCGGGGTTAACTGCCACAGAAACCGTCTTGGAATTATATCCTAAATAATGAAAAACAACAGTTTGTTCTCCTGGCTTGACTCCAGAGATGATGAACTTTCCATTGATATTTGAATTAGCACCTTGTGCTTTAGAACTTTCCAAATAAACGGTTGCGCCAACCAACACGCCTTTTGAATCAATAACTTTACCGGAAATTGTCCCACTTTGTGCAACAAGCCATAGAGGACATAGAGTGACGCACAAAACCAAAAATAATGTTCTAAATTGTCGCATAAGGGTAGTTGTAGTCGTTTATTCAATCGTTCGAATTCTTTCGCCTGAAGAATCTATTTCTAAAGTACAGAGAATTAATCGCCTCTCAAAGCTCAAATAATCAATATTCATTTGTCTATAGACGGAATAAATATCACTTTTGATGGGAAATTAGGAGATTAACCATGAATCAATGAATTTTTGCCCCTGTACAAACGATTGTCCTTTTGGGTGAATAATAAGGAAGAATTACAAACCCTAGCTAATCTTACAATGAAAAATATATATCCAATCCTATTTTTCTGTCTTTGCGGAATATCTATATGTATCAGTTGTAAAAAGCAAGTTTCTCATGGACCTCCCAATGTGATTGTTGTGATCACAGATGACCAGGGCTATGGGGACTTATCAGCTCATGGCAACCCATGGCTCAAAACCCCTAATCTTGATATCTTGCATGGGGAAAGTCTCAGGCTGACCAACTTTCATGTAGGAACTACCTGCGCCCCTTCTCGCTCAAGTGTGATGACTGGCAAATATTGTAACAATGCCGGAGCATGGCATACCATTCAAGGCAGACAAATGGTCTGGGCAGATGAAAGGATGATCTCTGAGAATTTTCAACAAGCAGGTTATACAACTGGCATGTTCGGCAAATGGCATCTGGGTGACAACTATCCCTATCGGCCACAAGATCGTGGATTTCAGGAGGTGTTGATGCATGGTGGAGGAGGAGTGGGACAGACCCCTGATTATTGGAACAATGATTACTTTGATGACACCTATTTTAGAAATGGTGAGCCAGAAAAACATGAAGGCTATTGTACCGATGTTTGGTTCAGAGAAGCAATGTCCTTTATTGAAGCCAATAAAGATGGTCCATTCTTCTGCTATCTGGCAACCAACGCGCCACATGGCCCCTTTCATGTAGATACAGCCTATAGCAAGGTGTATGAACAGATGGACGGAGTGGTCAATGCCAACTTCTTTGGAATGATTGCCAACATTGATGAAAATATCGGACTCTTGCGAGAAAAGTTGACCAAGCTGAATATTGCAGACAATACCATCTTTGTATTTCTTACTGATAATGGAACGGCAGCTGGCTGTAATCTGAAAGATGGCTTTGTCTCTGAAGGATACAATGCAGGAATGCGCGGGAAGAAAGGCTCAGAATATGAAGGAGGACATCGGGTTCCTTGTTTTATACATTGGAAAAATGGGAATCTGAATATAGGACGAGACATTGACGAATTGACCGGAGCCATAGATTTGGGACCAACCCTCCTGGAATTGTGTGGCATTAGTCCAGATCCAGAGCAGGAGTTTGATGGAATTAGCCTAAAACCACTGATCGATCAATCCGGTGAGTGGGGAGATCGAATTCTGTTTGCTGATACTCAGCGAGAAGACAGCTTGATCAAGTACAGGAGATTTTGTGTCATGAATGGCGATTGGAGACTGGTCAATGGAGAATTGTATAACCTCCGACAAGACCCTGAACAGAAAAACAATTTAGCAGGAGAGCATTCCTTCATGGCCGCCAATCTAATGGCAGCTTATGAGAATTGGTGGGCACATGTGAGCCGGCGCAAGGATGAGTATTGTTATGTGCCTTTGGGAAGTCAGGCAGGTCCTCAAGGATTTACACATCATGATCTTCATCCAGAAACCGAAGGCTATCCTGCCTGGCATCAGGCGCATATCAGATCCGCCAAGATGTTGCAGGGATTTTGGGCTGTAGAAGTGCAAGAGTCGGGAGAATACCGGTTTGAACTTCAGCGGTGGCCTAAGGAGGCGAATTTGGAGATTCTGTCGTCAGCTCCTGAAGGAGATATGATTCCGCAAGGGCTGGCTTTCAAGCAAGGCACTCCTATAGATATTGTCAAGGCACACTTGGAGATCGGGGAACAAAAGATGGAAACAACCGTGTCTGAAGGAGATAAAGCAGCTGTTTTTACCCTTTCACTTGATCCAGGTACCTATGAACTTCGAGCGGAGTTTGAATATGCAGATGGCCAGGAAAATGGTGCATATTATGTCTATGCAGAGAAAGGGAAGTGAGTGGGAAGAATATCCACTTTCGGCCACTTACCTAACCTCAATCACAGTCTCTCCCAAGATAGGTCTTCCATCAGCCCAGAATCCCTGGACACGCACCAGATATTTGCCCTTTTGATCACCAGTCAAAAAATTGATAGTAGTTGTCTGACTGGAATTTAGAGAAATATTCGGCGACCAGTACATCAAAGGACTAAGAAAAGGGATTTTACTCAAGTCCTGATTCAGCACTGGGGTAGGGGCTGGAAATCGCCTGGGTCGATAGAATCCTTGCACTTTCAGATTGTTGGGGGCATCCTTGATTCGATCAGGAGTCTCCCCATCATAGGTGTAAAAAGCGATAACCCCAAACGATCCAATCGGTCCAAATTGAACTGGCAATTGATTGGCAGTGTTGAACACATCGACCTGTTCTATATCATACCAGTCTGTGTTAAGAATGGCATCGGAATCATAGGTGAAATAATCATTCACCAGCAGCAAGGGAGGTTTTTTTACTTCCTTGGGGGAAAGCGGAAATTTATGGGGGATGTACAACTTAAATCGACGTGCGTTATTACCGAATTTACGATCCCTTCTTTTTGCACGCTTGATACTGGCGGGATTGACAATTTGCTTGAAAAAATCATCCATCGTTCGAACTGCTGGAAAATCCTTGACAGGATAAGCCGAAGTCGGTGTTAAATCAAGGAGTTTGCGTTTGGGACGCAAGGCCCTAATCTGTTGATTGCTCTCAAACAAGGCATTCACCTGGAATCGTTGTCGAAACAAAGCCAAATAATGTCCAACAGCTGCATTCATAGGTGGTTCTGAATCCAGAGGGGAGGGAGGGATATCAGGTCGTGGTGGCGGCAGCAATCCGATGTCAGGGATATAAGGACGCCGAAAGGGATCGGCATCAAATACTTGTACCACTGTACTGTCATAGAATTCCCCAAAAGAAAAGGTGACAAGGCCATCATAGGCTTTCTGAATGACTTTTTGTTGGGTAGCTTTCACAAATGCGTAGACAAATGACGAATTGACCAATTGCTGGTCCGTAGGATAGCGCATCCGAAACCGAAGCGTATATTCCTTTTCTGGTTCAAAAAACTCGGGATGAGCCACATAATTGGTTCTGAGCTCATCAAAAGATTGTTCAGAAGATGAGTGATCCGCAGATTGCACATACCTGACATCCATGACGGACAAAGATACCTGGCCAGTCATACCCGAAACCCCCAATGAAGCTGGAGAAATAGAGAGCGAAACGGAATCTCTCCGTCCAAACTCATGTGCATTCATATTCAATCGGATATGTTGAGATACTGCAGGAGCATATGCATCCAGAGGGGCGGGCACACCAGGCAAGACGGCATCTTTGGGGTGGTAGATCAGAATATAGGTTCGATATACCATTTGGGGAGTAAATTGCAAATTCCAGCTTGTAAAGGCTCTGAATTCATAATATCCAGTGGGAAGATCAGGCGAGAGAGGAAGGTCTCCTGAGGCCACCATGCCGTCCGCCAACAGGATCTGGTGAGACAGAAAGGTGCCATCTGGCCCTATCAACTCCGTATAGACCACATTGCTGGGATGAGCAGCATCCAGGAACTTGACACTAAACCATACATCCTCTCCTGCTGCATAGAAGGCTTTGTCGAAATGTACAACAAGATCCTCCGGGAAACTTGTCTGTGATTGGGACCAGGCAAAGGGAGAGAGTATCGAGCAAAAAATGAATATCCACAATAGGTTGAAGCGACGCATATTATTCCCAGTAATCAGGTTTTATCAATGATTCTGCCCCAAAAGCATAGGTGCAATCAAAACAGCGAATGGGGTTGCTGAAGACATTTTCTGCTGTACACACATCAAAAATCCTTGCCTTGAGTTCAAAATTACTCACGGAGAAATGCAATGTATCGACAAGAGAAAATGCGACATTTCCCATAACTAATTCATTGTCATCGTTGGGATTGAAGAGATTTCCCTTAATGGTGCCAGGAAACTGTTCAAACAAGGAACCGGCATTTTCTCCCAAACTGGTGGCATTTTTAAAATAAATAAAAGTGGCTGGATCGATGGCTCTGAGGTATGCTGTAAAATAGTGCTTCTCCAAAAAGGATTCATCAATAAATCGGGAAGCTATCAGGATTTCTGTGGGACCAGTTAGGACTTGATCATTGCTTAATAGAGTTGCAGGAAACTGGGAAATAGACCCTCTTGGATAGCAGGTTCTTGGAATATCTCCAGGAACTCTGGGATCAGTGATTTCGGTGAAGGACCAGGCTTCATCGACATTCCAATAGTAATATTCTTTTTTGTCTGAAGAGGCCGCAAGTGTAACATGGGCCGAAATCAAAACAAACTCTCGAAGTACATTGACATTCGCTGAATTTCTGACCAATTGACGATCTACCTCAAAACTCAAAGAATCAGTCTGTAAGCTGGGATAAATCACTTGGGGCTGCGAATGGTACTCGAGACTATCATCCACAATAATCTCAAGATGATAACTGGCCCCTTCTTCAAATAAGAATTCCTCTGGAAGAACCAACCCAAGGGTATCAGGGTCAAGTGTCGCCCACATTTGTCCATCTTTGAAGATGCTGCCTTCCGCAAATGGGGAAGTAATGGTGCCCCGCCCATCTTGCCAGTTGACGCGAATCAATCGCTCCGTGGGGCTGTTGGAAAGCAGACCATCGATAACAAGAAGATTGTCTGCTTCTCTTCCCTGATTAGGATCGACATCAAATCTGAGAATACATGCGGAACATAACAACAGGCTCATTAGGCCAATCAGATAGTATATGGGTATGGATTTCATCATGTTGAGATTGAGACCATCTGGAGATTACCAACGAAAATTGACACTGAAGAAAGGTAAGATGGTACCCAGAATGACAAGCTGATATGCCTGAAATTCTCCCTGGGACCCTTGAAAAAAGACCGAGTAAGGATTCCTTCGCCCATATAAATTATAGACAGAAATCTTGAAATCAAACATCAAGTCTTGTCGCTTGTATTTTCCATCATCGAATGTAAAGGCGAAGTCGAATCGATGATAATCAGGAATGCGGAAGCTGTTCCGTTCTGAGAAGTAGGGAATAAACCAGTTGGGATAGAGGAATACTCCGCCATCAGGCACCGTAATAGGTCGCCCTGTCTTGTATACCCAGCTAGCAGTCAGAGTGGTATGTCTGCGATATCGCCATTTGGTCGAAAGAAAAACATTGAGAGGCGAGTCAAAATCTGAGGGAAACCAATTACCAGCATTTACCTCCACACCACCAGGATTATCAATTGTCCTCCTGAAACTCCTGGAGAATGTAACAATTCCCTGGGCCTTGAATTTGGGGTAGGTAGCATTGATTCCCGCTTCTACTCCATAGGAAATTCCTTTGGCGTTAAGGAATTCAGTTTCGATTTGGGGATTGATTTGAAGGCTGGCAAGGTCTTTTGCAACAACAAGGCCCTTCATATCCCGATAGAATGCTTCCAAAGAGGCTTGCCATCTTTGACCGGAAAAATCTTTGAACAGCCCTGCAGATAAATTGTCCGATCTTTGTGCCGGGAAATAGGTATTGCTCAACTGCCACAGATCAATCGGAGTCGCAGAGCTGGTATTTGTCAATAGATGAAGGTATTGATTGACCCGATTGTAGCTAAGTTTGGCAGAGGTCGTTTCGTCAAACAAATAGCGCGCTGACATCCTTGGTTCGAGTCCTCCAAATGCCTTCACAATTTCCCCTGAAGGATGTGAAACAACAGTGGTAATTGTAGCGGCGTCTCTTTCTATCCCTTCTGCATAATTCCGCACATCGAAAGGACCCATATTGAGGAAAGAAGAAAGGCGCAAACCGAGAGACATACTCAGGAAATCATTGATACGCCAGTCATCATTGGCATAGAGGGCCATTTCCAATCCTTGATCCTTTGGGATACTCATGGGAACGATGGTGGAGGTTGGCCCATGTGGCAAGGATGTATTGGGACTCACATCCATATACGTACCAGTGAGTCCGAAATGGATGCTGTGGTTGTCATCAGGGAGTAAATGAAAATCCCCTTTCCATCGAATATTGTCCATGCCAGAGCCATAGGTAATTCCAAAGGAGCGATCTTTGATGGTAGAATTGCTTCTATATCGACCTGCATTTACATCCACCTTGGCAGAAAATCGATCATTGAAGATGTTTTGCCAGGAAAGGCCAGCTGAACTGGTCTGCCAGTTAAATCCAAAATCAAATTCAAGATCAAATAAGTCTGTACTGTGATAGCCAAACAACGATAATTTCCCTGTTTCCCCTAGTTTTTGGGTAAGTTTGATTGTGGCATCTCCATATCTAACTGTACTGGTTTTTGCTGCAGTCACACGTTCAATCTGTCTGAGTGCCCATCCAGGATAGGCCCCTCTTAGTCCCAGAATGATTGAGCTTTTATGCTTTTTGATCGGGCCACTGACCATGAGTTTACTCGACAAGAGTCCTATGTTCCCCGTCCCTCTGGCCTTGCGGAAACTTCCGTCCATCATTTCAATGTCCAGGACAGAAGAGACACGTCCGCCAAATTGGGCTGGGATGTGTCCTTTGTACAAGGTTGTGTTTTTGATCAAATCGGGATTGATCACAGAGAAGAATCCCAATAAGTGGGAGGAATTGAATACCATATTCCCGTCTTGCATGATCAGGTTTTGATCAATATCCCCTCCTCGAACATTGAAACCACTGGATACTTCGCCTGCTTTGGTTACTCCGGCAATTTGCAAGACAGAATTCAGAACATCGAGTTCGCCAGCGAGAGAAGGCATTTCTCTGGCTTCAATCATCGATATTTGAATTTTTCCGATAGAAGAGCCTGACACACTCTGGCCTGCACGTGCTGCTTCCAGGAGAACTTCTTCAAGCTTGAAAGCATCATACATCAATTCCCAGTCCAGAACCCCATCAGAAAACACCTCAATCTGTGCTTGAAGAGGCGTATAGCCCGAGGATTGGATTTCCATATCGAAAGTGCCGCTGGGCAAGACAACTTCATATTGGCCTTTCTCATCAGTGAATGCACCTGTTTGAATGTCGGGAAAAGCAATGCGAGCTCCTGAGATTGGTTCTTCTGTATCTATGTCATACAAGGTCCCTCTCAATGTCGCCTGTCTGGGTCGAGGCCGGATTTGATCATCTCCAACCACATATAGATTTTCTGGTTTGACTTGATCTTCCACCCCTAATGATCCGACTTTCTTCACATATTCTTCAAAAGAAAAACTATTCATTCGCTTCATCTCATCAGCCCGTCCAATGAGAATAGCCTGATTGTCATAAACTGCATATGTCAGATTGAGGGGGGGCAACAATTCTGTCAACACCGTCCCTAAGGCCTGATCATCTACCGTCATATTCAGCTGAGTAGGAGGAATCCATTCCTCCCGGTAAAAAAAAGGAATATCATATTCTGCTTCCAATGCCTGAAAAATCGCAATGAGGTGCTTCCCTTGATATGAAGCAGAAATGGATTGATCCAGAATGGAAGATTGGGTGAGTTGAGCCTGGGCCTGTAGACAGGGAGCTGAAGCAAGAAGGGATATGCATAGAATCGCCAGTAGGCGAAGTTGGTAGTAGAGAATGGTAGCCATAGAAAGTGCCTATACATATGAATACGAAAAAAAAGTTGTCAAGGCTGCCAGTTCTTTTTTCTATCTTGCCATTTGTCAACCTTATAGTTAGTAATTCAATATGGTTCAAACCAAACATGACATCATCCAGGAAATTGACCAACGATTTGATCGATTGTTCCAATGGCTCGAACAGCAGCCAGCTGAGCGATTCAGTCAGGGACCTGAAGGCAAATGGACGACAGGACAGCACATTTCCCATTTGATCAAAAGTACCAAGCCTCTCAATATGGCCCTCCGGTTGCCAAAAATCCAGCTAAAGGCCATGTTTGGAAAACCCAATCGACCACTCCGCTCATATGATGAAGTGGTACAAAGATACCAGGAGAAGTTGGCAGGTGGAGGAGTCTCCACGGCTCAATTTGTTGCAGAGGAATCCAAGGCTACAGACAAATCTGGCCTGATCGCTGAGCTAGACAAGGAGCGGGGGAAGTTGACCAAAATCATTGCAAAATGGGAGGAAGAAAAACTGGATAAATATCTATTGCCTCATCCGCTTTTAGGAAAAATGTTGATCCGGGAAATGCTGTTTTTTACCATCTATCATACTGAACATCACACCAAAAGTTTGGAAGACAAGTACTAGGTATGACTTCGGATTCTTTATCCAGAAGGGATTTTACTCAATCCATCCTGCTCTCTTTCCTGGCATATTGGGCTTTCCCGCTGGGATGCCGAGAGACAAATATGAGCTGGAAACAAGCCATTGTCTTCGCTGGGAATCTTGTCGATGAACAGGCGCGATATCGCTACTTGATAGCGCTGTCTGAGACAGCAGATCTGTCCTTACTGCAACGCCGGCAATTGGACCTCCTTCTGGAAATGATTCATCATTGGGCCTTTGGAAAAGAGATTTTTTTGGAATTGCCCCCAGCAGATCGGCCCAGAAGATATTTGGCATCCTATATTGATCGAAAAATCACGCCGGAAACCTATCACTTCCCCATTGAAGATGCCGATCCAGACTTATTGCCATTGATGTATTGGTATAGAGGAAGAATGTTGATCCATGATATGTTGGAGCATGGCAACATCCAGAAGATTCCTGAAACCAAGGCAATGTATCAAAAAGAAATTCAACATTGTCTACAGGCTGCTTTTGAGGCCTTTCCGACCAATCCCATTTTTGGCATGTATTGGGGAAAACATATTCCCTGGAAAGGAGAGAATCAAAAGGATGAACATGCACCTGATTGGGCCAATCACCAGCGAGAAGTTCTGGAGAAATTGCGAAAGATTCTTCACTGGTGGGTGAAGGAAAGACAGGTTCCAGATGGACAATATGGCGGCGGATGGGGAGATGATGTTGAAATGTGGCGAAAATGGATTCCCATCCTGCTTGGTATGGAAGATCCCCTGTTAATTGAAGCTCAAGAACGGCTATCCAAAGGGCTATTTGCTACTGAAAAAATGGAAAAAGGCTATACGGATCGCGTGTATGATGTCGAGCATACCGCCGAAGACTCGGCTGATACCATTACTCCGATGATGCATCTCAAGCCCAATGATGCTGAATGGCAGGATCGAGCCATGCAGCTTGTCGAATTGATGGAAAGCTTGTGGACAGGACGAAATGAACGCGGATTCCTTCAATTCAAAAGCACCTATTTCAGCTCAGAAACAGTTGACCCCTCTCCTGAAAAAGCCTGTGACACGGTATATCATCCCAGAGTGATTCAACCTGCTCTCTTGCTATGGCAAAGAACAGGAAACGAACGGATTGGGAGATTGGTTCTTGACTGGATGGATACCTGGGTGGAGGCGACAGCGAGGGAAGAAAAAGGCAAGCCAGCAGGAATTGTCCCCTCTGCTATACATTGGCCGGATGGGGGAATAGGCGGAATGACAGAGACCTGGTGGGACCCAGGCAATCATGATGATGATCCTCTTTATGTTTGGCCAAGTGCAATGGGGATGATGCTCAATACCATGCTCTTGTGTTTCCATATGAGTGGAAAGGAGACTTATCTCCAGCCAATCTTTTCGATGGCTAGTATCTATCGAAAGTTCAGCAATCAAGCTATTCACCCTACTCCCAAAGCCGGAAGTCTGGAGTGGTGTGTCAAGCAAATGCCATCCTTCTTGCCGGGTGTATTGGCCAAGTATCGCATGATCACCGGAGATCAGCAGTTTGATGATCTGATTGTGAGAATTGGGGATGCTTATTCCCGGATGCGCTTTGGTGATGATCGACAATCGTTGGAAGACCATCTGCATGAACAATCCGGCGCCTTTTTGTATAATTTTGAGGCCTTTACCTCAGAAGTCAAATGGACCGATCGGGTATTCAGCTTTCATGGAGCCTATTTGAATGATCTCCTGGATGACCCAATTCCTTCCTATGATGCCAACATCTTGTTCGCTTCCCTGACAGGAAATGTTGGAGATGCACTATATTTTCCTATGAATGCCGTTCGCTGGCTAAGCCCTGCGAGAGACTTTGCTGCCCTTGTGCTGGATGCTGAACCGACACATTTTCGGGCAGAGTTATTTTACTTTGGCGAAGGTTCACGCTCCCTGGAAGCCGAACTGTATTTGCTTCGACCGGGAAGTTATCAGCTACGCTTGACTGATGAAACAGGAACCCTCCTTTCAAAACAACAGATGGACCTTTCTACGGCCCCCTTTCGGATTCCCATTGAACTGCCACCATCTCGACTTTGCCTCTTTGAAGTTCAATAAGAATTCTTCATCTTTACGCCGTCTTTCGTGGACGGGCCCGAGTGGTGAAATTGGTAGACACGTTGGACTTAAAATCCAATGGACAGAAATGTCCGTATCGGTTCGAGTCCGATCTCGGGTACCTTCGGCTTGTACTTTATGTATGAGCCGATTTTTATTGAAGATGATCGTCCAATCATCTCTGCGAATACACCTTTGTTCTATAGCTTGGCATACCCCTCTACCAAAAGGGTAATCCGGCGAGGAGGAGAAAGGCAAAATTCGACTCATGCGAATCTCCATATCGATCCTGGGAATAATCTGTATCCTGCTAACTCGGGAGTGAGAACCTGACAGAAATCCTGCTATGTCGAGCATTCAAGATTTCAGACTACATTCATCCTCTGTTTGGAACCTTTAAGAAACAGGATCGATTGTTTTCCAGATCCCAATTCTTCGATTTTCTCAAAGCAATTGATATCTTCATGTTGATAAACAGCAATAGTCTCAATTCGATATCAAATAACCTAGACATTGCTGTCACATTCTGGGCACCTCAAGTGTCCCCTAATCATTCAAAACCCAAAAATCCCTCAAATCTATATGCAAACCCTGGAGAAATCTTCTGATCTGATAGACCAATTGCTTTCATTTGAGACCTTTGCCAAGCAGGAACGACCTGCGCTTGAATGGCTGGTAGAAAAATCGGAATATTATTCTCTTGAAGAAGGAGAATTTATTTTCCAACCAGGAGATCCTGCAGACTATATGGTCATCTTGATGAAAGGCAATTTTCTGGTGTATCTGGAACGGGATGGCCAAAGACGTGAAGCCGGGATCTTTCATGCTGGCTATATCACAGGAATTCTTCCATTTTCTCGAATGAAAGAAGTATCTGCACATGGCGTATCCCAGGAAAGATGTACCATTTTACAACTTCACAAGCGCTACTTTACCGAAATGGTCAATGCCAGTTATGAGTTGACACAGGCACTGGTTGGATTTATGTCAAGCCGTATTCGGGAATTTAGCCAAATCCGCTTTCAGGATGAAAAACTTATGGCACTCGGTAAGTTATCAGCTGGTCTGGCACATGAACTCAATAATCCTGCTTCAGCTATGGTTCGTAGTTCAGAGGAACTGTACAAAAATATCCATACCACGCCCGAGAAGTTCAAGGCAGTGATCACCATGGATATTACCCCGGAACAAACAGATCAAGTAAATGGAGTCCTTTTTTCAAAAATCAACAACCTGAATCAATCGAGCTTGAGTATTTTGGAACGAGAGGAAAAAATGGATGATTTGTTAGATTGGCTGGACGATCATGAGGTAGAAGGGGCTGATGATATTGCAGAAACCTATCTTGACTTTGGGCTGGAGGTGGAGGAATTGGACAAATTGGCAGATATCGTTTCTGAAGAATCCTTGCCTACAGTATTGAAATGGATAGAAAGCACCCTCAATCTTGAAAAGCTTGTGGTTGAGATTCGCGAATCCGCTGACCGAATTGCAGAACTGGTCAAGGCAGTCAAGGGCTATTCATATATGGATAGAGGCAAGTCTCTGGAACCAACAGATCTGCATGAAGGATTGAAGTTGACATTGATGATCCTCAAGCATAAGCTCAAGGACAGACGGATTCAGGTGTCCAACCAATTTGCAGACGATTTGCCAATGGTGATGTCTCTTGGAGGGCAACTCAATCAAGTGTGGACAAATCTGATTTCCAATGCTGTCGAGGCTATGGAACCTGGAGGGACATTGAGCATAAAAACATATGAAGCGAGACAAAAGGTCTGGATTGAAATCAAGGACACAGGTTCTGGCATCCCTGAAGAGAATCTGAGCCGGATTTTTGAGCCATTTTTTACCACAAAGCCTATGGGGGAGGGAACAGGAATGGGGTTGGATATTGTGAAAAAAATCATCAATCGACACGATGGCGATATCACTGTGCGATCAGTTCCTGGAGATACCACCTTTGAAGTCTGGTTCCCTGTGTCAGCTTAACCAATGAAAATTCCAAATAATCAAGAGCTAATACATCATAACCGAAGTCTATTGATGTTTCCTGCCATCCCTTTGCCTAGCTGGTTCCTGCAAGTGAGGACTTTCCGCAAAGCCTCTTGTGCTGAAAAGCGGGAATACCACCTGTTGAGAGGGATGGCAAGCGAAAAAGGGGAGCACCAATGTTTCATGAAAATTTTCTGTACCTATACATGACAAAAATGCCGAGAGGTACTACATTTGTTCTGGCAACTTCATTTCTCTGAAAGAAACCAAACCCATGGCTGAAACCCAAAAACCAATCATATTTTCTATAGATGATGACAAACAGGTGCTTCGATCCTTGCGCAGAGACTTGCGTTCGGAATATCGTGAGTCCTATAGAATCATCAGTACCGAGTCTGCCAATGACGCCCTTGAGGCCTTGGTGGAACTCAAAAACAAGGGAGAAGTCATTGCCCTTTTTCTGTCTGACCAGCGAATGCCCGAAATGTTGGGGGTGGAATTTCTGGAAAAGGCAAAATTGATTTTTCCACGCGCAAAACGAGTTTTGTTGACAGCTTATTCTGATACGGATGCAGCAATCAAGGCGATCAATGATGTGCAACTGGATTTCTACCTGATGAAACCCTGGAACCCGCCCACTGAAAAACTGTATCCCATTTTGAACGATTTGCTGGATGATTGGCAAGCAGAATATAAACCAGGATTTAAGGGAATCAAGGTTGTAGGGTATCAATATTCTCCCAAATCGCATAATCTTAAAGACTTTCTGGCTGGCAACCTTTTTCCTTATTTATGGCTAGACGTAGATCAATCCAAAGAAGCGACTGATCTGTTGACAATCAATGAGTTGGAAAAGAGG
The DNA here is from genome assembly GCA_039029315.1 of Bacteroidota bacterium. GTDB lineage: Bacteria > Bacteroidota > Bacteroidia > J057 > J057 > JBCCCJ01. The sequence continues at coordinate 111,472 of JBCCGK010000019.1, read as the reverse complement.
GACTTGCCTGTGGTTTTCTTTGAGGATGGAAGTCACCTCACTGATCCAAGCTTGCAAGAACTGGCTGCTAAGGTCGGGATGAATCCAAATGTGAAACAGGAAGATCTCTATGATGTGGTCATCGTGGGGGCAGGACCGGCTGGTTTGGCAGCAGGAGTGTATGGAGGATCAGAAGGACTGAAGACCTTATTGGTTGAAAAGCGGGCCCCCGGTGGGCAGGCAGGTACCAGTTCTCGAATCGAAAATTACCTGGGCTTTCCCAAAGGACTGAGCGGAAGTGATCTGGCTCGTCGGGCATTGACACAGGCGACTCGATTTGGGGTCGATTTTCTTTCCCCACAAGAAGTTTCCCAGATTGATGTTGATGGGGCCTATAAAACTTTGGCCCTCAAGGATGGAAGTGAGGTCAGGACCAAGTCGATCATCATTACTACTGGAGTTGACTATCGACAACTAGCTGCTGAGGGCATAGAAAAATTCACTGGAGCTGGAATTTACTATGGTGCTGCGACCACAGAAGCCGCCTCCGTGAAAGGCAAACCCGTCTATGTAGTTGGAGGGGGAAATTCTGCTGGGCAAGGAGCCGTCTATTTGTCCCAATATGCCTCTGAGGTGCATATATTGATCCGCAAGCCTGATCTGACTGCTACCATGTCCAGCTATTTGATCGACCAAATCGATTCGATTGACAACATTCATGTTCATGGTCATCGCCAGGTGGTCAAAGCTTGTGGAGGAGAGCATCTGGAAAGCCTGGTCATGGAGAATATGGAGGACCAGAGTCAGTATGAGAGGGAGGCATCAGCACTGTTTATTTTCATCGGCGCACGACCAGTCACTGACTGGTTGGCCAGTAGCAATATTCTTCGCAACAAACAAGGGTACCTGGAGACAGGAAGAGACCTCATGCGATATGAGCAGTATCCGAGAATCTGGAAACTGGATCGTGAACCATTTCTGTTAGAAACCTGTCAACCTGGTATATTTGCTGCTGGTGATGTGCGAGCTGGTGCCATGAATCGGGTCGCATCAGCAGTAGGAGAAGGAGCTATCGCTATCAAATTTGTTCATCAATACCTCGCTGAGGTCTGATTTTAGTGTCAACTATCTATGATTAACTACAATTCAAAAAAATTCTGGGAAGCCATTCGGCACTTCAATGCAAGTTATGTTGTCCGGCGGACCATGCGCATGGTCCTGTGGATGTCTGGCTATGCACTCGTGATTGCTGTCTTGAATGAAATTGGGACCAATGAACACATCAAAAGTCATTTACCTTTTGAGACAGACCTGGAGGTGATCATCATCGAGCCCTCTGTCTTTTCACTCCTAGGTGTCTTCCTTAGTTTGATGATGGTATTTCGAACCAATACAGCCTATGATCGTTGGTGGGAAGGTCGCAAACAATGGGGTGCCTTGATCAATCACACACGAGGTCTCGCCGTCATCTTCAATGGGATGCTTCGAAAGGATGATCAGGTCAATCGCCGGTTCTTTGCCAAGGGAATCTCTGCCTATGTAGTGGCTTTGAGTGATCATTTGCGTGATATCAGCAGTCATGAATTGATTCCTACCTATTCTGAAGAACCCCTTGAATCCTTGAAGAAATTCAAGCATGTGCCCAACAAAATCGTCAATGATTTGTACCAACGTTCAGAGATCCTCTATCAAGACGGACTCATAGATGGGTATCAGCTCAACAATGTCAAACCTGAAACCCAATCATTTCTGGATATTCAGGGTGCCTGTGAGCGAATCAAGGCCACGCCGATTCCCTTTGCCCATAATTTCTTCATCAAGTTATTTATCTTCACCTATTGTGGCTTGTTGCCCTTTGTTCTGGTGCCAAAGGTGGGCTTTTTCGCTATTCTTTTGACAGCCTTCGCTTCCTATGCCTTGATAGGGCTGGAGTTTATTTCTGTAGAAATTGAAGAACCGTTTGGGCTTGACTGCAATGATCTGCCTACCAAAAGCCTTGCAAGAAAGATTGAAGGGAATGTGCACGAAATTCTTGGAATTGAATTGGTGCAGTCCTCACCACAGGAGACAAAAGATTATATCGTGATATCCTAAGCACTGGAATTTTCGATTCTGGATAAAAACCATATCTGACGCATTCAGAGAATGGGGAGTAGCTTCTTCTGTGTATGGTATGGATGTGATTGGATCCAGACTGCCAATAGAAGAAGTTGAGGAAAGAGCTTGTGCCATTTCTCCTATCTATTTCCTGGCAATCTATCCTTTCGGATTCATCCAAGGGCAAAGCTTCTTTGGGCCAAGAACTTGTTGATTTACTTGGAACATTTCGGAGAAAGTAATAAACTTCCGTTCCGAAATTTTTCAAATGCCCTATTCGTAGAATTTATTGATCAATATGAAATCTATCGCACTTTCTACTTTTTTTCTGATTAGTACTCTTGCAACCTTCTCCCAGAAAGACAGTTTCCCCTTCGAACGTGAACGTGAATTAATTCCCTGGACCATTTATGGTGATTATACCTTTGCAAAGCCAGATACCAGCGAAACAAGTCGAGAATATTTGACCCTGGGAAAAAATGGTGGAGGTTACCTGGATACAATATCTCTGGTGTATTCAAAAGCAATCCGGTCTCCCGGAAATATGACCTTTCAATACCTGGCTCAAGGCGGTGCTGCCTGGAAGGTGGAGGTTTTTACGACAGATCAAATCAATGCCAATGACCTGGAAGAAGGATGGAAAAAACATGGTACAGGTTTGGATATCAAAATCAGGGAGAATACCAATGAAAATGTCCTGAGAACTTTTTCCAAGAGAATTCGATCCCTCGGAAACAAATATTTAAAGATCAAGATCTCTCAACTTGCAGGAAGTGGGCAACTCTATCTGGGAAATGTGGTGATAACCAAGGTGACAGACCAGGATAGAGAAATCATTGCTTTAGGAAGAAAACTAGAACAAATTGAATCAGAAAAGCGGACAGTCGTCAATCGGGCGATGCGAGAAAATGACTACCAAAGCGGAAGAATTCTGATTGAAGACTATAAGAAGAACTACAAGGCACGCATTCAAACCCTTGGCATGCTGGTCGGAAAATCTATTAGCATCCAACTCATCGCTGAAATGGGCGCAGCAATAGGAGCATTTAATCAGGTTGCGAACCCAGTGAGTTATGAAACCTATGGCAAGTTGAAGAATGAACTGATGCCCAATTTGGATAAATTGTCCAAGGAAGCCTACAATGACCAGGTTGAAGGAAAACTGGTTAACATCTTTGAAAAGCTCAAAGACCCCTTGAATTTACTGGTGGGTGCAGCTGATATCCTTTCTGGAGGGGGGGTGTCAAAGGTGATAGACGGATTTAAAGGAATGGTAGTTACGGCATATAGTGTGGAAAGAATTGTAAGTCTGTTTGGAAGGAAAGAAAGAGCACAAAAAGAAGAACAAGGATTGGAATTGTATAAGGAGGCCAAAGAATTTCTCAATTCCATTGAGGAAGAAAATAAAAAAATCCTGGTCTACAACAGAAGATTGATTTCAATCGATCAACAAGCAGAAGCCTTTAATGGGGAAGTGATTAGCTTATTAAAAGAATATTTGTCTTATGTAGGGATCAAGGCAGAAGATGATGTTCTTAACAGAATGGTAGCAAATGAGACCTACGCACAATTTGATGATGATATCGACGCTCATTTTTCACTGATTCTTGGCACACCTGATACTTATGATGCCTACAAGATCGCCCTTCAGGCCAAACATTTGGACCAGTTGTTTTATCAGGTGTCCAATCTGACTGACACCAAGTACCAGAACCTCTCAGGCGAACTCACCAACTTTTATGGCGATATCCAAAAATTGTCTGAAGCTTGTCCCCTGAAAAGAGCAACGCCAGCTGACCAAAAGAACTGGGAAGATACCATCAGAAAGGTAAAACGAATGTTTGATGGAACCCAAGACAAGTATTCAACTTTTTTCACACAAATTGATTTTTATACTGCCGCATTTACCAGAGTTGGCATCAACTAGAAAAAATCAAATAAGTTTTCCAGCTTGATTGTTGGCTAGAATAAGGATTCCCAAAGCTTTTCCGTTCCATATTTATTTCATTGCTCCATGACACTGACTCATTGTTCTCGAAGGACCTTTGCCAAACAACTTGGACTAGGGGCGGTTTCCTGCCTGCTTGGGTTGCCAAAGGCTTCAGCGATTCCATCCCAGAACAGGATCAAACAAGTGGTAGCTGCATGGCCCTTCATGAATGCGGGTCCAAAATGGGGCCCAGAAGAATTTTTGCAGCAGGTTCAGACCTTGGGGATAAGTGGGGTAGAACTCTTTCCAGTAGAGCATTGGCATTTGCTCAAGTCATATGATATGATCTGCGCGGCTACCAAATCCCATACCTTTATTCGGGGTATGAATAATAAGGGACATCATGCAGAATGCTTTGAACAGTTGGAGAAGGCGATAGAGGTAACTGCTGCAGCCGGTTTTCCCAATGTCATGACTTTTACAGGTCTGGCAGATACTTCAGGAGAACCCAACGGAAGCCTGGTTTCGCTAGAAGAAGGCAGGAGCAACTGCATAGAAGGCTATAAAAAAATGGCCCGGATGGCAGAAAAAAAGAAAGTTACTCTGATTCTGGAACCCCTGAACTCCAAAGTAGCCAAAAACATGAAAGGACATCCAGGCTATCAGGGAGACCATATTCACTATTGCCTGGATATTATCAAGGCGGTTAGTTCCCCTTCCTTGCGCTTATTGTTCGATGTGTACCACATCCAGATTATGGATGGAGACCTGATCAGCCATATCAACAAACATATCGAATTCATTGGACACGTTCAGGTCGCTGGAGTGCCAGGAAGAGGAGAGATTGGCTACAGGCAGGAAATCAATTACGCTGCAGTCATGAGAAGCTTTCTGAAAAATGGCTATAACGGCTATGTCGGACATGAATGGATTCCAACAGCAGATGCCATGACCGGTCTCAAAGAAGCAGTCAGCATTTGTGATGTTGACATCTGATGGTGATCTTGCCAAAAAAATCACATGTATACCCGGTCTCTTGTTCTACTTTGCCTGGGAAGTGTTGTTGCCTTCCTGTGTCTGCTTCATTGTGGTACGTCTGATCAATTCGAGGAAGAATCGACCAAGCTTCCTGAGCGTCCAAATATTGTATTTATCCTTGCCGATGATTTGGGGTGGAGTGAAGTTGGGTTTAATAGCGAAACCAAAAAATATACGCCTAACATTGACAAACTGAAGCAGGAAAGCCTGAATTTGACCCAGTTTTATGTTCATGCTGTATGTGCACCCAGCAGAACAGCCTTTCTGACTGGACGATATCCATTTCGAAACTGGACTGATTGGCGAACAGAAGATTTTGGGAAACCGAGCTATCTGGACATGTTGGGTATGACAGTGTCCAGGAATGAAGCAGGGGAGGAGACGCGAAGGATTCATGCCTTAGCCACTGAAGAAAGAACCATCGCAGAAGCCCTGAAGGAGGCTGGATACGTAACAGCCATTGCTGGAAAATGGGGATGTGGAGAATGGTTGCCTGAGCATTTGCCGCTTGCGCAGGGCTTTATGCATCAATATGGGCATTATGCCTGGGGCATTGATTACACCAATTTTACCATCCCTCACAATGCACCAGCTCGATTTGCGGTATATGACTGGCATCGGAATGAACAACCACTTCAGGAAGATGGATATGCTACAGATCTTATTGCTGAAGAAGTCAGCCATCTGTTGGAGACCCATCAAGCATCTTATGGAGATCAACCATTTTTTTACTACGTCCCTTTCAATGGTATTCATGGACCATTTGAAGAAATTCCCCGCTATGTAGATCAGGTAGGCAAGCGGTATGCAGCGCTGAAGATTTTGGATGATGCAGTAGGGAAAATTCTGGAGGTGTTAGACGAACAAGGATTTTCGGATAATACTTTGCTCGTCTTTACAAATGATAATGGCGCCATCCGAGATAGCATGAACGCACCCTATCGTGGGACCAAGAATACGAATTATGAGGGAGGCGTGCGCGTTCCTTGTCTGTTGAGATGGCCTGGCAAAATCGCTCCGAACTCAACGCACAATGGCATGATGCACATCACGGACTTTTATTCTACCCTGGCATCGATTGGTGGGGCTTCTTTGGAACAAGATCTTCCGTTGGATGGAATGGATATGAGTCAGATGATTTTGAAAGGAGAAGACAGCAAACGATCAGAGATCATATTTGAGGTGTCGCAAAGTGTGCGATTTCCAGCTATTCGCGCAGGAGAATACAAGCTGATCGGAAAAGAACTCTACAACATTGAGACTGATCCCGGCGAACAAACCAATGTTGCAGCAAAGTATCCTGAGATTGTCGAAAAACTTGCCACTCGTGTCGCAGAAGTCGGGGAAGAACGACCTTCCATGCCAGATGTAAGTTTACTGATGACTCCAGCCCTGCCATGGGTCTATGGAATGAAAGAAAACATGCAGGCCCCAGAATGGTTGAAAGAGCATATGCGGAGCATTCGGGCACAGCAACCGCAGGAATGGGCCGAAGGAACCACCCCCTGGCCTCAAGCGCCGAAAGACGGAAAAATCATCTATACGGGTGATGGGAGATAGACAGGTGGAATCTTCGACTATTTCAGCTTTTGTATTTATGCTACAACTGCCACACTCTTTTTGCTTGAAGAACCCCTTTATCAGTGTCTTAGTAGTATCTTTGGAGTCATTGTTTATGCTTATTCCTTAACGATATGAATACCCTCAACATCATTTCCAGAGAGACATATACCATTTGCCAAATGGATCATGGGAAAGTCAATGCCATAGACACAGAACTATCGGAAGAATTGACACAATTTTTTGAAAAAGCTGGCCAGGATGAACAGGTGCAAGGGGTGATTTTGACAGGCCGACCTCATTGTTTCAGTGCAGGACTCAACATCATGAAACTGGCAGCTGGAGGATTGGCAGGAATCGAGCAATTCTGGCGGTCCCACATCAGCTGCCTTCAGACCATGATCCGATTCCCCAAACCTTTTATCTCAGCAATCACAGGCTATGCACCAGCAGCGGGAACTACTCTTGCCTGTACTGCCGATTATCGGATCATGGGAAGGGGAGAAAAACATGTGATCGGCATGCACGAAATGAAATATTCTCTCGCCATTCCCCAAATCCTGAATGTTATTTTTGCGCATTGGATAGGGGACAACAAAGCCATGGAATGCTTCCTGCATTCGCGATTGATGCAAGCGGATGAAGCGCAAGCCATCGGTTTGGTCAATGAAGCATGCGAAGTAGAAGACGTTCTCCCCAGAGCCGAAGCTTTGATGCAGCAGTGGACCAACTCTTATTGGAGGTCTACAGCCAGAAGCAAATACTATTTCAAAAAGGGCCTGATTGACAAAATTGATATTGATGTAGACAGAGCCATCGCAGAAATATTGGAATCCTCTTCTGACCCAATGGTCTCTCAGAAATTTGCAGAATTTGTCATGAGTGTGAAAAAGAAAAAGTCCTGATTGGTCTGCCCCAAATCTTTCGATCAAAGCAGCTCAAAGCGAAGACGATCTCCCGGCTTCAACTGTCCGAGTTGATCCATGTCCTTGGACACAACATTGCCCATACGGAGATAGCCTCCTGTCGTTTGCGCATCAGCCATCAGAATAATCGGTTGGCCTGAATGCGTGATTTGAATCGTCCCTGGTACAACGCCCGAAGAGATGACCTCTGCTTGCGCCTGGTAATTTGCCAATTGTGATTCAAGACGATACCCCATTCGATTCGATTGATTGGATACGATATGCTCCCGACTCAAAAAGTGTCCAATGGTATAGGCCCCAAAAGAGTCAAATTCAGGCCCAGGCATCATACCGACTGTCAAACATTCAGGAAAATTCGGACGTTGGGAGAGTGCCAGGTTTCTGATCTGAATCCAGGGAGTAGGGGCAATCCGAATTTCAGTTCCCTTTCGTATCACACTTCCTTTTGGCAATTCCATGCCCGCTTGCGCAAATGCACTGTAACTTCCATGCCAGGAGGGAACTTTCCACTCTCCACCAACCGCTAAATAGGTGCGGCAGCCTCGCAAGGGCTTCCCAAAGCTTATGTGAGACCCGCTCTCAACATTTATAGTCTCATTCATGGGAATAGGTCTATTGTTCAGGAGAGGTGAAAGATGGGCGCCACAGAGAGCGATCTGGCAATTGCCTGTAATCAGAATTTTTGGCCCCATCAATGTGATCTCAAATACAGGAGAGGAAGGAGGATTGCCTACCAGTTCATTGACCAATCTTGCTGAGAGTTTATCCATCGCTCCTCCTATGGGAATTCCAAGTTCTTGCGGGCCCAAGCGGCCTTGATCCATGATCAGGGTTTGTAGTCCAGGCCGTTGGAAGCTTAACAGAACCGTTTTATCCATAGATTTCTCCATAGTCAAATGTATCTTGTGACAGCTGTCTTTTCTTGTGTTCAAATTCTCCAGCCGAAATGGGGCAAAAGCTGATTTTATCACCAGCTTCTACCAAAGAAGGTGAATCTCGTGCTGGATCGAACATGGGAATCGGGCATCTTCCTATCAGTTGCCACCCGCCTGGAGTCTCGGCAGGATAGATGCCCGTTTGGGCTCCTGCCAGCCCAACAGATCCAGCCGGGACGCGTAGTCGTGGACTTGTCTTCCTGGGGCATCGAATCGCAATTGGCAGGATACCCATATAAGCAAAGCCAGGAATGAATCCCAGCATAAAAACAGTAAATGTATTAGAGCTGTGTAACTCGATGATTTTCTGGGGACTGAGTCCGCTATGCTCAACTACCACTTGCATATCTGGTGCAAATGCATCTTCGTAACAAACCGGAATTTGGAGATGTCTCTTTGCGATTGATTCATGTTGCTTGAAGGAATCTATCTCAAATTGTGAAAGGTGAGATGTCAGAATTTCTACTGACAGCGTGAGTGGATCAAACCCAATTGTCAGAGAACAATAAGCGGGAATGAAATATCGAACCCCAGCGATATGTTTTTGTTGCAAAAATGTCTTCAGCCCTATCACCTGTTGGTGGATCGGGTGACTTATTGTTTGTTCAAAACTGACCAATAATGCCTGATCTCCCAGAGAATGGACTGTCATCATCTCTCTTGTTTAAGTTTTTCAATCTTCTGTACAGCCAAAGCCGTATCAAGCGCTTTCAGGATGCGAGGGGCAGCAGGGTTGTCTCCATGAATGCAAAAACTTTGTGCCTCCATTGGAAGGACACTTCCATCACTACAATGGACTGCCTGGTTGAGAAAAATAGAGAGTACCTGCTCTACAGCTTGATCTGGATCTTGAATCACGGCTTGTGATTTGCTTCTTGACATTAATTTGCCATCAGGCTCATATCGTCGATCTGCGAAGGCTTCTGCAATGAAGGGGAGCTGTGCTTCCTTTGCCAATCGCTGCATGACACTGCCAGCTAGTCCCATGAATGCAAGCCCACTATCTATTTCCTGAATGGCCTGAAGGATGACCTTTGTTTCCTCAGCATCTCGAGAGGCTGCATTGTACAAGGCACCATGTGGTTTAACATAGGCCAATCGACCTCCCAAACTTTCTGTAAGCCCCTTGACCGCAGCAATCTGATACTTGATGATGGCTCGCAACTCCTGGGCAGGAATCTTCATGTCTCTTCTGCCAAATCCTTGGAGATCCGGGTAGCCCGGATGCGCGCCAATTCGAACCTTGTGTTTCAGGGCCAAGCGGATCGTGTGCTCAATATGAAAAGGATCGCCGCCATGAAAGCCACATGCGATATTGCTGGAACTGATCCAGGGAAAGATTTGTTCATCATTCCCGACAGAGAATCTGCCATAGCTTTCTCCCATATCACAATTGATGTCAATCCTGAGTTGTTTCATAAGTCATATCACTAAATCACCCCTTTAGGTGACGGCTACAATTTGGTTTTTATACAATTTGGAAACAAAAGAAAAACCATCATGATAAATTCAAAATCCTTCTTCACCTTTTTTGTCCTCATTACTTTTTTTCTTTGTCTGCAAGCGCAAAAGAAAGTGAACTATACCAAAAAAGCCTACATCAGTCTGACTACAGGACAAGCAAAAACCTTGAAAAAAAATCCGATGTTTAAGGTCAATGGATTGAAAGCATACCCAGCGAATGGCTTCCTCATTTTTGCTCATAAGAATAGACATTTTTTAACTTCGATCAGCGACCTGAAAAAGGGATTTAAGAAAATTCCTTCTAACATTACAACTCACTTCCAGGATGTTGGTTCTGGAACGACCGAAAATGGCACAATTTTGATTTGGGTGTGTTCCTGTGGAGATAATAAGTATGATTCAGAAGGTGATATGTGCTATATGCGGATGCGGGATTCCGGAATTCCAGAGTGTACAGGCGGTTGCTACGAGGGGAATGAAGGCAGCAGTTGTTCGGTAACGATGGACGTAATTTATCCCAGCGGAACCTCTACCACGCTACACGAATAGGAGATCATCCAGGCCAATGTGAACAAAATCGGCTTCCATCTACTAGATTTCTGGGAGATGGAAGTTGCTTTGGGAGGGAGGAGGAGTATTGATAGAAGGATAATAGGTTTGTTTCAAAGACTCCACAATTCTTTCTTGGGCTGCTTTCGATTGAATGCTTTTGCCAGTGGGACCCGGCTAAGACTCAGGCCAAGCAGCCCCACTGCGAGGAATGCGACAAGTTGAATGCTTTGTTCGTGCGTAATAGGCTCCAAAATGAACAGCAAACCTAGGGCAGCAGCCAAAACTCCCATGCCAATGAGGCCGATTTGTAAGGCAATCTTTTTGGCTTTTTTTGCAGAGGCGCGCTCCCGTCCAATCAATTGTCCTGAGATTCCATGGATCAAAATGGGATGGGACTCCTGGAATTCATCTTTGTAGAAGGTGGTATAAACGGGAACCAAAACTTGTGTCCAATTGTGATTGGCATAGAGGGGGGAGAGGTGAAACCGTCTGACGTGTTGGGCATCGCAAGCGCGTTGACATTCTGTTGCAACGATTTTGTGAAGATGGACTTCAGCACTGGGCCAGGCATCTTTGGGTACGATGGAGGGAAGTTGATAAGCCGTTCCATTCAGTATGCTTGGCTGAAAAACTCTGGCCTTTTGAACGGCAAATGATCCGATAGACGCCTTAATCTCCTCCCAGTTTTCAAGCGCTGGCGCAGCCGTATTCTGATAAGACCGTTCCAACAATCCCAATCGTTCTTCCCATCTGGTTTGGGTTCGCAACTGTTCCTTGGTTTTCCATTGGCCATTGTTGTGATATTCTTGATGGCTCACAACCTGATAGTCAAAGCCCATTTCTGCATTCCACCTACCTTTGACATGTACATCTACCCACCAAAATGGCAAATAGAGTAAACTCAATCTGCGTTGGAGCTCGTCTATATCCAGGTCTTTGGGATGAAAGGGAATGCCTTTTTGGAATTTTGTAAGACCATTGATGATCTGCTCCTGAGAGAGGGTAGGTGCCAAATATCCTTCAGGAGCCTGGGTATACAGGGCTTGATCAGCAAATATTTCTCCACCCAATGCCATGAGGCCTTCCTGCCGGCAGAATGGACAAGTGGAAGATGATTTGCCGGAAGGGACCAGAAAGACGCCCTGGCATTCTCCACAAGCATATGGGTGAAGATCTTCTTCCCATCCTTGCAGAAACTCATTGGTAGAAGATGTGGAAGACGAACTCATGGATTTTCTAATTTTTTTGCGGAGATAAAGCTTACAATTGAAAAAATAGCTGCTCCGGCAAAGGCCAAAAAGCTTCCAATGCTTAATTCGTCTTTTATCTCGGGAAACAACAAGCTCCCTAGCAATAAAAAGGCGGCTGGAATAACACTCAACAGGGCAAATTTTCCGAGCCTATTCCAGTCTGCTGGTCGATTGCCAGCCAATCGCCGATTTTGAGCATTGATCAGAACTTGATAAGATTTGCCATTATAGGTATAACTCCCAATCAAAAAGGGGAGTAGGATGTATCGCCAGGATTCTTCCGAGAAATCCAGCCCCATGTGGAAATTCCTGATTTTTGATTCATGGATTTGGTCTCTGCATCTGCGTTTGATCTCTTCTCGCATGTGTTGTCTGGCCAATTTCCAGGCATCATCCAACTGGACCTCATAAGCCTGAGCAGATACTCCAGCCAGAAAGGAGGGATCATAGGGCACCAGTTCTTCCAGATTGAACTGTTGGATTTTGGCTAATAAATGGGGATCTAGATGTCGGGAGCCATTTTCCAGATGATCATCAAAGTAATGTTCCACCCATCCACTTTTCCATTTCCATACGGTTGTCGTCGTTTTGCCCACATTGACTCTTTTACCAACTTCTGCTTTCCATCTGGCCTTTGCCTGAGCATCGAAGGTCCAATAAGGAATATATACCGGGACAAATTCTGTCTGATGAGCGAGACGATGCAAGTCTTTCGGCAATAGCCAATTATTTCCCATCCATTCTTGTACTTTCGCCTTGATTTGGTTGGGATGAATCTTGATGGGCACCAAAAACCGGGGACGAAGCACATCTTGTGGGGCCTTCTGTTGAACGACCTTATTAGAATGACAAAAAGGACAAGTGTGAGACAAGCTTTCTGGAGGGAGGATGCTATGGCCCCCACAATGGCTACAGACAAGTTCTTTGCGATCAACTCCCCATCCTTGAGAGGCACGTTGGACTGTAGCTAAGGTGAATTCAAACTCCTCTGATCCTTTACCGGAATAAACGGCTTCTTTTGGGGCTTCATAATATCGACAATGCGTACAGGTAAGACCTCCATTGTCAGAACAAAAAGCAGATGTAGCCCCACATTGCGGACAGGAAAAGGCCACAACCTCCTGATGTTCGCCTTCATCTTCAGTAGCTTGATAGACTGTAATGCCTGAGACCTTGGACTTGATTTGCTTGTATCCGTTTGGGGGAAAGACATCATCCATGTGGGAAGAGAAATTTGCTTAATACAACAATGATGGGTATTACTTGTAAATTTGGAAGGTACTAATTTTGGTGGTAACTATCTAAATCTCCCTGATCTAGGGGCTACTGATGAAGGACCCTAAACTTTTTCATATAGGAATTATTTATAGAAAGAATGTAAACACCATTTGACAGGGGGCTTGTGTCTATTTGTACTTGTTCCAGAACACTTTGGTTTTGTTGGTAAACCAGCTTCCCCTGGAGTGTGAATATTTTCAGACTCACCTTATTTGAAAATGGCTCTGCTGCTGATAATTGAAGGACATCATCCACGGGATTGGGAAATACCTCAATGGCACTAGATGGAATGGCCCAATGTTGAATATTTGTGCTTCGGAGGGAATAGAAATACTTGGTTCTCGTTTCTAAATCCCAGGATTGTGTTTGCGTATTCCATCTATGTCTAATGACGGAATCAATCTGATTATCATCTAAATAGTAGTGTTGCGTTTGTGTTTTGATTCGAAACCCCTTTGTCAACATATTGACTCGCCTTATGGTTTCTTTCTGATATCTTTCACTATAGTCAAATTCATGTACAGTAACAGTATCCGACATAGGATCTTTAACCTTATATGCCAAAAGCTTCTCTTCACTATCATATTCATATACTGTAGTATATCGCAAGACGATTGTATCGTTATGGTTGAGTCCATATTGAAATAGCGTGTCTAGCCGACCGTTGGTCCTTCTATATTCCTGGTATCCAATACGTTCTTTTCCATTTTGCAGGTCATACTTTGGTCGATAGATGGGTCTGCCTAATGTCTCAATTTCGGTTGTATCCAGCCGATCTTTTCTCAGGCCGAGATAGGATGTGTCAGGTGTGCTAAATGTACCAAAACTTCTTTCTCTCAACCAGACAATTTCTCCAAAGGGATTAAACTTTATGTGGTGTCCCACATAGGTAGTATCATAAGAAGAGTTATGAAAACGATAATAATGCTTCAAAGAGGCTTGATCGCCATTCTCGAAATAGGTATTCTCAGTTGTAAAGCTCCATGTTACCGCCTGAATATCGTAATCGTAGACCGTCGTTTGGGTATTTAGAGCTTGGCCATCTTCGTTTTTATCTATGACATACAATTTGGTGGTACTATACACCGAAGAGGGATCCAAATAATAGTCAGAATGAAGAGAATCCAACGAATAGTTGAACTGGCCCAAAGCTGATGGTTGATGTGCAAATAAGAATAAGATATAAATGACAAAGGTTCTCATGATTGTAGATTTTTTTCCTTACTGGGAAAATGACCCCAAAGTTACTTTTGTTGAATAAAGCCCCCGGTTAAGCGAATCAATTCTGTCTCGGATTCTTTAAGGTTTCTAAGAGCCTGAAGCTTTGACAATTGTGCATTTCTATATTGAAGTTGAATGGTCCGGTAGTCAAAGGAGTTAATCAGTCCAGATTGAAAGCGTTCTGAAGCCAATTCGAGATTCAAATTGGCATTGGCGACATTATAAGTCTGAAGTTGAAAAATCCTAATGCGTGCCTGATAGTTGTCAAAGTGGAGGCGGAGTTCATTTGCTAAGGATTGCTCCAATTCTTTTCCTTGTACTTCTGTGAGCAGTTCATTCAGGTGGGCTTGTTGGATTTGTCTTTTGAGGTTCTTTCCATTGTACAAATTGAAACTTAGAGTAAATCCTGCATTGTAGTCAAAGGCATTAAAGTTCTGAGCGATGGTTGGCATGATTTCAACAGTAGCGGGATCAAAATTTCGCCGCAATACGCGGCCTAAGGCATAGGTGCTTCCTGCGTTGATTCCTACAACCGGATATCTTCCAGCCTGCGCAATTCTGCTTTCTTGTAGACGGATTTGCTGATTGACGAACTGATTTTTGAGATTTTGATTGTTGCTACTCATGGCTTGTACCAAATCCTCATAGACATAGGCTGGATACGTCACAGGGAGGGTGTCAGTTAATGTGAAGATTGCATTTACCTCTTCTCCCATGACAAGACTAAGTGTTCTTTGGGCATTGTTGAGGATCAATTCCTGTGCAATAAGATTGGTAGAATCCACCAAATAAGCATTTTTGAATTGCAAAATATCGAAGGTGCCAGTTGAGCCTAATTCCTTCCGAAACGCCTCGTAATTGAGTCTTTCTCTGGAATTATTCAAAACCTCTTGCAAAATATTCAATTGGGACGTGGCCAGAAGGACATTGTAATACCCAAGCATAATGGCTTGTACATTGGTCTCAATCACAACGGCTGCATTGCCTTCGCTTTGCTCTTGCAGCAATTCAAAGCGTGCCTTGTTGGCCTGGATTGCAAATCCATCAAATAATGTCCAATTGAAATTTAATCCTGCTGAAGTGCTTTCTCTTCCGGGAACAAAGGAAGCAGGATTCCCACTTCTTGCGGCAGATCCATTGACATTGAGGTCCAGCCGTGGCCAGCGACCTGCATTTCCCCAGCTATTGTTATTCCTGGCAATCTGAGTATTGATATCAGCCAATCGAATGGCATAATTGTTTTGCAAGCCTTTTTCAACTGCCTCAGACAAAGAAAGGGAAGGTTGTGCCACCAGGGAACCCACAAAACACAAACAGATACACAAAAAACATTTAATCATCTTCTCCTATTTTTTCTACCTCTATTCTTTCCTGAATGGTCGGTTCTACAGATCGCCTGTCAGGTTTGTCGAGAACGCCATCCCATAATCCGCGCCATCCCCACCTCAGAAGCATCCGAATATCATTCGTTACCACCAACAATGCTGGAAATACAGTAAGAATAAAGAATGTACCGAGTAGCACGCCATAAGCCACTGAAATGGCCATAGGAACCAAAAATTGTGCTTGACGACTTTTGGCAAGAATCAATGGATACAAGCCTATGATGGTTGTCAGGGAGGTCAGGACGATCGGTCTGAATCTTGATTTTCCAGAATAAAATGTAGCCGAAACGACTGTATGTCCCGACCGAAGCAGGCGATTAAATTTATCTGCAAATACCACAGCATCATTCACAATGACCCCTGCAAGGGCAATCATTCCATAAACGCTAAAAATAGACAAAGTTGCACCCAGGAGATAGTGCCCAGCCAAAGCACCAACGAACCCAAGTGGCATCATCAGAAGAATGAGAATGGATTGGGTAAAGGACCGGAATGCAAGGGAAATGATCAGAAAAATCCCCAATAGGGCAGCAGGAATTAACTGAGCGAGAGACGAACTGATTTCATTTCCTCGCCTTTGTTGCCCTTCCAGACTGACCCGAACACCTGGGTATTGAGTCTGTAATTCTGGAATCAATTCTGAACTGATTTTGGCCAGAATACCTTCAGATGGCATATTTTTTTCAGCAAGTTCTGCGTCTACCCGGATCTCTCTTGCCCCATTGAGGTGTTGAATGCTGACGATGCCACGCTGGATGTCATAATCTACCAGTTCCCGCATGGGAAACTCTCTACCATCATTCATCTTGATCATGATGTTCTCCATGCCACCCAGAGACATGCGATCAGCTGCTGGATATCTCAACCAAACCCTCACTTCATCCTTGCCAATTTGAAGGCGTTGAACTTCTTCTCCAAAGAATCCCTGCCTGATTTGGCGCGTAATTTCGTTTTGCGTCAAGCCCAGTAGATAGGCCTTGGGCTTCAATTTGATATTGACCTCCCGTCTGCCTGGAATATTGGTGTCAGTGATCTCTTTGAGATCTGCATAAGTGTTGAGCTCCGCTTTGACAAATTCAGTTGCTGCATCAATTTCATCCAAATTTCGGCTTTTGAGGCTAATCGAAATAGGCGAACCAAAAAAGCGGTTGCCACCGACTGTGAATTGTTCCGCCTCGGGGATGAAACCAACAGCTTTCCGAATTTTGTTGCCAAGGACAAAGCTGGGAATATTTCTTATTTCTCCAGGAAGCAATTGCATTTTGATTTGCCCAGCATGACTTCCGGTGGCCAATGAGCTTCGGCCATTTGTGGCCTTTCCCAAATCAATTCGAATATTGGTGATAATGTCTTTGTTGTCAAAGCGCTCTGCTTTGAGTTCTTCATTGACTTGATGAATCTTCTGCTCGATTTGCTGCAGTATTTTCTCCGTGCTTTGCTCCCGTGTTCCTGGCTTCAGGACGAGTGCCATGGTCATCTCATCCGAGTCGATAAATGGAAAAAAGCTGAAACGTACATATCCCCCGGACAATAAGCCTGCACTCACCATGGTAAAGGCAAGCGCCAATGCCAGCGTAATATACCGATACCGAATGACCCATGCGATCAAGGGGCCATATAGCCGATCCTTTACATAGGCGAGTCCTCGTTCCATCCTGGATCGAAACCCACCTTTTTTTACCTTTTTGAGGGCGCCTGAGTGGGCGAGATGAGGAGGAAGAATGAATACACATTCGATCAGAGAGAATGCCAAACACAAAATCACAACAATCGCCATCTCTTTCACAATTTCTCCAAACCTCCCTTCGACAAATGCCAAGATAGAAAAGGCAACCATCGTGGTTGTAACCCCCGTGAATACAGACGGAAGGACTTCCAGGGTTCCGTCTATACAAGATCGGAGGACAGATTTTCCTTTCTCAAAATTGGCATATATGTTTTCGGCAACAATGATTCCGTCATCAACGAGAATTCCGATGACAAGAATCATCCCAAACAAGGACATGATATTGATGGTCACCCCTAGAATGTTGGCGATGAAAACCATGCCCAAAAATGAAAATGGAATCCCGAAGGCCACCCAAATGGACAATTTCAAGTTGAGGAAGATTCCGAGCAGAATCAAGACCAGAATCAGCCCCATCAATCCATTGTCAATCAGGATTTGCAATCGTTGTTTGAGATAGACCGCCTGATCATTTTCTATTACAATCTCTACCAGATCATTGGCTTCATTGAAGGATTCTACATAGGCTTTGACATAGTTGGCTGCATTGATGATATCCTCCTCCTCCAAGGTATTGATCGAGATAGAAACAGCATTTTTGCCATTAAAGGTTGTTTTGTTAGGGGTGTCTGAAAACCGAATTTCTGATTCTGCCAAATCTCTGAGGCGAAGGATACTGCCATCGTCATTGGTTCGAACGATGATGTCTCCAATTCCGTCAACGTCGTACCGAAGAGATTTGGCTCGGATCAGGATTTCCTCAGATTGAGACTTGATGGATCCAGATGAGATATCTCGGTTGTTCAGACGAACCGCACTGGCGACTTGATCGAAGGTGAGGCCATAGCGTCTCAAAGTTTCTTCCTTGACTTCAATTGAGATTTCTCGATCTGGAAACCCGGAGATTTCTACCAAAGAGATGACGCTTGATGCCAACAGATCTTCCCTGACTCCCTCGGCATATCGCTTAAGCGCATACAAGTCTGTTTCTCCCACCAGAACGATGGTCATTGCACTACTTCTTCGTCGAGAGTTGAAAATGGTGGGCTTCTCCGCGCTTATGGGGAAAGAGTTGATTTGGTCAACGGCATTTTTGACATCTTGCAAGACAAGATCTGTATTATATCCTTGTTTGACCTCGACCGATACTCTACCTAGATTCTCAGAGGAGGTGGAAGTGATCTCCTGGATGCCATTCACCCCTTCAAGTGCTTCTTCGATCTTTAGGACAACCCCTTCTTCCAATTCTTCAGGAGAAGCGCCAGGGTAGGTGACAGAGATGGAAATAAGGTTGGGATCAATGGCAGGAAAATACCTTTTTTTGATTTGAAAGGCACTGAGAATTCCTAACAGCAAGACGACCACAATCAAGGCATCAGCCCAGATTCTGTATTTCGTGATATAATTGATCAGATTGCGCATAACGGATCTGAATGATAGATAAAAATGGGGATAGGGGACTTAAGAATTCGCGCCGTCAGGTTGTTTGTTTCCTTTGGCTGGAGAGGATGATTTGTTGCCTGTTCTTTTCCCTTTTCCGGCTGCTTTTCCTTTTTTTCCTGCTCCGCCCTCACCTGCGATATTTACTGGCATATTTTCATAGGCATTGAAAAGGGGCTCAATAACAACTTTTCTTCCTTCATCCAGACCCGAAAAAAACAGCGTTTCCTCTGTGAGTTTTTCGACCTGAATGGTGGCCAATTCAAGGCGATTGCTATCATTGACCCAATACAGTTGATTTTGATTGACAATCGCCTTTCTGGGAACTTCCATAACATTTCTGATTCGGGTTCCCGGAATTTCAATCCGAAGATATTGACCTTCAAATACTTGTTTTCCTCCAGTAGAAAAGGAAACATACATATTGATAGATTGGGTACTTGGATCCATAATCGATCCAAAGCGGGAGACGGTTCCTTTCCATTTGGATTCTTTGTTTTCAGAAAATAGGTCCACTTTGGTTCCGATTTTGATGAAGTCAAGATCAGATTTGGATACGGGAGCCTCTAATTCCAATCGATTGGATCTTGCAATGCGTGCTACCCTTGTTCCTGGATTCACCACACTATTGACTTCTTGCAAAACATCCAGAAAACTACCGCTAAACGGGGCGCGAATGATGTATTTTGACAGCCGTTCTTCTGAGCTTTTGAGGGCGTAGTATTGATTGAATATATTACGAGTGGAGAGGAAGACCTTTTCTTGCGATTGCTCAACCGCAGGCAAGGAAGGGAGTTCTCCCTCTACTGAAAGCCCATCAAAGTATGCCTGCCAAGCAGGATAGGAGTCAGGATAATCTATTTTGAGATCTGGAAGGATGCTCGCGATAGAGGTCATGAAATTGCTTTTCTCAGCAAACAAAATCAATTTGGCTTCTTGATCGTCTACCTTGAACAGAATTTGTCCTTGCCTGAAACGTTGACCGCGTTTGAGCGGGACTGAGCCAGGAAGAATTTCTCCTTGTACCTCACTGATCACCTCAGCGGCACTTTCTGATACAACCCTGCCGAGACTGCTTAGAGCGATTTCTCTACTTTTGTATTCCACAGGATGTACCGCAACAGTTTTTCGAGATTCCCGAAAGGACATTTGCCGAATGGGAGATTCTCGCATACTAAGCCTATTCATAATCCAATAACCTCCCAGCAATATTAGTACGGCAATTCCCGTTGAAACCAGAAATCTCCGTAAAAAAAGTCGATCCATTGTTTCTTATAAAGGGTGTCGAATGATCATTATTTTGTCTAATAAGTCAGGCTCAGATCAATGTGTATATAAGGTAAAGGTAAGACAAAATCGGTTTTTTCCTGATGTTAGAGGAGAAAAATACAATATTTTGTATCTTTCACTCGCTGCTATGAAAGGCAAGAAGAAGATCTGCCTGATTTTTGCCTCTGAGAATTAAGTAATTGCGAAGGACCGTGTTAGTCTCGAATGTGTACACCAGCTTGCTCGCAATTTTTTTTCACCCCTCACTTTTCCAGGTATCCCTATCTGTTCTTGGGATAGTGGTTGGCTATTTGGTAGTAAGGGGAGGGAGAAAGCTGATAGGATATCTATCTGCCAGACTCCTCCACAATCGATTAGCTCCTCATCTATCTGTCCATCAGGCCAGCGTAAGTGTAGATAGGTATGTCTCCCGATACGGAAAGGGAAGTAGCGGAAGAATCGGAAAAATCAGACAACTGCTAAAGGAAGAATTGCTTGAAAAAGGGGGATACAAAACCATTGTAATCATAGGGAAAGAAGGATCAGGTAAGACCAGTCTGATGCTGAGAATATATTGGGATCATCTTTTGAAAGGATGGAATAGGCCTTATTCCATGCAATATATCAAATGGAGTGTGGAGAATGGAGCCCGGAATATTCGAGCTGTCAAGCATCCAGAGAAAAGTATTCTCCTTTTGGACGGAATTGACGAATGTCTGTCAGCACATCTGGATTGTCGTACACATCTGGACAGCATTCTCCCGCAAACCGCCTCCTTTCACAAAGTGGTCCTGAGTATGAGGAAGGGGTATCTACCTGCTGGGATGGAAGGAAAGAGTGAATCGACTAGTATCCAATACATCGGCAATTCTTGCTTTGAAATTTTTGGAAAAGTCGAACTTCGGGAAATCAATCCCGAATCCCTTCAATCCTTTCGGAAGGATCAGCATGGATGGCGCTTGCGAAGAGGGACCAACAGCCGTAGAAAAACTTTTCAGGCTCATTCTCATCTCCTCCACTTTCCTTTGTTGTTACAGATGTTGGGGAAAGGTAAGGCCTCCATACAGAAACTTGATAAACTGGAAGGGCCCTTTCTTCATCCGATCCTTTCTTCCTACATCCATTGGGAAATCGGAAGAACCTTTCCTGATCCACTTCAAGCCAAAGAATGCTTTTCTTTTTTGAATCAGTTGGCGCAGGAATTTTATCGAAAATATTGTGAAGAACTGGAGGCGAATGCAGCCGAAGAAGAACTCATGGGTATGCTTGGGTCTACCTCCCTGCATCCGGCTACACACTTTCTGGCTAAAACCCGTTTGCTGGATCAGCGAGGGAATTCCTATCAATTCAGGCACAGAATGATATGGGCGTATTTTTTGGCCTGGAATGGAATGAATTATGAATTGTCCCAGGGCCAAACACGATTTGAGGGCCTGCCCATGGCGAAGGAGTTCTATCAGGAGATGTGCTGGAAAAAATTTCTGACTGAACCGATTTCTGCCCAAGCAGACTATCGGGTTGTTGGGAAGGTCGAAAAAAAACCGTTGAAAGATTTGTTGGCGCAGGACCTTCTGCGTATAAACCGGCTGTATCTGTCAGTCAAACCGACAACTGATATGCGCTTTTTGCGCAATTTGACTACTCTGGAGGCGGTGCATCTCTATGATCATGCAGATAAGCAACTCCCGAACCAGCTAATAGAGGAATTGCCACATGAGCAAGTGTTGTTGCACCTGCATGATCCAGATTCAGACAACATACAAGTGGTGAGATTTGAAGAAAAGCAAGCTGAGCTATGGTTAGACAATGAAAAGTCTATCCCCATTATGGCTCGATCTCTTCAAAAAGTCGATTTGGCAAATCTGTCGAATCCTCACACTTCTATCCCATATCCCGGTTCTGAAAGGCCCTCCTCCAAACAATTGTTGGAGTTGTTTCAGACCAACTTACAATTATCCCATCCCAGCGGTTCCTGGGAAGAAAGGACTTTCCTTGGAGAGCAAAAACGGGTGATCGAAATGATACTAGGTGAAGGAGAACTGGACTTATTCGACCGAATTCATCTGATCGATATGTCGGACCGTCAGCGAAATGTCGTTCTGTACAACAATCATCGGCCAACATTGATGATTCAGAGCCTTGAACTGATCACCAACCAGTTGTATGCAGTATTGGGAGAAGATGATGATCACCAAGAGACTTTTGGCCCGGAAGATGAAGCCCAAATAGAAGATGGGTACTGGTTAGGGCGTAAGTGGTTTTGGAAAAATACAGATTCCTATGGACATGCAGTCCATCTGTATATGGAAAAAGCAGGCAAGGTGCATTTGTGTATCTGGGGCATAGACATCATCGAAAATGAACTTGTTACAGCTTAATGTCCATTGCGTCTAACGGCTTCCAATTTTCTGCTTGCAAAATGCTTCAATAGTCGTTGTTCCATTTGAAGGAAGTAGCGTTGATGACTGGAAAACAGAACAACTCGATACAAAGCCTGTGATGAGTCATGAATAATGGGTTCAATAATGGGAAGTCGCCCACTGGAAGTCCATGGAAGCAGCATCACTTCAGTCAAGATGTTGGTGTGTGCTTCGGCTATGGACCAACTGGCATCAATGGCTAACTCTATGGTGTGTCCAGCAATCTCTTCTTCAGAATCTTCCAGGATGACCTTGGATTGAGGAATTTGGTGATAGGGGATGACGACTGTTTGGCCATCCTCGATTTCCAGGTCCATTTCCATCAATCCCATTCTTGAGATGAGCCCGCGGTGTTGATTGATTCTTACGCGTTGACCTATTCGGAACCGATTTCCCATTCTGATCATAATTCCTCCCATCAGGTTGAGCAAATACGGCCAAAATCCACCGATCATGATCAAACAAAAGATCAATCCAGGGACGAAGTTTGCTGCAATCAAATATCCCATCGATAGAAGGACAAAAGCGACCCACATCAGGACTTCCACCATCGGAAGCCATTGGAGAAGCCATGCTTTGATCCTGGGACGCCGAATCATGGGCAATCCATATCGCCATGCAAGCCTGAAAGCTGTATAGAGAAAGAAGCCCAACAAACCCGATAGGATCGCATACAAAATCAGAGGACCAAGCTGAGGGGTGAACAATTCATTCATGGATCAAATCATTTTTGCTTTTTTCAGCTGTTGGACTATGAATGGGAGAATATATGGATCAATTCCATATATGTGCTTCGAGACGGGTTTAAGAATTCCGATTTGCTGAAGGGGAAACAATTTTTCCTGAATGGACTCCAGGCTCTCATTTTCAAAAATCCGCATCAACTTGGTCAGGGAAAGGTGCTTGTGAAGGACAAATTGTGCCAGGAGAACTGACCAATCTGGCTCAGAAATGGCAGGCATTTTTTGCTCCTGCGGCATATCCAGGTAAATGGAATCTCCCTTGACGTGTTTGATTTGTCTGAGCCAAAGCCTCAATGCAAACCCGATATTTCCTTTAGAGATGGAAAGGAGTCTGGTAAACAATTGATCACGCAACTTAGGACTAATTTCCTGTTCCCGAACTTCATCCAAAATGAAAGAAAATCTCCCGGACGCATGTCTGTCCATGATGGTTTGTCGAAGGGATTCGGAGGGAAATGGAGACAAGCAGATATTTGTCAAAAAATGGATGTCGATGGGTGCATATTGGGAGACAAGCTTGTAAAAATGCAAGTTGCAATTCGCAATGAAAAAGTGAGTATCACTAAACCTTTCTATCAAATCAAACAGCTCCATCAATACGGCTAGTCCCTGATCAGACCGTTCCCACCAAAGTTCAAGATCATCAAACAAAAAAACAGATCCTTCCGGGCAGGATTTTATCAATTGATAGAAGGAGCCTTTGCCTTTTGTTTGTTTGGCAAGGGTCTGATGTAAGTCATTCTTATTGATGCTACCTGCCAGGGAAGGAGAAATGCGATACACCCTCCCACTGAAAAGGGTTTCGGCAATATATTCTGAGAAGAAACTTTTGCCTGACATCCCTTCTCCCGTGATCAACAATCCACCTCCGCGCCCTTCTTTCATTCGTTTGTATGCAGCTTCTGCCTGTTGCAACTCTTGCTCACAATGTGCCAGCATTCCTTTGGTCACCCGTTGCTTCCCGATAAATAATTGCTTGTAGTAAAAGGGGAGTTGGGACATCACTTCTGAATCAGGCAAGCTATTGTCTACAAAATTCCGAAGGGAGGAGAAGGCATTTTTGCTGCTATAACTATCCGATTCAAATTCAGCCAGGAGAAGCTCATCCTGTGTTCGCCTCCACAAGCTCATGATCCAGTCAAGCCTGGATTTAATGAAGCTTCGCCACCTGTTTCGAAAGTAGGTAAGATCTTTTCTGCTGGATTTTCTGCTTGTGATGTTTTTTCGCTCTTCAGCTTTTACCAACAATTCCTTCATGAAGAGGGCCTGAGACACTCTCTTTCTTGATTCCATCAATTGCCCTCTCAAGGCTTGTCTCTGTTCGTTGAGACGCTTTTCTGCAAGAGCGACGGATTCATGAACCTGACGCATCACCTCTTGGACCGTAGAGTCAGAGATAGATCCCTCATCCTGAGCAAGATTGAAGGATAAGAGGCGGATAGCTCCCTGAATAAGCTCATGGATTTTTTTGAAGGATTCTGGCAACTCTTTGAGAATCTTCTCGATGGGAGCAATGTAATCTGTATTGGTGAGATAGTTGACCAATTCAGCCAAGGGGAGGGCCTCGGTACTCAATCTGCTCTGGTCGCCACTTTTGAGTACCGCCCAGCTACTGTTGGGAATGGAGTCAACGGTCTCGGGAAGTTCGCTGATAATTTCTCTGATATGTGAAATCCCATTTTCTATGATTTGATTATCCGAGAAGATGAGGAGTTCACTTGTATCAAAATCCAGAGAAGTGAAATCTGATAATCTGTTGTCCTGAATGAATCCGGGGATTTGTGCCAGATTATCTTTGATTCTTGCGAGATTCGATTCTGCGAGTGTAAAATATCCAAGATCAATCTCTGCCTGTATTCTTGTGGTCAGCCATTGAAGATGACTGTTGATGTTTTGAAGACGAAAAGACACCTCCGCTGATTCATGGATTAAGTGTTGGTTCGCAGCCCAATCCGATGAAGCAAGGCGGATTTCTGGTTCCAACAAATGCCGGATATCCTTGGACTTCCTGCTGAGATGATTAACATCTAACTGCTTCATTTCCGTCTCCAGTCTGATTCCAAGCAGCTGATGAAATTCCGGCAGGAATCCTTCCATTTGCTCCCTTATAGTCGCCAGAAAGTCTGGAAAACTGTTCAGATCCTCCGCAAGTGAGACAGAGGAGGTCGTTCTATGGTCAAGTGATTGGAAGGTAAGTTGTTCCAGTTTTTGAACAATTTCATTCCCTGTCAGAGTAAGAGAATTCAAGAATGAGTGAAAATTCCTCAAATACAAGGTCTGTTGTTCATATCTCAGCAAGCGTTTGAAGTGAATGTCAATAGAAGAGGACGAGTTGAATAGGCTGGATTTGAGACGGAAACTCCACTTTTTTCTTTTTGCTCGAAAAGAATCCGGGGAAAGCTCTGTAATAGATTCTGCGGGATATTCAATCATCAATCGATCAGGCGCTGCCTCGATGGTCTCATTCAAATTTTGGAGATAGACATTGCACCCAACCTTCAGATATTGTTCTATGATGGGGATCTGCTCCTCGGTGAAGGATTGTAGAACCTGCCCCAACTCTTCAATTATGGTGAGCCTGAGGTCCCTTAGTTGATCGCGCCCAAGGCTTGACTTCTGTTGGCCAGTAGGTAAATAATGATCGAGGACTGCCTGAAAAGCCTCAGAAAGTCCCTGAAAGCTATCAAAAAATACGAATAATATTTCTTCATGAAATGTTTTGGCTAGCTGGTCCAATCGCCCGATAAATTGGGAGACAGCTTGTGTTGGACTTAGCTCTGTGTCCAATGCTTCCTTAATCGTAGTACTCATCAGAGGTAAAAGTACAGGATTTTTTCCTTTTTTGGTATAGGGGGGCTTTCTTGCTAAGATT
This sequence comes from Bacteroidota bacterium, assembly GCA_039029315.1. Taxonomy (GTDB): domain Bacteria; phylum Bacteroidota; class Bacteroidia; order J057; family J057; genus JBCCCJ01. The sequence goes on along the minus strand of JBCCGK010000019.1, from coordinate 85,387 downwards.
GTCCGATTGTGCAACCTTCAACCCAAAATGCTTTATCTTTCCTCATAAAAGACAAAAGCTTGACTATTCCTAACAAAACTAGCTAACTCAACTTTGCAAAATGGATGCTGCAAACAATATGGATCGCAGAATAGAAAAGAAAAAATGGCCAGCACAAAAACTCCTGATTTATATTGGGATCCCTATCCTGATTTTGGGTGGATTAGGTGCTTTGATGCGTAATGCTGGCACCAATCGATATCGAGTTCAAAAAGATCGCCTGACGATTAGTCCTGTTTCTGAAGGCATGTTTCAAGAATTTACGCCCATCAACGGGACTGTAATGGCGCTCAAATCTGTTTATGTCACCGCCATCGAAGGAGGGCAGGTTGAGATTCTGTATAGAGAAGGAGGAGAATTGGTCGAAAAAGGAGATTTGATCATCAAGTTGTCCAATCCAGGCCTTGAAATGAACTATATGAACCTTCAAACCAATTTGCTTGAACAAGCAGATCAGCTAAGGAATACGAGGATCACTATGGAGAATACAGCTTTGGCGCTGAAAGATCAGTTAATCCAATCCAATTATCAGATTCTGGACCTGGGGCAGCAATATGAGAGGAGCAAACTCTTGTATGAAGACAGCATTATGGCTGAGGCAGACTTTCTGACGATTAAGAACAATTATCAATATCAGATAAGGCGCAAAAAGCTTCTCATGGAGCGAATAAGAAAAGATTCTGTTCTTCGATCACAACAAATGGGACAAGTTCAGAACTCTTTGAGCCTTGTAGGGCGGAACCTACAAGCTATTCAGTCCAATCTCGATAATCTCACCGTTCGTGCCCCAGTCAATGGTTTATTGTCTTCGATTCCAGTCGAATTGGGGCAGACCATAACTCAGGGCCAGAATTTGGGACAGGTAGATATCCTAGGCGGATACAAAGTTCGTGTAGCAATAGATGAACATTTTATCTCCAGGATTGTACTAGGACTGAAAGGGATTTTCCCTTTTGCCGGAAAGGACCATGAATTGGTTATCAAAAAGATTTATCCAGCAGTAACAAATGGATCCTTCGAAGTAGATATGGAATTCATTGGTGGGGCACCAGAAGGCATCAAGCGCGGACAAAATTTGCAGATTCGTTTGGCACTTAGTGATGAAACCAAAGCAGTGATGGTGCCTTTGGGAGGGTTTTATCAAAGCACGGGAGGCAACTATATCTTTGTTTTAGATGTCAATGAAGAAACCGCTGTCAAAAGAGAGATTAAAATCGGAAGAAAAAGTCATAAACATTATGAGGTCTTAACGGGATTGAATGCGGGAGAAAAAGTAGTTACCTCCAGTTATGACTTATATCCCAAAGCTGACCAACTGGTTTTTCAATAAACAACAACATCCATCTTTCAATATTTCCTGTCATGATCAGAACTAACAATCTTACAAAATTGTATCGGACCGAGGAGATTGAGACAACCGCTCTAAACGAAGTCTCAATGGAGGTCCAGGAAGGAGAGTTTCTATCCATTATGGGCCCTTCCGGCTGTGGCAAATCTACTCTCCTGAATATCCTTGGGTTGATAGATAGCCCTAGTGGAGGAGAATTTTTCTTCCTGGATGAAGATGTCGCTCGATATTCCGAGAAGCAGCGGGCAAATCTTCGGAAACACAACCTTGGATTTGTTTTTCAAAGCTTTAATCTGATTGACGAATTGACTGTGTTTGAAAATGTGGAACTACCTCTCATTTATACCAAGATGCGGACCGGAGAAAGAAAGAAAAGAGTGGATGCCGTTCTGGAGAAAATGAATATGATGCACCGCAAAACACATTTTCCACAACAACTCTCTGGTGGTCAGCAGCAGCGAGTCGCCGTTGCACGAGCCATCGTCAATGAACCAAGATTGATTCTTGCCGATGAGCCAACTGGTAATCTTGATTCCTCTAATGGGGACGATGTCATGAAAATGCTCACCCACCTCAATGAGCAGGGAACAACCGTTGTGATGGTTACCCACTCCCCACGAAATGCTGAATTCGGGCATCGAATCATCCGCCTGTTGGATGGAAAAATTGTGTCTGAGAATACGATTCAACTGTAGAGGACCGAAAGATGGTTGCTGTGATACCCAAAAAATCCTGCCAGAAACAACTGGCAGGATCAATCACACACACAACTAGCTACCTAAACTATTTCTTTTTCAATTGATGTATCTTTGTTGATTACCGGGTTGAAAGGAAGCTCCTCTTTTCGGAGGAAAACAATTATCGCAGACAATAGGATTGGAATCATGGGCATCGCAAGCATCTCTGCTTGATCCGCTCTTATGTGCGTAACTCCCGCTCCCAACATCAGGCCAATTAATCCCAAGGCTGCTAATACCCTGAATTTAAGGAGAAACAAACCAAGTCCTCCGGCAACTTCGAGTATCCCAATGACATATTTGAACCAGAGAGGATACCCCCAGATATCAGTCCACATCTGATCGAATGCCTCACTGGGGATAAATTTATTGATGCCTTGGAGGATCATAAATCCACCCGCCAATATGGCAATTACCCAGGCGACAATATTCTTTGCTTTTGGTGTCATGAGCAAGAGGTGAACACAATCAATCTGAATGTACAGATCAGACGCTACAAACGTAGCTCTCCTCTTGCCCAGGAATTGTCATGGAACCGACTTTATGAAAGTTTTTAGTCAAGGCAGCGCTGAGAGATCCCAAATACATAGTTGGAGATCACATCCAGAGGCCTGGCTGCCTCTGACCCTTTGAACCCCTCAATCATATCCAGATTTACCAATTCCTGATAGGAAGCAAGATAATCTTTGCCAAGTGGAGCATACGACCAATGCCATTTTTCTTCCTCATAACCACTGCTGCGGTCCTCACCTTTTGGCGTATAGGGTTGACAAAAGCCGTATTCATGTCCATGAGCAGTTAACCACTGATATTCTTTTAATCCTTTTCCTGAGGCAAAATAGGAATTCGTAAGATTGTTGATGTCGATATCCGTCCCCCAATGATGTCGAGAGGTGCCAGGCATGGAACTATACAGCAGGATAGTTTTGGCTCGTTGTGTTGGATCGGGAGTAGAGACAGATAAGTTTTTCCCGCCAACTTTCCTGGCTCCAGTCCATTTTGCTTCCCAGATGGCCTTCTGTCGCCAGAAATTTCGTGTAGAGGATATGATGGTTAGGGTTACTCCATCGGCTTTTGCCGCAGCATGCATCCTGCCAAAAGCTTCCAATGTTTCCTTGCGGAGGTAAGTTCCCCTGGCGTTTCCACCGGAATATTGATTTGGGATGCGTTCAAAGTTGGTGTCCTTGGCTGGATCGAACTGTCCCAGAAGATATTTGACATCAATGGTATCAAATGGCATCGGTTTGGGGGCTTGAATTGTGAGTGAAGGATCTACAGAGAGGGAGTCATCAGAGGCGTCAAGATCTGACGAAGATCTTGCAGGAGAAGCACAAGAGATTAGCCCTATACTCAATATAAGTAAGAATCCCGGGAAGACTGTTCGAAGAGAGGAAGACCTATGAAGATGATACATTGCTTTCTGTTTCGGTGGGGGATTGTGTCCACTTATTCTGAAATCCTTTGTAAATCTGTTCTGGCGGAATGATCAAAGGATCTTTTTCCAATTGTTGTGCCAGCGCCCTCCTTCTTCCATCAGAAATCAGGGCCAATGCCATGATTATGCTGGTAGCTATGATCACAAAGAGGAGGATACCTGAATTGAAACTATCCGTTTTCAAGGCATCCGGGATACTGAAAAATAGCAAGACTGTCACCAGTCCCCTAGGAGCAATGTACAATTGGGGCACGATAGCTTTTCCGACAAACAATCCGAGGAACAAGGCCCTGACAACATAGATCGAAGCGAGGACAGAACTGCTGATCAGCAAAACATCAAGATTCAGCAAGGTTCCCAATGAGAGAGTCATGCCAAAAATAACGAAGAAGAATGTCCTGACAACAAAGGCAGATTCTATTGTGACAATATGGAAATCAGCCTCTATATGTTTGACAACATCTTTCTTTAAGAACTTTTTGAGAACTCCCTGAAAAAACAAACTGCTGTTACTCAAAACCAATCCAAATATCAGAATGATAATCAAGGATGAAAGGTGAAATTTTTTCCCAATAGCATATAGCAGAATGAGGATTGCTATTAACAGGAACAGTTTGACATGTGATCGAATGTTCTGGAAAAGGAATACCAACAGATAACTGGCCACGATTGAGATGGCAATGGTTGCGAGGGATTCGCCCAGGAAACTCAAGAATGCAACACCCTCTCCTCCTTCTGAGGCGTTTTCCATCAATCCAACCAGAAAATAGAACTGCATGATCCCCAAAATGTCCGAAAACGTACTTTCATAGATGTGGAACTCTTTTTTGTCCTGAACAAGATTGCTGACACTGGGAATAATGATGGCGCTACTCAAAATAGAGATAGGAGTAGCATAGAGCATGGCCGTCCGAAAATCTATGTCATCAATGAACCACATGAAAATAAACGCTGCTGCAAATGTTGAGGCCAGAAGGCCTAACAAGGCAACCACAAAGGCTTTCCAAATGATGGGCCATTTCTCTGCCTTCAATTCCAGATCGAGTGCAGCTTCCAGAACAATCATAATCAAGCCCACTATACCCAACAATTCAAGTACGGGAAAGAGGTATTGATCCAGGTCTGGAGCATCTATCATATCCAGGGCTTGCTTCAGAACTATTCCAGCGACAATCAGTAACAGAACTGATGGAATATTCGTTCTGGCTGAAAAAGCATTGAATAGAAACGAGAGAATGATGATGACCGTAACGAGAATGATACTAGAATAAGGATCGCTAAAGTCCATGTAAGTCGAAAGTTTTGACCAAAATAGAGAAAATAATAGGGCCTAAATTAGATTTAGTCTTAATCTGCTTACAAATTATCAAATCCTGACACAATTCCACGGAAAGAATGTTAATATATTAGAAATTGTAATCAAATTAGTTCGTCACAAATAATTATTGAATTTATGATCAGCAATAAGATGGAACAAATGATCTCGGAGCAATATCACCGGGAATTGTTTTCCATGCATCAATATTATGCCATATGTTCCTACTTTCTGGATATTGAATTGGACGGCTTTGCCAATTTTTTTAAGGTTCAGGCTGAAGAGGAATTAGATCATGCGATGCGGCAGTTCAATTTTCTTCATGATATGGATGGAAAAATTACTTCTGGCCCATTGGATGGTCCAACGAATGACTTTCCTTCGATCAGAGAGGCATTTGAAAAAGCGTTGGAACATGAGCGCTTCATAACCAAACACATACACCTGATTGTCAAGGCTGCGATGGAAGAGGCAGATTTTGCTACCTATGAATTCTTTCAGTGGTTTGTCCGCGAGCAGGTCGAAGAAGAAGCAACTATGCGGAATCTGATTGCAAAACTGGACATGATAGGAGAAAGCAAAAGTGCCTTGTACATGATGAATGATGAACTGCTCCAGCGGCAGAGTGGGGAAGAGGGGGAGGCATAGCCCGATTTCCGGTGTGTATAAAGATCACTTCAGCCCAATTCTGTTCAAGAATTGGGCTGAAGTGCTTATGGTTATGTATGGAGCGATGGTTTATTCTTCCAGACCTTCGAACAGGTCTTCTTCTGCTTCCATCCCAATCTCCTCAATTTTATCCATCATGTCTGATCCACTGAATCCAACAATGTCTTCATAAGCGGCATACATGACACAATACATAAATGGAATGGCGACCAGAAGTCCTACAAAAAGTACCAATGTACCTGCAAGAGCAATCAAGCCCAAGACGATTGACATTAGGAAGAAGTTGCCCCAGTTTTTGGTAACAATCTTGCGACTGGCTTCCAAAGCAGGCCAGAATTCCATTTTTTCAAAAATGATTAGCTGATTGCCCAAGGTATAAGCAACAGCCAAATAGATTCCAGGAATAATCAGGAGAAGAAAGCCAAATCCTATCAGAATCCCTCCGACGATGCCTAGAAGGACCAATTGGAGTGTCATATCGAATCCTGAGAAGAAATCATTAAAGGTTCGTTCTTCTCCGGTTGCCACTTTTCTGGTATAGATGAAGTAACCTGCATACAGCGGTGGTCCTACAATCATCAATGCGAGACTCCCTACAAAAGGAATGAGGGAGATAATCAAGGCCCCAAAGAATACAATGGCTGTGAAGCCGACATAGGACCCAATCTCCTGCCTCACAAGTTCCCAGCCTCTGTTGAGATAATCCCCAAGACTGAACTCGTATCCATGTTCGACTAAATTGTCAATGTGTGAAGAATTCATATGTTATGCGTTAAAGTTGAAGAAAAAGGCCGGCAGCTTACATGAAAGGAAGCTGCCAGCAACTCATCTCTATCAGAATTTTCTATATTTTCTAGCCCGAGCTTAAAGGCTTGCGAACCACTTTTGATAATATTGTCCTACCAAAGGTACTTCTTTCTGTGTTCCCTGAAGAGCACTGATGAACCCAATGATCCAGCAAACAAACAGGAATATCCCTACGATGATATTCAAAATAGGAATAACTGCGAGGAAGCCTGTCAGCAAAATTCCCAACATCTGACGAATATGAAAACTGTTGAATTCAGTTTTGTTGGCCTCATTGGTATTCTTCATGATAATGGCGACAATCCACCCAATCCAGGTAAGATATGACACAATTCCTACCCAGTTGGTGTTGGTGGTTTGTGTTGATGTTGTTTGCTCTTGTGACATAGTGTTAATTTTTGGTTTAAGAACAGTTATGTAAGAAATTCGGTAGTAAGAATAGTAAAAATTCCGGAATTTTTATAGAATGAACGCAGATAGTTATATGAATTTCAAAGATTTTTTCTTCAAAAAGCCTGATTTTATCTTGCAATTGTCTCTCCAATCTCCATTAAGGTGAGATCTTTTCCCGCCGCGGCGAACTTATCTTTGGCCTCTTCGTGATTGATTTTGATGTAAGGGAATGTGTCGAAATGCATACCAATGATCCGACTGCATCTGATGAATCCCGAAGCAATCAAGGCATCATCTATGCCCATTGTGAAATTATCTCCCAGACACAGGAAAGCAAAGGCAAGCTGATATTGCTCCCCAATAAGTTTCATGTCATAGGTCAAGGCAGTATCGCCACTGTGATAAAAATCTCCTTCCATGCTGGAGATCACAAAGCCTCCGGGATTTCCACCATAGCTGCCATCAGGCATGCTGCTGGTGTGGACAGCATTGACATATTTGACACGCCCAAAGTCAAAAGAATAACTCCCGCCATGATTGAGGGGATGTCCGTTTTTGATTCCTTGCTTGGCAAACCAATTGATGATCTCGAAATTCGAAATCAATGTTGCTCCTGTTTGTTTGGCAATGGAGGCGACATCAGCGACATGATCCTGATGCCCATGGGAGATCAGAATATAATCCGCTTTCACCTGATCCAGGGAGATGTGAGACGCATGCGGGTTCGGGCTGATAAATGGATCAAACAAGAGGTGGATGCCTGATACCTCGACCCCAAAACACGACTGTCCGTAGTAGGTAATGTTCATAGTACGTAGAGGAAGTAGTTGTTAAAGAAGGAATTAAAAGAGTAAACTGAAGGTAGTTCCCTCGTCAGGAGAAGAATGAAAATGAATGCTTCCCTGATGGAGACGCATGATTTGTCTGGAAAGACTCAACCCAATTCCGGAGCCTCTTTTTTTGGTCGTAAAGAATGGGATAAATACTTTGTCAGCATATTCCGGATTGATTCCCTTGCCATTGTCCTGAACCTGTATCATTGGCCTGCCTTCTGAACTCCTTTTGACAATGAGATCGATATTCCCATGTTGTTTCTGGTTCAGGGCTTCCATGCAATTTTTTACCAGATTGATCAGCACCTGCTCAATGAGTTTTGTATCTGCCTGAATGTGCAGTTGGGGGTCCAGGATATGTGTTCGGATGATGATGTTTCGTTTTTTTAATTCTGGACTCAACAGGCTAACCACATGATCCAAGATGGTCTTTGGAATGACTGATTGAAACTGAGGTTTTTGAATTTTGGTGAGGCTTCTATAGGCATGAACAAAATGTAATAATCCCTTGCTTCGGCTTTCTATGGTCCGGATACTGTTCAGGAGGTCTTGCTGATCCTCTACATCCAGTTCACTGAGGTCTCGACACGAGTCTCCGCCATCGCTGACGAGCCCACGCAATACCTTGGTGAGGGAAATAATTGGCGTTACAGAGTTCATGATCTCATGGGTCAGAACCCGAATCAGTTTTTGCCAGGTTTCTACCTCTTGTTCATCCAGTTCGGATTGGATATTCTGTAAAGACACCAATTTGTAATTGGTATCCTGTAATTTGAATTGCGTGCTTTGAATAGCCAAGTGCATCAATTGGTCATTGATTACCACCTTAATCAATTTTTTTTCTTTAAGGGTGATATCTTCCATGGCTGTGAGCAAAGCCGGACTGATTCGATTGAGAGTCTTGATATTGCTCATATAAGGGCGGTCCAGCAATTCCTGTGCTGATCGATTGAGAAGTTCTACCTCCCCCTCATCTGTATAACAAATCACAGCAGTGCTGACATGCTCTACTACGTTTTGAAGATATTGGTAATGAGATTCTTTTTCTGCACGAAGTTCCTGATACCCATCCATGATCTGATTGAAAGCTTCTCGCATTCCTGAGAAGGTTTTTCCACGCAATTCGGTAGAAAAGGACAGGGTGAAGTCTTTGTGTTTAATGGCCAGGAGAAAATTGCGAAGGTCTCGGTTGGTTTTTTCTACATAATGAATCAACTCTACCACCAAACCAACGATCGCACTTATGAGCAACAATCGGGTTGGAGGCCATGAATCAATTTCCCAAATATAAATCACAAGAAAGATCCCCAGAGTGATCATGCATACCCTGAAAACCACATTGAACCGAAATCTTTGATATATCACAATCCGTATTTATTCATTTTTCTATAGAGGGTAGTTCGTCCCAACCCTAATTCTTTTGCAGCCTTACTAATGTTGCCTTGGTGTTTGGAGATCGCCTTGACGATTGCAGCCTTCTCTACCTCCTCCAGGTTGACATCTTCCTGAACATGCTCAGCAGGAATCTGGATCGGAGATTCTGTTGGAATGATACTTTCCTGGTCTTCCATAATGACTGCTCTCTCGATGGCATGTTGCAATTCCCTGATATTCCCTGGCCAGGAATACTGTTGTAAGCGGTTCATCCATTCAGGACTTAGATTGAGCTCGGGACGATCATATTTTTTGCTATACACTTTGAGAAAGTGGCTGACAAGCAGAGGAATATCTGATTGTCGTGATCTGAGAGGGGGAATGGCAAGCTCAACCGTATTGATCCTGTAGATCAGGTCTTGGCGGAAGGTCTGATCCGACACCATTTGGTACAATGGCATATTGGTCGCACAGATCAAACGAATATTGATGGCAATGGGCTCATTGGACCCCACTTTGTTGATGCTTCGATTTTGTAGGGCAGTCAGCAATTTGGCTTGGAGAGGAAGAGACAGGTTTCCTATTTCATCCAGAAATAAAGTTCCTCCATTTGCTGCTTCGAATCTGCCAGTGCGGGTGTCATGCGCGTCGGTGAAAGCACCTTTGACATGTCCAAACAATTCAGATTCGAACAGGCTCTCCGAAATCGCTCCCAGGTCTACGTGGACGAAAGTTTGTTCGGACCGGCTGGATTGTTCATGGATGGCCCGTGCAGCCAATTCTTTCCCCGTACCATTTTCTCCAATAATCAAGACATTGGCATCTGTTACAGCAACTTTGGAGATGATCTCATAGACCTTTTTCATGGCTTCTGATTCTCCGATAATGTTGGTGTTGGTTTGGGGATCTGTATAGGATAATTGCTGAAGAGGAGATTCCGGGGGAGAGTCTGGCTTGGAAAGAGCTGCGAACACCACTTGCTGGAGGTTTTCATTTTCCCAGGGCTTCACGACAAAATCTGTTGCGCCTTCTTTCATGGCTTTGACCGCCAAGTTGATGTCTCCATATGCAGTCATCATAATCACCTGTATGTCAGGAACAATTTTTTTGATCTTTTTGAGCCAACGCAATCCTTCTTTACCACTGGTATATCCAGTAGTAAAGTTCATGTCTAGTAACACAAGATCAAAGGAGCCTTCCTTGAGAAGTGTGACAATCTGGTGGGGATCGTTCTCAGTTTGAATAGACCTGACTTTATGCTTCAAAACCATTCTGGCTGTCAGCAGAATATCCACGTCATCATCGACTATGAGAATTTTTCCAGGAGCATTTGACCTCATAGAGCATTGGCATGTGAAGAAAGACACATTTAAAGCCTTGTACCCCAGGAGCGGGGGAAGTCAAATATACTATGGGATTCTACGAATTGAAAGGGGAAGCCGTATTTGTGTCGCTAATTTCGTTGATCGGAGAGGTCAAAAGCATGAACGGTAGCTGTTCGATAATAAATTCTGAGGCTTTTGTTCTTTTTGCGAACCGTATGCTCTGTCCCTCTGGCCAATCCCACTTCTATCCTTGTTCCGGAAGGAATATCCGCAAGCCAATCCTGAACTGATAATTGACAATGACCAGAATCCTCAAGTTTCTTTCTTCTGAAGATTCTACTTGCCAGTGCGATTTCTTCATATGGCGTCTGGCTGGGGTCCCTCACAATATGCCGCTCTGCATGATGAAATGCAATCCAGACCAATACTGGCAATGGATTGTTTGTGTCCGCATTCCATCGAATGGATATTTGTCCTCTTTTGTTGAGAATACCAGGCGCATTGGTCCGCATTCCTTCGGGTTGAACCTCCACATCCAACAATGGAGGTAGATAGGTCTCGGCTTTGAAGGAGGGAATGTGCCTGCTTGTATTGCCGTCCAATGAAAAGCTCGTTGTCTCCCCAAGAGATCGCTTCAGAAAGGTTTGTTCCGGTTTTTTGCTCAAGACCGGTCCGTATAAACCTGGATTCTGTTCAGATTGGGGCAACTTGACACCTGCAATCAACATATCTCCCCCATCGACAGGAGAATAGAACGGGTAGGCGCCCTGCACAGAACCTGATATGGTAAGCAACTGATCTGTTCCCTGATCCATTCTCTGCTGATGGCTGATTCTGATATGTGCCCAGTCAGGAGTTCCGGCCTGATAATCGAACAAGAGCATGTCCTCAAATGAAATGGCTTTTTCAACCGAGGGAATGGTCTGGGTGGGCCTACAACCAGGATACAAAAGGATAAGCGCAAGCAAGGGGAGTAAGCCTAAGAAAATGAAACGCATACAAAAATAAGTGACAGATGTTCAAACAGTCTCTTACGCATGATCTATTCTTCAATCTAGGGACAGATAGCTGGCCTATCAAATGAATTCTTTGCAAAGTCCTTCGTGATTCGTAAAAAAATTTGGTTCTTTGGACATTGAAGTAGGTATTGCCTGATCTGTCTCCTGAATATCTTTGCTTGAGCTGCTAGAATGTGCATCCACAAATTTTCTCTCTGGAAAAAGGGTGGGGGTGGATTCCGCTTGAACATACCGCTTTCTCATTCAACATTGAAAAACCAACCCAAATCGCACCTTTCTTTATGAATCAATTCTTACAACAAGCTTTCAGACTTTTCCATCAAAGACTTCTACAGCATGTTCTTTTTCTTTTTCTTATGTCTTTCTCTATTCCGCAAGGGATGTGTCAGTATGATGAAGGAGAATGGACATGGACCTTGAATCATGCCTCCATTTCATTTGATGCCCTCAGTTCTATGATTTATTGTCTGGATGCCAGAGATACAATAGGCCTGGAATTTCAACCAAAAGAACAAGTTGATTCACTGACCTATTTATGGACTGGAGTAGAACTATGGATTCAAGCCTACATCAGCAAGCCGATATTTATGGGCAAGTTCCAGGCTGAAAAAGCTCAGAAGGAAGCCCAATTCTCTTTTTGTCTGGTAGATTTGGTGGATATGAAATCCCTTCCACCAGGGGAATCAGCCCTCAGTGCTGCCTTGCTCATCAAACCAGTGTTGATCATTGATGGTTCAACTGTAGCGCAAACCATTGAGATTCCCAAAGACTTTCAGGATGTAACAATCACACTTGTCAGAGAGTGTGGCAATTGATCCCAGGAAGAAAGAGGACTTCTTCCTGTTGTGTGAATCATTCTTCCGACCAATTGATTGAAAGAATGACTCTCAATCAATTGGTCATTGGTCATGTGAAAGCGATATCGCCAATAGTTCTTGGGATTCGCTGGTACATTGATTTGTTCATCATGAGGGTTTTCTCTTCGGATTTGGCCATCCATTGCCAGGAGATCCTGTATGGGGAAAATTGCCCACATGGCTGGGGATTCCAGATGTTGTAAGATGATCTGTTCTGCAATCCATGGTTCACAGAAAAAAGGAGCTGATCCCTGTCCGCCAAGAATTTGTTGATAAAATCTCTGCGTTTGGGTCGAATCTTGTTCCCACCATGCCCTGATGCCCGGCATGTCGTGGGAAGAAGGACTGATCACAGAGAGATAAGGAGCATGATGTGGGTGGTCAAATTCTCTTGAAGGATCTTTGGGCATTCTTTGGATTTCAAGACTCAACAATCCCAGTTCTTGCATGACACCTGGAACACAGGCTGGAACCATCCCAAGATCTTCCCCACATACCAGCATATCTGTTGCTTCGCAAATCGCTGGAAGTTTGACCATGGCTTGCTCTTGCCAGAAATGTTCATGCCGATGATAGAAGAAATCATGGTATGTTTGTTTGATTCGCTCCTGCTTTTCCCAATCCATTTCCTGAAAAGAGCGGGTCTCAAAGATTGAAATTCTCGGGCAATATCCTCTACCATCCTTCGAACGAAAGAATAATACCTCAGTCAATAACCGATAAAGACCTTGGACGATGGATTCGTAATAGGGTTTAGACTCCGGATACGCTTCTATCCTTTTCTCCACATAAGATTCGATTTGTCGTTGGGTCTGGAAGGGATGTTTCATCCTGAAACAGGATGGTTGGTATTCATCCAGAAATTCTCTTACCACCGAATCAGTATGCCCTCCAAAATATTCTCTTAAAAAATGAGCCCTGATATAAGGAGAGCAAAACCGATCCTCATCCATCCAGATCCCTCTTGCCAACAGTTCATCATGCGAAAGCGGCAGGGAGGGATTGAATTGCCCCAGAATGCCTTGAACTGCATGTCCAGGAATCTCCCAAATTCTGAAAAACCCAAGAATATGGTCAATGCGATAGGAATCAAAATAGGTCGACAAATGGGACATTCGTTGTTTCCACCAGGCGAAATCATCTTTGGCCATTTCTTCCCAATTATAAGTGGGAAAGCGCCAATTCTGGCCATGAATGGCAAAATCATCAGGAGGAGCACCTGCCTGTGCATCCATATAGAAAAGATGTGGACTCATCCAGGCATCAACACTGTGGCGATAAATTCCAATGGGAATATCTCCTTTGAGAATGACTCCTTTACTTTTAGCATAAAGGCTGGCTTGCAGGAGTTGTTGATGGAGGTGAAACTGGATGAAATAGTGAATCCCTATCTCATCAAAATGTGAGGTGTCGGGATCGGTGAATGCCGCAATTGCCGCTTCCTGAAAAACAGAAAATGCTTCCCACTGAGAGAAATCGGCAGTTCCGAACCGATCTCGCAAAGCCGCAAAAGCAGCGTATGGTCTCAACCAGCTATGATGGTCGGCAAAAAAGGCCTGGTACTCAGGATCACGGAAGCAGTCCTCTTTTTCTTGTTGGTACAATAGGTGGAGGTATTCAATCTTTGTTTGCAGGACTGCTTCATAGTCTATCTCTGCCAAAAGATTCAATTTTGCCAATCTGCTTTCCAATTCGGCTTCCTTTGTTGCATCTTCCAGTTGCGCAATCGAAGCTGGCCGGATGTAGATAGGGTGGAGGGCAAATACCGAGATTCCCGAATAGGGATAGGAATCCACCCAGCTATGCGTGGCAGTGGTATCATTGATGGGAAGGATCTGAATCAATGTCAAATGGCTTCCTGTCGCCCAATCAGTAAATCCCCTCAAGTCCAAAAACTCTCCGATGCCGCCACTGGCTGAGGAGCGAAGAGAAAAAACAGGAATGGCAACACCTGCTCCTTTGAAAGAAGGGAGATCGACCTGAAGGCTTTCGGCTGTGAGGACAGTGAGTTTTTTTCTTTTTCTGCTGTATTGATAGGCAAATTGTCGATTAGATCCGTTTTCCCAGGCCACAAGCGCTCCCGTCTCTGTGGACTTCAGAATGAATTTATATTCGATAGGCCTGGATTTCCCGCGAAAGGGTACATCCACCTGCCATACTGGGAAGGCATCATCTGCCAGAGGGAGGGCTTGATCTGGGTTCCAATTGCCCAACAATGGATCATTTCCGCTTAGAAATACCTGTAGATGTGGAGGAACTTCAGGAGCCCGTAGCTGGAACCGATGAGTTGTGAGGTTCCTGGAGGTAGAAGCCGACTTGCTCGATTTCACAGAAGGAGCCGATTCGCGTTGGTGGAGGACACCGGTAAATGCTGAGCTGAGATAAACATTATTCGCATGTTGTTGTGGATGCCACTGATCAAAAACCTCCACTGTATTGTAGGTGGCAGCATCAAACACGATTTTTCTATGAACCTGAAATTCCTTTTCTATCGAAGCATGCTGTTCATTGAACAAGAGATATCTATAAGAAAGTTCTGTCAAAGTATCTGGAAACTCCAGTGATAATTCCCACTTGCCATCTTCTGTATACACCATTGGGATCATATCATCCTTTATCTGATGTTCTTTGTCTGGATTGGTACCAGAAAGAAAGAGTTGTTGTCCCCACTGTGTATCGAAATGTATATGAAATCGTATGAACATGCTGGCACTGAATTTTTCTCCAAAATTAAGAGACTGTTTGAAAATCTGTCACTTATTTTTTGTATGCGTCTTTTTTTGTTCCCATAGCACCACTATGAGAACAAAAAAGAGCCTTGCCTGAGAAAAAAATACACGATAAAAATTCTCAGCACAGATTCCTAAACAGTCTCTAATTCAAGATCTTTCAAAAAGAGAATGCAATCCTAATCAAATTTGGGGGTTTTAATGACAAAATAAATTATAACACTGTTATGGGTGATCAATCAAATCAATCAGCTATTCATAAGCAATGGTTTCTGGCAAACGAAAAGCTATGGGATAAGCGAACAAACATTCATATAGGGTCAGATTTTTATGATGTAAATGGATTTCGAACAGGGGAGAACTCGCTCCGATTTATTGAATTGGAGGAGCTAGGGGAGGTGAGGGGTAAATCGATTCTTCATCTGCAATGCCATTTTGGGCTGGATTCTCTTTCATTGAGTAGAATGGGAGCTAAGGTGACAGCCGTAGATTTTTCGGAGACTGCAATTCAGCAAGCAAGGGCTCTTAACAAGGAATTGGGACTTACTGCTGAATTTCTTTGTCAGAACATTTATGAGTTGCCTGGAAAGCTGGATCGACGATTTGATATCGTATTCACTTCTTATGGGGTTCTCTGTTGGTTGCCCGATCTCAGGAGGTGGGCAGAGATTGTCAAACATTTTCTGGAAGAAGGTGGAACTTTTTATATGGTGGAGTTTCATCCAGTAGTGTGGATGTTTGGCGATCAACTCCAACAAATTGAATATTCTTACTTCAATACTGGAGCCATTCACGAAGAGGCTGAAGGGAGTTATGTGGATGGGGCAGAAAATTTTTCTCAGGAAGCTTACTATTGGGGACATTCAATGGCCGATGTGGTCACTGCCCTCATTGAGGTTGGATTAAGCATTCGTTTTTTACATGAATTTCCTTTTTCTCCGTATAATTGTTTTGGAAATATGGAAAAAATAGGAGAACAACGATGGGTTGGAAAACATTTACAACAAAAAATTCCATACTTGTTTTCCATTCAAGCAATAGATTTATGAACTTTGGCACGAAATTTCTACTGTTCAAGAAAATTTTTTTACCGTTCACAATAGCAATCCCACATCTGTAAGGTTTTTATTTACTTTGCACCCGATTTGAAACAATAGCTCAATAATTTTCCCTTAATTATTTTTTTGGTTCTTTTTACATTCCTCCTGCTCTATGACAATTGATGTAGGGGGCTTTTGCATATTTGTAATATTGATTCATGGTCGAAAATATCCATCCAATCTTTGATCAGATTTTAGCCCGATCCGACAAAGAAACATTGCTTAAACAACGGGCCACAGTACTTTGGCTGACGGGCTTGTCAGGCTCTGGAAAAAGTACAATCGCACAAGCTCTGGAAAAATACCTGCACAATCAGGGATTTGTAACAAAATTATTGGATGGAGATAATATCCGTATTGGCCTGTCTAATAATTTGGGCTTTTCAGAAATGGATCGGAGAGAAAATATACGTCGTATCTCAGAGGCTGCGAAGCTGTTTCTGGATGGGGGGATTATTTGTATCTGCTCCTTTGTAAGCCCTACCAATGAGATCCGGGGCATGGCCAAAGAAATTGTTGGCAAGCAAGACTTTCAGGAAGTGTATGTCAATGCACCCTTGGAAGTATGCGAAGCAAGAGATGTGAAAGGATTGTACAAAAAAGCCCGAGCTGGAGAACTCAAACAATTTACAGGGATAGATTCCCCATTTGAAGCTCCTGAAAATCCGTTTTTGGAAATCAAAACGGATCAGGAAAGTCTGGAAGAATCTGTCATGAGATTGGTAGAAGCTGTTATGCCTATCATCAAAATAGAGGAATAATTGTACTACCAAATCAGGAATATTCACATATTTTTCATCAATAAATTTCAATAATGGGAATGGACTATAGACTTAGTCACCTAAAGCAACTAGAATCCGAAGCCATTTTTGTGATCCGTGAGACTGCGGCACAGTTCGAAAGACCTGTATTGTTATTCTCTGGAGGCAAAGATTCAATTACCCTTGCCTGGTTGGCCAAAAAAGCATTTTGGCCAGCAAAACTACCTTTCCCTTTGATGCATGTGGACACTGGACACAATTTTGCAGAAACCATCGAATTCAGAGACAAATTTGTGTCTGAAATGGGGGCCCGCTTAATTGTTGCTTCCGTACAAGAGTCCATAGACAAAGGGCGTGCAGTAGAAGAAAAAGGACCAAATCCTAGCCGAAATGGTCTTCAAAGCATTACACTCCTCGACGGAATCGCGGAGCATAAATTCGATGGTTGCCTGGGAGGCGCTCGACGAGATGAAGAAAAAGCACGTGCCAAAGAACGATTCTTCTCACACAGAGATGAATTTGGTCAGTGGGAACCCAAAAACCAACGACCTGAATTGTGGGATTTGTTCAATGGCTATAAAATGCCCGGAGAAAATTTTCGGATATTCCCATTGAGTAACTGGACAGAATTGGATATCTGGATGTATCTGGAACAGGAAAAAGTACCCCTCCCTTCCTTGTACTTTGCTCACAAGCGCAAAGTCGTCGAGAGAGATGGTGTATTGCTGGCTGATACGCCATTTATTACGCTTGGAACAAAAGAAGCATTTGAAGAAAGAGTCGTCAGATTCCGAACCATCGGTGATGCGACTTGTACTGGAGCAGTGCTTTCTGCAGCTGATGATATCCCTTCCATCATCGAAGAGATAGCCGCTACACGGACGACAGAGCGTGGAGGAAGAGCAGATGATAAGCGATCTGACAGCGCCATGGAGGACAGAAAGCGTCAGGGATATTTCTAATTAATTTTTCAACCAATAATAACATACCCATATTTGTATGGAACATATGGATTTGCTTCGATTTTCCACAGCTGGAAGTGTAGATGACGGGAAAAGCACCCTCATCGGCCGGCTGCTCTATGATACAAAATCAATATTTGAAGATCAGCTCGAGTCTATTGAGCGAACCAGCAACGATAGAGGAGATGATTATCTGGATCTTGCATTGCTGACAGATGGCCTCAAAGCTGAACGTGAGCAGGGAATTACGATCGATGTTGCATATCGTTACTTTGCAACCCCCAATCGTAAGTTCATTCTCGCAGATACGCCCGGACACATACAGTATACCCGAAACATGGTTACTGGTGCGTCTACTGTCAACCTCGCCATCATCCTGATCGATGCACGACACGGTGTCATGGAGCAGACGAGAAGGCACTCCTTCATTGCTTCTCTCCTGCAGATTAAGCATCTGGTTGTCTGTGTAAACAAAATGGACCTGGTCGAGTATGCAGAAGAGCAATTCAACAAAGTGGTTGCAGAATTTGAAAAATTCTCCTCCAAATTGAACGTGCCAGATATCCGATACATCCCCATTAGCGCTCTCAAAGGAGACAATGTCGTGGAGGAATCTGAGAATATGCCCTGGTTCAAGGGATCTCCTTTGCTGTATACGCTGGAGAATGTTCATGTTGGCAATGATCACAACCATGTTGATTCCCGTTTTCCTGTGCAGTATGTAGTGCGACCTCAATCTGACAAGTATCCAGACTATAGAGGATATGCTGGACGAGTTGCAGGGGGTGTTTTCAAGCCAGGGGATGATGTGATGATCCTGCCTTCTGGATTTACGTCCAAAATCAAGTCGATTGACACATACGATGGTGCCATCGAAGAAGCCTTTGCGCCGATGTCTGTTACCATGACCCTGGAAGATGATATCGATATCAGCCGCGGAGACATGATCGTCAAACCCGAAAACCAGGCAAAAGTCAGCCAGGATATCGAATTGATGGTATGTTGGATGAATGAGAAAAAACTGATCCCTCGTGGAAAATATCGATTGCGTCATACCTCCAGAGATGCCCGATGCATCATCAAGGATGTCCGCTATAAGGTAGATGTGAATACGCTTCACAGAGTTGAAGATGACAACAGTATGGGACTCAATGACATCGGTCGGGTTCTTATTCGTACCACCGTTCCTTTGTTGCATGATCAATACAATCGCAACAAGGTGACAGGGAGTGTCATACTGGTTGATGAATTCACCAACGAAACAGTTGCTGCGGGAATGATCCTGTAAGTATCAAGACAATAACGCATTAAATTGAAGACATGAACCCGGCTGATGGCCGGGTTTTTTGATGAAGTAAGTTTTGTTCAGGCTTTGCAGATAGTATTATTGTTAGAAAAGTTTAATTTGCCCAAATGAAACCGCCATTGTGAACGATCTCAATCCGGCAACCCAATACCATATGAAAAAAGCATTCATTACAGGAATCACAGGACAGGATGGTTCCTTTTTGACAGAATTTTTGATTGACAAAGGCTATGAAGTGCATGGAATTATTCGCAGAGCCAGTAACTTCAACACCAATCGGATCGATCACCTGATGGGGCATGAACACTTACATCTTCACCATGGAGATCTGTCAGATAGCGCGAACCTGAATAAACTTTTGAGGACTGTACAACCAGATGAAATCTACAATCTTGGGGCACAGAGTCATGTGAAAGTCTCCTTTGATGTGCCGGAATATACGGCGCAGGTTGATGCCATTGGAACCCTGCGAATTCTGGATGCCATGATCAACCAGTGTCCTGAAGCGAAGTTTTATCAGGCTTCTACCTCTGAGCTTTATGGCAAAGTCCAGGAAATTCCTCAAAGTGAAACCACGCCATTTTATCCCAGAAGTCCGTATGGTGTAGCGAAATTGTATGGTTTTTGGATCACCAAGAACTTTCGGGAATCCTACAACCTATATGCCTGTAACGGAATCCTCTTCAATCATGAGTCGGAGAGAAGAGGAAAAACATTTGTAACCAGAAAAATCACCACCATCTTGTCTCAGATGTCTGTTGGGCTGCAGGATGTCCTGAAGCTGGGGAACCTGGATGCCAAACGGGACTGGGGCTATGCCAGGGAATATGTAGAAGCTATGTGGATGATGTTGCAGCAGGAAGAAGCCGTTGATTATGTCATCGCTACAGGAAAAATGTACTCAGTGAGAGATTTTGTGGAAAGAGCCGCCAGACATGTTGGGTATGAAATCGTATGGCAAGGAGAAGGCGTGGAAGAAAAGGGGTATGATGCCAAAAGCGGAAAACTGATCGTGATGGTCGATCCCAAATACTTCCGTCCTGCTGAGGTGGAATTATTGGTGGGAAATCCAGCTAAAGCGAAGACAGAGTTGGGCTGGGAGGCCAAAGTAGACATCGATGAATTGGTCGAAATCATGATGCGCAACGATATTGAAGAAGCTAAAAGACAACTACTTCATGAACAAAAACGCTAACATCTACGTTGCCGGGCACCGTGGGATGGTCGGATCAGCCATTGTCAGGGCACTTCAGGCAAAAGGATATGACAATATTCTCTGCCGAACCTCTTCCGAACTGGATTTGCGGGACCAGAGAGCAGTAGCAGAATTTTTTGAGCAGGAACAACCAGATTATGTGTTCCTGGCTGCGGCCAAGGTGGGGGGCATCATTGCCAACAACACCTACCGTGCAGACTTTTTGTATGACAATCTCGCCATTGAAATGAATGTCATCCATCAGGGCTATCTGCATCAGGTGAGCAAATTGTTGTTTCTGGGAAGTTCCTGCATTTATCCAAAATTTGCTCCCCAGCCGATGCAGGAAGAACATCTGTTGACAGGTTTGCTCGAACCCACCAATGAACCCTATGCGATCGCCAAGATTGCTGGCATCAAATTGTGTGAGGCATACAGAGATCAGTATGGCTGCAATTTTATCTCAGCCATGCCGACCAATCTCTATGGACCCAATGACAATTATGATCTCCAGAATTCTCATGTCCTCCCAGCCTTGATTCGGAAGTTTCATGAAGCCAAGCATGCAAGAGCCGCCAGCGTAGAAATCTGGGGAGATGGCAGCCCGCAGCGAGAGTTTATGCATGTTGATGATCTGGCTGAAGCCTGTTGTTTTTTGATGGAGGCCTATGATGGAAAAGAATTTGTCAATGTCGGAGTAGGCAAAGACATCAGTATCCGAGAACTAGCTGAGACAATTAAGGCAGTCGTGGGATATGAAGGGCAACTGGCATTTGATACCTCCAGACCAAATGGAACCCCTCGCAAATTGATGGATAGTTCGAAACTCCTCTCCATGGGCTACCAACCCAAGATAGGTCTGAAAGAAGGAATCGAACAAGTGTATCAGGACTTTCAGGAGAATGTGCTTCGGTATGCCAAATAGATATTTTTTCGATAGAAAATATCACACTGTTATTAAGATTTTTGAAACCCCAAACACATACTCAGATCAAAAATCGGTAGTGCAATACATGTAAGGCTGTCATCGGCACGAAGCAATGATCGGCAGACCATTGCAATGTGGGATGTTATCAAAGGGGATGGCTTCCTATTTACGATAGGCAAAGCGAGAGATGGTCTGCCGATCATCTCTACAAATATTCTGTCGGAAGATTAGCATTACTTTTGAACCACTACCTTTTTTTGCAACCAATCACCCTGCATCCAAAGGGGGAGAATTTTCGATCTGCTCTTTCAGATGTCCCCCCAATGGCGGGGATGGAGGTGGAATATCGACCCCCAAAGACTATTTTTTAAATGATCCTTCCCAAAAACTCACGTTTTTTAGAAATCCCGGATCACCGAGATTCCTAAAAAATACTGACAGATACCGAAAATCCTGCTTTCAATGAACAAATCCCTAAATCAAGGCAGGTTCATAAATAAGGTAGAAGAATTTTTGCATTGAGAGTTCTGCTGCTTTATTCTAACTGTATCTTCTCAAACTCTCCATTGATGCTGCCATCGAGCCAACCAACACGAATAGAAAAAATCATCTCATACTCTCCCGCAGGAAGGCCAGGGGAGAAGGGAAAGGAGAGTTCCAGTGTATCGTTGGGTAATCCTTCTTCAAAAGGAGGCAAGGGATAATAATGCTTTTTCAATCGTCCTTTTTCGAATACATTACAGGTAATCTGAGGCAGCATGTCAGGGTTTTCTACCTTTCTCAAATGAACAGGATAGGGATTGACGATGCGAATAGGGATCATTGTGGTTTTTCCTGTCTGAAAACTTCTCTGATCAGTCAGGACATCGATTTTTATCTTACCATAGGATTGAAAACGTGGGATTTCCCGGTAATAATGATCAATGTCAACAATGGTGGAAATGGTATCCATACCCGGCAAGGGATAGCGAGAACAAAAGAGCACATCCTGCCCCTGAAACTGCTCCGCAAACTCCCAATTGTCATATTGGGTTTTGTGATAGAGATAATTGTTCACACTGTGGGAAGGGACAGCAGCATAGAAGCTGTATTTGGCCGGCTGCTGATAGGTATTGTAAAAAACAACAGGTCTACCATCTGCTAGCGTGTTGATCTCCTCTGCCCATTCTGACCAATTGTGGACCTCATTTCGAATATTGCTCACGGAGTCAAGGAGATTGACCATCAGGTGTAAGCGCAACAAGAGAAAAATTCCAATGCTGATTGGCGCAAGACGTATCAACCACTGTTTCCATTTGGGTCTTTGAAGAATGAAAGGGTAGGCGAGAAGGAGAGCAGGAATCATGGCCGAAGCAGACCAATTGGCTTCCACCCAGGTTTTGAAGCTGACAAGGAGCAAAAAACTAAGCACCCCAATAACCGAGAACTTCATTGCTCTATCGAACAAGTTCTTGATGGGGGAGAGAAAGGCCGCAGGCAAAATGAGTAGCCCAACCAGTGGCCCTAGTATCAGGAATTGGCTCAAGATGTAATTCAGACTAAAGCTGATCTCATAGGGCTTCCTCACGCGATTGAATAAATGAAAGGTAAAGGTTGAAAATCGTTGTTCGATCAACCAGAATAAAACTGGACTCCAGGCAAGACCCGCAACAAGCACAATGGCCCAAAACTTCTTGTTTTTAAGTAGTGATAAATTTGATAACAGTGTGCAACCGAGAATCATGATCCCATGATATTTGCTGTATAACATCCCAATCACAGCAAGGGTCAGATATAGGCTGTGTAGCCAGGATTCCTGATCCAGGAACTTTTGATACAAACAGAAAAACAAAGCCGTAAAGAAGACAAGCGGGGCATCAGGAGCCGTAAAGAACCCACCTATATGGAGGCCAACCACAGAGAGCAATAACAGAAACCAGACTGCTAAGTTTTCTGGTTTGGCGATGTTTGTCAACAGATATAAGGTGCCCGTACTAAGCAGAACCGGAAACAATCTCACCCCAACTTCCCCTGGCATCCAACTAGAAGTCAGACGAATCAGGAAGGCAATCATGGGTGCGTGCTCGGCATAGCCCCAGGCCAGATGCTGAGAGAACATCCAGTAATATGCCTCATCATGGAACAATTCGGTGAAAATGGACTGAAGGAGGTTGAGGACAAACCAACTAGCCAGGACGACAGAAGTGAGCTTGGGGTATGTGTTGAGTCTGTTGAGAAAATCCTTCACAAGGCGAAGGTGCGAATCTTTTTAATAGAATGAAAAAGATCAACATTTGTTTTGGCCAAATCCTGATCAAGCGGTGATCAAAACAAGGTCAGCGGAGGCTCATATGGCCTAATCAAGCCAGGATGATCATTCCGAACATTCCCAAGTTGCCGGGCAACAGGATAGGCCTTCATTTGCTCGGCAGGGTAGGGAAGGAGCAATTCCTGAAGGTCTTCGGTCTTGGCGGAGGGGTCCATCCAACTGGCCAGCTGCTTCTTGGGAAGGATGACCGGCATCCGATTGTGAATGTCTTCCACCAATGTATTGGGGCGGGTGGTGATGATGGTGAAAGTTGGGAGCAATTCGCCAGATGGATGCTGCCATATGCTGCTGAGGCCGGCAAAATAAAATGCTTCTTCGGAGGATAAACCAATCCGATAAGGCTGTTTGCCAGTCGCAGTTTTTTTCCATTCATAAAACCCGTCTGCGAGAACCAAACATCGATTGCGCTGGAAGGCGTCTCGAAATGCGGGTTTTTCAGTAAGAGTTTCGCCCCGGGCATTGATCATTTTGTTTCCAATGCTGACATCCTGAGCCCAATGCGGAACGAGTCCCCAACGAAAGAAATGCACCCGCTCAGGATCGGTTTGAGGGATGATTGGGCAAAACTGGGAAGGCGCAATATTGTAACGTGCTTTGACCTCAATTTCAAGATTCTCTGGTTGAACTATTTCGCCAGGAAGTGTACTTTGCGTAAAAGAATATCGACCACACATCGCTTAGAAATTTATTAATTCATGAAGTTTGGTCATCAGATTCAGGTTCATCTGTATTTTCCCCTTCTTGTAATCATTTTTCTCTCTCCGGATAGAGGACTATCTCAAGTTCCTCCTTCACAAGCCATCGAACAATGGCTCATAGAAGCAGATTCCCTGCGAAGACTTCGCCAATTAACACCAGCCTTGGCATTGGTGGACAAAGCCATGACCGCTTTCGATGATCAAGATACACAATCTGCGCTTCTTGCACGCGCTTATCTAAGTCAGGGGAGAATATTGTTGCGAACAGAAAGTTGTTATCGGGCGGATGTCCCATTGAGAGAGGCCCTGGAACGATACAAACAATTGGACGATCCACCGAATACCTATCGAGCCTACAAAAATCTGGCTGAGTTACAGGTATTGTTGGAAAATTATGCTGAAGCCATTCAATTGTTTTATGAAGCATCACAATTCGCGAGCAAAGAGTGGGGGCAAGGCAGCTACCAGCTAGGCTTGATTTATATGTACATGTCTACCTGTTATAAATATTTGGGAGATTTCGAGACATCTGGCCAATACATAGAATCTGCCATTTCCATTTTGTCTTCTTCTCTTCCTTCTCATGATTATCGATTGGCTGAAGCCTACTTTCGTGCAGGTGGTTTGTATTTTGGCAGTGGAGAGTACCTAAGAGCAACAGAAGTTTATTCGCAATCCTATCAAGCGATCAGGCAGGATTCGGGCAGACGAGTTGGCTGGATTCAGGATCTTCACAACAATCTGGGCGCTGCTTATTGGGAGCTAGGAGCCAGGAAAGAGGCACTTTTTCACTACCAGCAAGCCATGAAAATTGAGATTAAACGGAATCCTCAGTCCGTAGCGGAGTGGGAAGGGGAATTAGAAGGACAAAAGGCTTCGCAGGAAGAACTTGGGATGAAGTATTTTCTCTCTACCCTTGAACAACGAAAACGAACCTATGGTAGCCATCATCCTGGAACGGCTGGCTGCTATTTATATATCGGAAATGCCTACTTGAGTAGAGAAGAACCCTTGCAAGCACTTAGCTCCTATCAGCAAGCCATCGGGAGTTTGCAAGAACAGCTAGCCAGTCTCGATATCCGGGAGCATCTCCATACTTTTTCTCCCACCAACCGAGAGGAACTGTTGCTTGATGCCTTGATTGGGAAAGTTGTCGGCTTTGACAAATTGCATGAACAAACTGCCGAGCTCGAATATCATAAGGAAGCTTTTCTGGCTTGCAAATCCGCTTCCTTATTCATTCAGGAAATTCGTCGTGGGAGAAAAAAGGAAGCTTCTCACATTATCTGGAGCCAGAAAGTAGCTCCATTTTTTGCTCGGGCCATAGATATTGCCTGGAACCTGTACCAGCATACAGACTCTTTGCGCTACTTAAACCAAGCATTTGAATGGACAGAAGAAGGAAGATCATTTGCCTTGTTGCAAACCTTTCGTAAAGGTCAGGCATTGAGCTTCTCTGGCATCCCCAAACGAGTTTTGTCCAGGGAACAAGCATTCAAGAAGCAGTTGGCCGAATATGATTCATATATCCTGGCAGAAGAAAACAAGGGATCTACAGCTCGTGAGGAAAAAATCAATGCCCTGGTCCAGGGAAAATTATCCCTCGAAGGAGAATATGAATCCTTTCTGAGAAGACTTGAGCAACAATATCCGCATTATTATCGGCTCAAATACCAAATCTCTGTCTGCAAGATTGGAGAGATTCAAACATATCTGTCAGGTCAAAATCGACCAAAAGGCTGGTTGACCTTTGTAGAGGGAGAACAGCGGATGTATGGATTCCTCATTACGCCTGATACGGTCATCTGGAAAGCCTGTGGACAACTAACACAGATTGGAGAGTCAGCAGATGCCCTGCATGCAACATTGGCTGGAATTCAACAGGATGAGAGATTCCTGAATGAGGAATACCAAAAATTTCTAGTGCAAGCGTCTTATGTGTATGAAGCCCTGATTTGGCCATTTGAAGCAGTTCTTCCCAAAAGATCAATCATTAGTCCTGTTGGTCCCATCAGTTATTTACCATTTGAAGTCTTATTGAGCGAGCGAGTAAAATCAGAAAAACGAAATTATCAAGATTTGCCGTATCTCCTCAAGCAATACACCCTGAGTTATGCCTATTCGGGGACCTTCTTTTTGGAACAAACAGCCCGACAGTCAAGCCAAGTTTCCTATTTTTCTTCACCATATCTGGGATTTGCCCCTTCTTATGGAGAGGCAAGGGGAGAGGGGAAACGCGACAAATCCAATCTTCACTATACCCAATTGGAAGTGGAGCAATCCGCTTCTCAAATGAACGGCAAGGTCTTTTTGGACAAAGAGGCAACAAAAGATCATTTTCTGGAATATGCTTCACATGCAACAGTTCTTCATCTGGCTATGCATGGACAGATGAATGATTCCTCTCCTGAATATTCTCACTTAAGTTTTTATGAGGATCACAGGTCCTCAGCGGATCCGAACCTATATGTTTTCGAATTGTTTGGCCTCAGAATGGGGTGTGATTTGGCCGTATTGAGTGCCTGTAATACTGGAACCGGAAAATGGATCCGGGGAGAAGGCTTGATGAGCATGGCTAGAGGATTTTCTTACGCAGGATGTCCCAGTCTGATTGTGAGTTTGTGGCAAGTGGATGATCAGGCGACTGCGAGCATCATGACAGCATTTTTTCGCCATCTTTCCAAAGATCAACAAAAAGACAAGGCTATTCGATCTGCTCAACTGGAGTATTTGAAGCAGGGAGATCCTTTAACTACGCATCCATATTTTTGGGCAGGCTGGAAAATGTTGGGAGAGAGCAGCTTGCAAAACTCAACTTATAGTAGCCAAAATATGGGATGGGTCTTTGGCGGTTTATTGATCCTCAGCCTAGTTGTTTTCACCTTCTACAAGCGGTCCAACAGAACCTCGGCCTGATCCATCTGAAATGTCCCGATGCTGATCAATTGTTCAAGTGTGGCTTTGGCTTGCTCGGTTTCCCCAAGTTTGATCCAGGCCAAAGCTGTATACCACAAGCTCTGGGCATGATAATCATTATCCATGGACAGAACCTCTGCAAATGCCTCAATAGCCAGTTTGGGATCAACATCTTCTTGAGCCAACAAGGATTGTCCAAGATAAAATTGTGTTAAATAAGGCGTTGACTCATTTTTTTCAGACAGGAGGAGTTTGACAGCTGTCTCATACGCTTGTTCTACATAGGCATCCCGAATATCCATCCAGATGGAGTTTTGTTTTTCTCCTCTGACTACGATTGGAGCGCGATATGCTTGATGATATTCTTCAAATATCTGCTGGTGGGAAGGAAGAAATATCTGACTTCTGAACAGCCACCCGATCCCAAGAAGGAGAACAACTGTGGCTGCAATCGCATAAACTCGCCATCCATACAGATTCCGGGATATCCCACTGTCTTGGCGAGATTCCGACAATGTCTCTTCCTCTCTAAACTGTTTCAGGGTATTCAGAATCATCTGATCCTTGCTGGTACGCACAATCTCGTGTAAAGCTTTCACAGTTTGCACTTCCTGAACAAGAGACGGATCTTGCGACAGTTGGTGTTCAAACACAAGGCGCTGCTGTTCCGTCATGCGGTGAAGGAGGTAGGCCTCTATCTGTTCGTATATTTCCTGATCTTCCATATGTCCAGCAGTTGATAGGGAGCAGCATGTGATTCAGTACTGCTGAAGTTCCCTGATTTGAGCAGAGATACCGGGATTGTCAGCCAGGTATTTTCTCAAGCGTTTTAAACATTTGTATTTTTTATTGCGTGCAATTTGTGCATTATCAAATCCTAACTTTTCGGCAACCACTTCCATGGAATACTCATCTACAATGGAATAAATCAGTACCTCCTTGCAATGATGTTTCAGCATTGAAAACAAGGAGTAAATCTTTTCTCTTTCCTCTTGCTGGAAAACAGGTCGATAGGGATCGATGCTTTCCTCTTCCACTTGATGATCAACCAACTGATCATTCACTCTTCGATGAGATTTGATCTCCTTTAATTTATTCAACCATAAATAGCGGCAAATTCCATACAAATAGGTCCCAATGGCACTTTCTCCTCGAAACTTTCCTTTTCTGATTTGTTTATACAAAATAAGAATCCCCTCCTGGAAAATATCATTTGCTACCCATTCAGTCCCTTGGTTGTTGGTCACATAACTGATGATTTTTTTCTGATGAGTTGTATACAAATACTTTAGACTCTGATGTTCTTGTTGGCCTCCGGCAAGAAGGCCTGCAATGATTTGTTCATCGGAGAAAGAAAATAGGGTATTCACCAAAGTAAGTTAGACCATCTTGTGAAGATAAACCAACCTTTTGGAGCCATATTTGCGTTTTTTTAAAGAACGATACTGTATTTGATAGGTAAGTGGGAGAAAATGTCTCAACCATAACCACCTTGTCTAATATTATCAGGTTTTTTATAGATCGGCTAGTATATTAGTGGTTTCAAATACACGCTAACGTCACACACTAGACTCATTCTTGCTCATTCATGGGATACTAAGTCCTATAGGTTATGTATCGATCTTTGATAATTTTTTTGGGAGGGATATGCGCATTGATTCCTCTCCTTGCTCAAGGTCAGGGAACCCTTGTATTGATTGGGGGAAATTCTGAAATACAGGGTGGATGGAGTGATATCCCTTATCAATGGGCAATCAATCAATCCGAAAACAGGAAAGTTGCGATCATTACATATGAACGAGAGACTCCTTGGCTTCAGGAGTATTTTTTGTCTCTGGGAGCAGTTGATGTTCAGCATTTTCGGATTTTTTCTTCTGAAATCGCCAACCTGGAGTGGATGTATGACAGCCTAATGAGTTATGACGTATTGTTCTTTTCGGGAGAAAATCAACATGAATATCTGGAGGCATTTCAGGATTCTCGGGTGGAAGAAGCCATCAAAGACAAGTTTGGTGCAGGCGGGGTAATTTGCGGGTCATCAGCAGGCATGAGTATCCTTGGCAATGTGATATTTACAGAAGACAAGGGACCGCTCTCCCCAAGGGATGTGTTGGCAGATGTCAATCATCCATCTATCACCTTGAAAGAAGGATTGGTAGATTTGTATGATGGATTCCTGTTTGATAATCATTTCACTGAGAAAGGAAGGGGAGGGAGATTGGTCGGATTCCTAGCTCATTGGGCCTTGAATCAACAAGACCAGATTGCAGGAATTGGAGTTGATGATAAGACGGCTTTTTGTATCGACAGCTACGGAATAGGGAGAGTGTTCGGAACGGGAGCTGTCACAGTTTACCTTAGTGATCTGATTCCTTCAGAGTTCGACCTCATTGATACCAAAGCTGTTGTGGATTCCGTTCGCGTGATTCAGCTTTTGGAAAATGACTCATTCGATATGGTAAGCTGGGAGGCCCATTCATCTGCCCCTAGATTGATTCCTCCTCAAATCGAAGAAACAGGGCAATACACATTGCTGATGAGTGGGAGTGATCCTTTATCAGAAAATAATGAACTTCTGGATGCGCTTGTATATGAGGAAGGGAAAGCTGAAGATGAAATTGTGATTGTAACCTCACCAGAGAATTCAGCTGCGGGGGCTGTTCAGGCCGTACTGCTTACCAAAAATGTACCGGCAGTTCATCTGCTGACAAGCACAAAGGAAAACCGGGACAAAGAAGAAATCAAAGAATTGATTGAAGGAGCGCGGAAATTCCTCTTTGTGGGGAATGACTTTGACAGCTTGTTTGCCTTCATCCGTGCTTATGGGAGTAATGGAGACTTGCTCATGAACCGGATTCGTGAGAAGGGCATGATCATCGCATTCATGGGAGATGATAGCCGATTGGCAGGAAAGCGGTTTGTCCAAAACTACCAGGAAGTATGGGCTTCCTATGATGGAATCCTGGATTTTCAGGATGGCTTGGGCCTGCTTCAAACCACAATTGTAATGCCTAACACGCATTTGAATCAGGATTATGTGGAGAATACCACTTCTGCCGTCCCTTATTGTATGGTCAAAGACTCCTTGGCTTATGGGCTGTGGCTTGGCCAACATTCCTATGCGAAATATTATCCCAAAGAAGGGATCAGCTATCTTCAGGGTTTTGGACAAATGCCGCTCATGCTGCTAAAAAATCCAGGTACCAATTGCCACATTGCTCCAAGCTATGGAGGGGCTGCCCGTAATATAGCAGGTTTCAAGCACATGTACTTGTCGCTAATTGACAGTGCTGCCATGCCCATTGGGCATCCACGTCAAATTGTTACCGCGGATGTTCCAGTTATCCGTGGAGATTGGCTATCCGTATATCCCAATCCCGTGAAGGATCAGATGAATATCTTTCTCTATGGTCGACAAAATGGAACCTTTGACTTTCAATTGATTGATGGACAGGGCAAAATACATCTGACACACAAGCAGGTCATTGGCCCAACTACGCAGACCATTCAGATTCCTATTCCGAATCTGGCCCAGGGAGTATATGTATTACAGGTAAGAACGCAGGAGGAAGGGATTGTGCATTCCATTCAAATTATTCGATAGGGTTGTCTATTCCTTCAGGATTTGTACAGCCCCGTCTTTCCATTCCAGCACAATAGGAGGGTGGACCAATTGATACCTCAAATCCACTACAGAGGCATTCACATAGTGGCAAGTATCAGAGGCATAAATCCCATAAGCTTCATGGATGTGCCCAAATAAATGGATTTTGGGAGAAGAGAGCTCCTCAATTCTTTTGAGCAAATCCACGCATCCAACCAGATCGCCTCTCACAGTTCGGTCCAGAATTCCGTAGGGAGGTCCATGGGTTAGCAATATATCGACGGAATCTGGAATTTTTTGCCAATGCCAATTGATCTTTTCCCCTCGATCTCGATTAAATGCCCAATCGAAAAATCTGGGTGAGTAGGGAGACCCCCATAGTGAAATTCCCTCTATATTGGTGCCCTCATCTTCCAGGTAAAGGCAATTGGCAGGGATCATGGATCGGAAAAGATCAGGGTCTTTTTCAGGTAAAAAATCATGATTCCCGGCAATAAAAACTCGATACTGATAATCAAGATCAGAATACCAGGACAGGAATTTTTTCACCTCCTGCGATCGACCAAGCTTACTGAAATCCCCGCTGTGGAGAATCATATCCCCTTTTGGAAGCTCAAGCTCTCCATGCAGGCCATGTGTGTCCGAAATACAAACAATCCTCATATTCCTCCAAATATACGACCCCTTGATGGAGTAAGAAACTCATTTCTTTCTGTAACTTCCCCTGTCTTTTGAATCCCTTTTTGCTATTTGTCCAAAGCAAGAAAAACGCTAATGTTACTTCATAAAATCACAGGCAACAGCTTGGATTGTTTTCGACCCTTATTATTCCTCATCAGATCGAAAAATAGCAGCCTACCTTAGCAGAATGATTGTATGAAAAACCACAAATTATCCCTTTACGCAGCTACCTCCGTTGTGGTCGCAAATATGATTGGCACAGGTGTGTTTACGAGCCTGGGATTTCAGGTAGTTGATATTCAGTCAGGCTTTGTTCTGTTGATGTTGTGGTTGGTCGGAGGCGTAATCGCCTTATGTGGCGCCTTAAGCTATGCAGAATTAGGTGCAGCACTTCCAAGATCAGGAGGAGAATACAATTTTCTCTCCAGGCTGTTTCATCCCTCTTTAGGGTTTGTGTCTGGGTGGGTATCAGCAACCATAGGGTTTGCGGCACCCACCGCCCTGGCATCTATCACTTTTGGGGTGTATCTGGAAAGTGTGTTTCCTGTGATTCATCCTACGGTTGCTGGAGCGAGTCTTGTGATAATCGTAACCATTGTTCATGCTACAACACTCAAAAATAGTGGCTTGTTTCAAAGCGGATTTACGACCCTGAAGGCAATTTTGATTTGCGGCTTTATTCTTGCTGGATTTGCTCTGCTTGATTCTCCACAAGATATCAATCTTGTACCGATCAGTGGAGATGGATCTTTATTGATTGGAAGTGCGTTTGCCGTATCATTGATCTACGTTTCTTATGCCTATACAGGCTGGAATGCTGCGACTTATCTGATCGATGAAATCGAACTACCAAGCAAAAATCTCCCACTCGCATTGGGATTGGGTACAGGCATTGTGCTGCTGCTATATTTGTTGTTGAATTACATTTTCCTATACTCCGCACCGATTCCCGAATTGGCTGGCAAAGTAGAAATAGGGTATATATCTGCCCAGCATATTTTTGGTCCACTAGGGGCCAAAGTCATGGGGGTTGTATTGGCTTTATTACTGATCTCAACAGTAAGTGCAATGATGCTGGCCGGCCCAAGGGTTTTGCAGGTCATAGGACAGGACTTTGGGATTTTTAGATTTTTGGCAAAAACAAATTCCAAAGGTGTTCCTGCTTATGCGATCTATTTTCAGGCAGCTTTGACCTTGATATTTGTTATAACTTCATCTTTTGAGTCTGTCCTGGTATTCGCCGGATTCACATTGGGATTAATGACCACATTTACAGTCGCTGGTGTATTTGTCTTGAGGTATAAATTCCCGGATTTGGAACGACCTTATAAAGCATGGGGATATCCCATTACCCCAATGGTTTACCTGGGATTGATGATCTGGACATTGGTCTTTTTGTTGATGGACAAACCGTTGGAGTCACTCGCTGGATTGGGAGTTGTCGCTGCAGGCTTTGGGATGTATGGACTGATGAAGATTCGGACTAAATAATCCTGATTGTCATCAGGTGAATTCAACCGAAACTGAAATGACTCAGAAGGCCAGGTTTTGGATGGCGAATGTGATACAGAAAAAAGGTTCGCTGGTTTTTTATAGTGCAACACTATGGCCTTAGGCTTCGGAAACCAGTTCGTAGACCAATAGGACTTTAAGAAGGGTTTTGTCTTCTCCGGATTCAGCTTTGTCAGCCCAGTGTTGAATGCTGCTTTGCACCTGATCGGGAAATGGATACATTCTGTAATAATCCCAACTGCCAAAGTGTTTGCTGACGCGATGGAGTACTTCTTTTCTGTTCAATTCTGGAGTGGTCAGCAAATCCAGTGCATACGCCCTGCTCTCAAAATAAAATCGAAAAGGAGCTGGTATCGGAAAAGCGAACAGCAGGAACAGGAGGGCCCAAAACCCCAAAAGCGGAAAACTAAGTACTCCGAGAACAAGAATTTGCGGAAACAAGTAGGCCGCAGAAAAAAGTGGGAAAGACCACTTGCTTGCATCTGCGAGGTGGACTACCTCATGAGCAAGCGTACGCATGGCACTTTCTGGATGTTGATGGATATATGATCTATTGGGAAAATAGATCGTGGAGCCAATGACTGTGGTATAATTCGTCAGAAAGGATGGGCAAAACCAGAGAACAAACAAGTTGAGCAATTGCATTTCCCAGGACTCATCCTTGTATCGAATCCTGAATGGAACAAGTTTTTGGAGTTCCTGGCTTAATTTATCGAATTGACTCATTCTTTACATCTTCAATGAATAGACAGAGGAAGATACATAAGTCTCCGGTCTCAATCAAATTTGGAAGGCACGATCTATTGCATATAGATTTACAGGTGTTTGTTTCCCTCTTAACTGAATAGAGCCAATGGAGTGCGTCAACATATTCTCATGTTGGGGCAATTCTAACAACAAATCTTCTGAAATCAATAAGCGACTTTGGTATCTGTTGCACAGACCTTCCAGGCGTGATGCAATGTGTAAGACTTCTCCGGTATAGACCTCCTCTTGCTTGATTCGATCCATAGAACCTACAGATACTACCCCACAATGAACCCCAGCTTTGAATTGTGGCTGAACCCCAAAAGTCCGCAGATAGTAAGGGGATCTGGTCTCTATCGCGTCCGAAATGGCAAAAAAGCAATCTATACTTCGTTTGTTCAAATCTGGAGTTTCCAATGGCCAGGAAATCACCACCTCGTCTCCGACATATTGATAGATTTCTCCTCCATGATCCAAAACTGGTTGAGAGATATCTCCGAAAAAATCGTTGAGCAATTCGAAATACTGAACATGTCCCAACTGTTCTGCTAGGACTGTCGACGATTTCAGATCCAGAAACATAAATATACGCTGTGCTTCCTTGGTTTGCCTGAGGCAACAAGGAGCTGTGGGAGCAGGAGAGGGGGACACTTTGTTGGAAACAATGGCCTGATCTATTGCAGCGATGAGTTTCTCATTGTCCCAAGGCTTCACAACAAAATCAGAGGCTCCTTCCTTCAGGGCTTGTATGGCCAGGTCTATATCCGCAAAAGCAGTCATCATGATCACTGGACATGCAGGAACTTCTGTCTTGATATGGTGCAACCATTTCAATCCATCACTTCCTGAAGTATCCTCCCGCGAGAAATTCATATCCAACAAAATCAGATCAAAAGAATTTTGTCTGATTAGTTGGGTGATTTGTTGTGGGGCGCGTGCATAAACAATATCATGGAAGTACTTTCGCAAGAGAATTTGGAGTGTCGATAAGATCCCATCGTCATCATCAACAATCAGGAGCTTACTGTTGAAATTCTTCATAGCAAGTTTGGCCTAATGACTCCTAATACGTATTCTAAGTTGTTTTGATACCGAATAATCGGCAAGTTTGCCAACAGAATGGGCAAAAGTATTACTTCTTCCCTCAAAAGAGATCTGCTCTGTCAATGCACAATCTGGTGGTTTTCTTATATCGGAAATAGTTTTAACTTTGCCGGGATTGAAACCAAGCAAAACATCGCAGAATTATTTCAATTAACTATCTAACATACAATCATCTTGGATATCTTCGATAAGATTGATCGGAATATGGCCACAGACCTCGGACAGTATGCCGGGAAAGGCCATGGCTACCTGGCTTATCCAAAGCTGGAAGGCGAAGTTGGACCCTGGATGAAATTCAGAGGCAAGGACGTGTTGGTATGGTCTCTCAATACCTATTTGGGATTGGCCAACCATCCCGAGATTCGAAAAGTGGATGCAGAGGCTGCCAAAGATTTTGGGTTGGCCTATCCGATGGGATCTCGTGTCTTGACAGGGAACTCTGACTACCATGAGCAATTTGAGGCACAGGCTGCTGAATTCATGCAGAAGGAAGCCAGCTTTTTATTGAACTTTGGCTATCAGGGATGTATGTCTATCATTCATTCACTCACTGATAGGAGAGATGTGATTGTGTATGATCAACTCTCTCATGCTTGCATCATGGATGGAATGAGCATGTCTTTGGCCAAAAGGCTTGTATTTGCACATAACAATATGGAGCAACTGGAAGCCAGACTAAAGCGCGCGCAAAAAATTGTTGAGAAAACTGGTGGGGGGATTTTGGTCATCACCGAAGGTGTGTTTGGAATGCGAGGAGATTTGGGACGATTGGACAAAATCGCAGAACTCAAAGAAAAATATAACGCCAGACTGTTTGTGGATGACGCTCATGGATTTGGCGTTATGGGAGCCACAGGGATTGGCACGGGAGAGCATTTTGGGGTACAGGATAAAATAGATGTTCTGTTCAACACATTTGCAAAATCCATGGCCGGTTTTGGTGCATTTGTTTGTGGAGACAAAAAGGTTGTAGATTATTTGAAATATAATATGCGCAGCCAGATCTATGCAAAATCTCTCTGCATGCCCATGACTATTGGGGCCATCAAGCGACTGGAAATGCTTCGCACGATGCCTGAGTTGAGAGAAAATCTGTGGAATATTGTCAATAAACTGCAGAAAGGGCTCAAAGATCGTGGATTCAATATTGGAGACACCCAATCACCTGTTACACCAGTTTATTTGAAAGGAACAGATAAGGAAGCTATTGGGATCATTGGCGATTTGAGAGAGAACCATAATATATTTGCTTCAGGGGTTGTATATCCAGTGGTGGAGCGTGGTGTCATCATGCTTCGTATCATTCCTACTGCCCACCATCGAGAAGAGGATGTAGATTATACATTGGATGCTTTCGAGGCTATTCGTTCCAAAATGGAGGCAGGCGTATACAAGAACCTTGAATTCGCTTCCTTATTTGGATGATTTTGTCAGAATCCCTTCAGTCGGATTTGTTTCAACATGCTGACTTGAGAAGACATATTCTTTTGAAAAAGGAAATTCAATAGAGTGATCAAGCAGCTTGATTCATTTTCACTTCTCATACCATCTAGAGGCTTTTTCGAATGTGAGAGCCTCTAGATTTTTTTTGTTTTTTCTCTGGACTGCTGTGTCCATGCTCTTGGATTTTCGATTCATCTAGAGAAGAAGCCAGGACGAGTTTTTGCTTGAGTAATGAGAAGCATTTTGGCAAAATCTCTAGCTTTCAAGTGCAGTGAAAGAAACTTTCTCATTCAAACATTCCAGGCTGAATTGGTCAAAAACAATGGCCTGAATGCACAAAAAGCTCGAATGAGACTCATTATTTGGGTAATTTCTTTTGATGCAAATAATTTTCTACTAAATTGGACTGAAACCTAAAAAGTAAACAAAATGGAAAAATACAATGAACTAAAAAACCTGGTGGCTGCAATTGAGGAGGACTTTTCTAAATTCTATGAAAAAGGAAACAAGGCCGCCGGAACCAGAGCACGTAAAGCTATGCAAGAAGTGAAAAATTTGGCACAGGGTATCCGTAAGGAAATCCAGGAGGCTAAAAACGCTGGATAAATTCACCAGCTCAACTTCGCATAAACATATGGAGGCTGTCTCAATCAAGAGACAGCCTCATTGTTTTTATGTCGGTCGCTTAGACAGAAATCGACTGTGGAAACTGTTGCAAGGCAGTGCGAATATCTGTCTGTAGGCTCTCACTGGCTTCAACCAATGGCAGACGAACAGGAGTTTCGCACAATTGCAATTGATTCATCAGGAATTTGACACCAGTAGGATTCCCTTCATCGAAAATGAGCTGGGTCAATTTCATCAAATCATAATGCAATCTTTTCGCTTCCTGCCAGTTTCCAGCCAAGGCAGCACGAATCATGTTGCTGAAGGGGAGGGGGTAAGCATTGGCAATGACTGAAATGGTTCCCCTTCCGCCCAATGAAATGATCGGGAGAGACAATAGGTCATCTCCTGACAACAATTGAAAATGATCAGGTTTTCCCTTGACGATCTCCATCATTTGTTCCAAATTCCCGGAGGCTTCCTTGACCGCACGAATATGAGGAAACTCACGGGCAAGTCTCAAACAGGTCGTTGCGGAGAGGTTGGAAGCGGTTCTTCCTGGCACATTGTACAAAATGATCTCCTTCTCAGTCGAAGATGCTATGGCATGGAAATGCTGATACAGGCCTTCCTGACTAGGTTTATTATAATAGGGACATACAGCAAGAAAGGCCGCTGGCGCAAATCTTTCCTCTACTGTTTGTACCCATTTGCATACTTTGGCGGTGTTGTTTCCTCCGGCCCCAACAACGATCGGAAGTTTGTTGCCGGCTTCATCAAAAAAGATGTCTAGAACCTTGAGCTGCTCAGCCTCACTGAGAGTAGCTGATTCTGCTGTTGTTCCAAGTGCGACGAGGTACTCTACTTGTCCATCCATTAGATGTCGAAGGATACGTCTCAACGCATTTGTATCCATCTCCCTGTCAGGAGTAAATGGCGTGATCACTGCCACACCAGTTCCAGAAAAGTCATTCATTTGTTAGCTGTTGACCTTAGACCTTAACCTTATTGCCATTGTCGATCATATTCAAGAAATAGTCAAATTCTTTGATCATGGCTTTCATTGTAGGAACGTCTTCCCGGTTAATCATCAATTCATAGCAACTTTCAAAGCCTTCACGATGAACACCTGTTCTTGTTTTGGCCCTGGCCATGCTGCACAGATATTTTGATGTCATCCGATTGGAAGAATCAAAATCCATGAGAATGTCTAACTCATGCTTACGGATTTCATTTTCTATACCGGGGGTAGGGTAGTCTAACCAATTGAGTTTAGAGGGATTAAGGAACACTCCATCAGTAATATGAGAGAGGATCGGAATAGATTTCTTCAGGAAATTAACTTCAATGACAAGCAATTTCTTGTTGCGTTTTTTAAGAGCTTTGATATACGTCTGAACCAGATCCAAATCTTCGGGATCGATTTGGCTGACATTCACAATCAGACCGATTTTTCGCGCACTTTCCAGATCAACAAAATCACGTGAGTATTCTTTTGTGCGATCCAGGCTTCGAATTCTACGGCGACTGAATTTTTCTTTTAAATCATTAAGCCACTCCATCAAATCATTTTCAGAAAGTCATCCTCAGAAATTATGGGTATTTGCAACTTTTCTGCCTTGCTTATTTTAGAAGGTCCTGCCTTGTCTCCGGCTAATAAAAAAGAAGTTTTACTGGAAACCGAACTTTTGACATCTCCTCCTAAGCTTTCAATCAAAGCTTTTATTTCTTCACGGCTTTGGGTAGTAAATACACCCGAAATTACGAAACTTTTTCCACTTAATTGATCCGATTGGACGCTTTTTTCATCTACTTCGAGCTTCAATCCTGACTGTTGGAGTTGTGAGATCAATTCTCGATTCTCTTCTTCTCCAAAAAATGCACGTATGCTCTCTGCAATTCGCCCGCCAATATCTGGTACTGCAACCAGGGTTTCATGATCCGCCTGAGCCAGAGAATCTATGTTCCCAAAGTGTCTGGCGAGTTTTTTTGCTACCGTCGCGCCAACAAACCGAATTCCTAACCCAAAAAGAACTTTTTCAAAAGGGATTGATTTACTTGCATCAATTCCACTAAGCAAATTCTTTACCGAAAGCTCTGCAAAGCGCTCTAATTCGATTAATTGGTCAAAAGTTAGCTGATAAAGATCTGCATAATTCCGAATTAAGCCTTCATCTACCAATTGACTAACGATCTCATTTCCAAGCCCATCAATGTCCAAAGCCTTTCTACTGGCAAAATGTATGATCCTGCCTTTGATCTGTGGAGCACAGCCTTTTTCATTTGGACAATAGTGATTGGCATCACCTTCTACTCGAATCAATTCTGTCCCACACTCAGGGCAGTGGGTAAGAAAATGAATCGGTTCCGCTTCAGCATCTCTTAGTTCGTGAACAATGCCAGTAATCTTGGGAATAATCTCTCCGCCTTTTTCTACTGTAACCGTGTCGCCTTCATGTAGGCCCAATCGTTCGATCTCATCTGCATTGTGAATGGATGCCCGCTTGACAGTAGTTCCTGCCAGAAATACCGGCTGAAGATTGGCGACAGGTGTCAGCTTTCCAGTCCGACCGACCTGAAATGAGACAGATTCTAGTTTCGTTCTGGCCTCAGCCGCCTTGTATTTATAAGCGATGGCCCATCTTGGAGCCTTGGAAGTAAACCCAATTTCACTTCTGAGTTCCCATTCATTGACTTTGATGACTATGCCATCTATTTCATAATCCAGAGAATTTTTCCTGGATTCCCATCTGTCGAGATATTGGATCACATCGTCAAGATTCTCACAAATCTGATGTACTCCACTTTGTTTGAATCCCCACTCTCGCAATACCTGCATCGCCATATCGTCGGAATCAATGGACATGCCATCTGTCGCAAGGAAGTATCCATAAAAGACAAGATTTCGTTGAGCAACTTCGCTGGAATCCTGCTTTTTGAGTGTGCCAGCGGTGGTATTTCGAGGATTCGCCAATAAGGGCAATCCTTCCGCCTCTCGTTGTTGATTCAGCTTGGCAAACTGCGACAAGGGCATCACAACCTCTCCACGAACTTCCAATTCGGCTGGAAATCCATTTCCTTTTAATCGGAGAGGTACACTTCTGATTGTTCGGGCATTTGCAGTGATATCATCTCCACTGACACCATCCCCTCTGGTGACGCCTCTAACAAGAAGACCATTTTCATAATGGAGGCTCAGGGAGACGCCATCGAATTTGTGATCCAATAGGTAGGTGTAGGGCTTTCCGCCTCCGAGTTTCTGAACCTGCTGATCAAAATCCGCAATGTCCTCTTGTGAGTAGCTGTTATTCAGACTCAACATCGGGCGAAGATGTGTAAAATTCTCAAAATCCTTTGTGATGGCTCCACCAACCCTTAGGCTGGGAGAGTCAGGTAATCGGAACTCAGGATGTTGGGATTCAAGTTGCTCAAGTTCTTTCAGTTTCTGGTCGAACTCAAAATCAGAAATGGTGGGTTGTGCAAGTACATAATACTGATAATTATGTTGTCTGAGCTCTTCGGTTAATTGGGTGATTTTTTCTTTGGGAGACATCGATAAACCAAATCTTCAATAAGTGGATGTTGTAGATACTGGCAAGCTGCGGTTCATGATATTCAGGAATTTCCTGGCAAATCAGGTAAGGGGCAGAC
Source organism: Bacteroidota bacterium (assembly GCA_039029315.1). Lineage (GTDB taxonomy): Bacteria > Bacteroidota > Bacteroidia > J057 > J057 > JBCCCJ01. The sequence goes on along the minus strand of JBCCGK010000019.1, from coordinate 44,985 downwards.
AGATGATGGATAGACTGATTGAGTGCAAGAAGGAGAAGTATATCGGCAGAAAGTTATTTCTTTCTCTATCGTTTGATCAAATCTGAGACAAATATAAATTCTTCCAGAGAAGATTTTCCAGAATAGAGGATCTGTTTATTTGTTCCTTCCCATTCTTTATGTCCCTTGTACAAGAACATGATCTTGTCGCCGATATTCATCACGCTGTTCATATCATGGGAGACTACTACCGTCGTCATATTGTATTCATAGGTCAGTTCCTGGATCAACTTATCAATGACAGAAGCTGTCAAGGGGTCCAATCCTGAGTTGGGCTCATCAACAAAGAGGTATTTGGGATTCATGGCGATGGCTCTGGCAATCCCGACACGCTTTTGCATGCCTCCAGATAGTTCAGATGGGAAGAGATTGTTGACCCCATCAAGATTGACACGGTTGAGGCAAAAGTTTACGCGTTCCAGAATCTCATTGCTTTTATTGTTGGTAAACATTTTGATAGGGAAGGCAATGTTTTCCTCCACTGTCATAGAATCAAACAAGGCTGATCCCTGGAATAGCATACCGATGTTTTTGCGAATATCCTTCACTTCCCTGCGATCGGCTTGGTGAAAATCCTGTCCATCGAAGAGGACACTTCCCTCATCCGGTGTATGAAGTCCTACGACACATTTCAACATGACACTTTTCCCACTTCCACTTGCTCCAATGATCATATTGATTTTCCCTCGCTCAAAGTGAAAGTTGATCCCTTTCAGGACTTCTTTTTCGCCAAAAGCTTTTTTGATATTTTGAATCTCTATTGCCATATCGTTTCAGCACCTGTCTCAAGCTAAAAATCTTCTCCAGGATATTCTCAAAGTTCGCGAAATCTTTTGATAAAATGCTTAGTTTCGTGGAGAATTTTGCAAATGTAAAGATTAATCCATTTTCATGGCTCGGATTCTTACTGGAATACAAAGCACAGGTATCCCTCATCTTGGTAATCTTCTTGGAGCAATCCTCCCTTCTATTGAACTGGCCAACAAGGGTGGGAATGACTCCTTTTTGTTTATTGCAGATATGCACACCCTGACTACAGTAAAGGATGGAGATACAATCAGGGGAAACACCTATGCGACAGCTGCTGCATGGCTTGCTTGTGGACTGGATACAAATACATCTATATTTTATCGTCAGTCTGATGTGCCCGAGACAGCCGAACTTAGCTGGTATCTGTCCTGCTTCATGCCTTATAGTCGATTGAAGCTGGCTCATTCTTTCAAAGACAAGGCCGATCGAATGGAAAAAGTCAATGCAGGGGTCTTTACCTATCCCGTCCTGATGGCGGCAGATATTCTATTATATGATGCCAATATTGTCCCTGTCGGAAAAGATCAGAAGCAACATCTGGAATATGCAAGGAATATCGCAGAAGCTGTCAATCGGACCTATGGAGAAGATTCCTTGGTGGTGCCAGAGGTTCAGATTGATGAAAAAGTCATGATCATTCCTGGAATTGATGGCGAAAAAATGAGCAAATCGCGAGACAACACCATTGTATTGTTCCAAAGCAAGAAAAAATTGAGAAAGCAGGTCATGAAGATCGTGACAGATTCCACCCCTCTGGAGGAACCAAAGAATCCGGATACCTGCAATGTCTTCAAGCTCTACTCTGTGTTGGCTCCAGAAGACCAGATTGCAGAAATGAGACAAAATTATCTACAGGGCGGCTATGGCTATGGTCATGCCAAATCAGCATTGTTCGATCTGCTGATGACGCGATTTGAGAAGGAACGAGATCAGTATGAGTATTATATGAACAATTTGGATGAGTTAGATGCAAAATTGGCGGAAGGAGCTGCAAAGGCGAAAGCTGTCGCAAAACCTGTCCTGGAGAGGGTTAGAAAGCGGATGGGCTATCAGTAGGGAATAATTTCGAATTATCATGCACATTTGTATTGCGGGAAATATCGGGGCTGGAAAGACAACCCTTACCTATTTGTTGGCGAAGTATTTTGGCTTCGAGCCGATGTTCGAGGACAATGAGCAGAATCCCTATTTGATGGATTTCTACTCAGATATGCCGAGATGGTCATTTAGCCTTCAGGTATCATTTCTTCAATCGAGATTGAAGAAATTGAACATGATTCGTTCTGAGAAGCGTAATGTTGTTCAGGACAGAACCATCTATGAAGATGCGCAAATCTTTGCCCCTAACCTCCACGCCATGGGGCTGATGGAGGCCAGAGATTTTGAAACCTACAAAGGATTGTTTGAAACCATTGCAGAATTAGTCCAGCCACCAGACCTGCTGATCTATCTTCGAGCAGGTATCCCCACACTGGTGGAGCAAATCGAGAGTCGAGGAAGAAACTATGAAGACTCGATCAGGCTGGATTACCTCAAACGACTCAACGAACGATATGAAGCCTGGTATGAAACGTATCGATACGGAAAGAAAATCGATGTGTCAGTTGGCGATATCAATTTCAAAGACAATCCCGAAGATCTCGGTATGATCATCAATCGAGTCAAGGGAGAACTGTACGGTTTGTTCTCCTGACAATAATGTTACTTGTTTTGATTTTTTTCGCTACGTCTCTTCATCAGAGCGACATTTTCTACATGAGCTGTATGAGGAAACATGTCTACAGGCTGAATTTTTACAAGCTCATACAGAGAGGACATTTTCTCCATATCTCTGGCCTGCGTGGCAGGTTTACAAGACACATAGATGATAAATTCCGGAGCCAGGCGAAGCAATTGTTTGATTACCTTATTCTCCATGCCTTGCCGAGGAGGATCAGCAATGATCACATCTGGTCTCCCCATTCCCTTTTCCAGTTCAATGGACAGAATATCCTTCATATCCCCTGCAAAAAACTGAAACCTTGATTCGTCCAATTGATTAAGCCGTACATTTTCCCAGGCATCCTCAATGGCTGATTCAATGTATTCGATCCCAACGATTTTTTTGACAAGCCGAGATACAAAAATCCCTATGCTGCCGGTTCCACAATAGAGGTCATAGACCATCTCATGCTCAGCCTTGCCTTCAGGGAGAGTGTCAGTGAGAAAACGCTCAATCACCTGATAGAGTTTCTCGGCCTGATGGGGATTGGTCTGGAAGAAAGAGACAGGGCGAATATGAAACTGAAATTCTCCTAGAGTTTCTATTAAATAAGGATCTCCTTTCCAGATATGGTAAGGAAGATCGTTATATACACTGTTTACTTTTGGATTGCAGACCCAGACCAGCTGTGTGATTTGTGGGAAGGTCTCAGAAAGGAACGTAAATATACGGTTAATGACATCCGGCTTTTCCTCAGCAATGATCAAGGCAACCATCAACTGTTTTCCATCCTTGGTGCTACGGAAAGCCAGGGTCCGCAATAATCCTGTATTCTCTCTGATATTGTAAAAGGGAATCTCTTCTTGTCTCGTAAATGTTCGAACGGCATTGCGGATATCATTCACGATTCCTGGCATCAACAAGCATTCATCTATATTCAGCACCTTGTCAAATACTCTCGGAGCATGATATCCCAGGACTCTTTCGTCAAAACTTTCCGCATGTTCCAGATCTTTGTCCGTTCTCCAGGCTCGTTGACTAAAAGAAAACTCGAGCTTGTTTCTATAATAAAATGGCGCGCCTTCGACCCCCAGGATGGGAAGGGCTTCGCCTATATCCATCTTCCCGATTCGCTGAAGAATGTCATGAACCTGCTTTTCCTTGTAGTGAAGCTGTGCATCATACGACATATGCTGCCATTTGCATCCACTGCAATCCGAAAAGTGCACACATTGAGGGTCAATTCTATGGGAAGAAGCTTGCTTGAGAGAAGTGATCTTCCCAATGGGAACCTTCTTTTGTACCCGAAAGACATGGACATCGGCAATATCTCCGGGAACGCCACCTTCGACAAATATGGCTTGACCATTGTGCCTGGCAACTGCGCGCCCGTCAGAAGCAGCATCGAGAAGTTCCATCTCGGCTGTAAAGGGTTTGACTCTTCTCATGCGACAAAACTACGAAGGCTTGTGGCCCAAATACAAAAAAATACTGGCGAACTCTTTATTTGCCGCCAGTATTCCAACTTACGTTTTGATCAAGGCTAATTGAAAAGAACGTGAGTCAAAGGTATGGGAGGCTCATCTGAGAAAATAGAGGGCTTGACTCAGCATTACCTTTTTATCAATAAACGGTATAGAGGAATTTATTATCGGTGTCACGTGGGAAAATTTTGTACCTTTGATTCACAGAAAACTATCCTTCATGCGCGTCTCTTTTTTCCTCTTTTTGTGGTTGTTGAGCACTGGAATATCCGCTCAACTCCTCGATGATTTTTCAGATGGAAATCTTAGTCAGAATCCAGCATGGTCTGGAGAAACTTCTCTGTTTCAAGTCAGTAATGATTTTCGACTGCAAAGCAATGGTCTGTCACAATCCGACAACATTCATTTGTCCACGGCTAACAGTCGTCTGGAAAATACAGAATGGCGGTTTGATCTTTCTTATGCCTTTGCGCCTTCCTCCACCAACCAGATTCGGATATATCTTACAAGTGACAATTCAGATTTGGAAGGCTCCCTGAATGGATATTTTATTCAAATAGGGGAGGGGCAAAGTGCTGATAGTTATGATTTGTTTCGACAGGATGGAACCACTACCACTCAACTGATAGACGGGATTCCCGGCACTGCTGGATCAGGAATAGATGCAACGGTCAAGGTTGTCAGAGATCTTGTTGGAAACTGGTTGCTGGAGGTGGATTCTGGACGTACGGGAATATTTGTGCCTCAGGGCAGCATCTTAGACGACACATACAGCAATACCAATTTTTTTGGCCTTTGGGTTAAGCATACTTCTGGACGTGCAAAATCTTATTTTTTTGATAATTTCTATATAGGAGATCCCATTGTGGACCTTGAACCTCCCAGACTGGATTCCCTGGCTTTTCTTAGCGCTACAGAACTGCACATACAATTCACTGAAGGCTTGATGCAGTCAACAGCAGAAGAGAGCAGCAATTATGTCTTACTGCCAACTGCTCAGTCGCCTATTTTGGCACAACAAATGGCGAATGGAACTTCCGTTGTGACGCTAACATTTGGGATGCCATTGATAGAAGGTAATTCCTATCAACTTGTGGTCAATGGGATCAGTGATTTGGCTGGAAATGTCATGACTGAGGCTGATACACTCTCATTTCTGTTTGATCTCCCTGACACTGCGGAGTTCAAGGAGGTCCTGATCCATGAGCTCATGCCTGATCCTTCTCCTTCCGCAGGTTTGCCAGAAGTGGAATATGTCGAATTGTATAACAGGAGCAACAAGCAGCTCGAACTAGAAGGTTGGAGACTTACGAATGGTCCCTCTTCAGGAGTCCTCCCTGCCTTTAAGTTGATGCCCGATGCCTATGTTATTTTGGTAAAAAGTTCTGAGGTCTTCCAGTTTTTAAGTTTTGGGGATGTAATCGGATTGGAATCGATGCCTACCTTGGTCAATTCGGCAGATGAGATTGGCCTTCGATCAGCCGAAGGTAGACTGATTGATTCTGTTGAATATGAACGGTCCTGGTATCAGGATGATACGAAAGATGATGGGGGCTATGCCCTGGAATTAATTTGGCCGGAACAATTCAGTTGTCCGCCTCAAACCAACTGGGGAGCGGCAGTAAATAATGGAACACCGGGAGCCCAGAATAGTAGATATGATCCCAGCCCAGATACAACGGCTCCAAGCCTTTTTGAGGCGCAAGCCATTACCAATCTGGTCGTGAGGCTGTGTTTTGACAAAAGTATGCAGGAAGGTAGCCTTATGCAGACAACATCATATGTGTTAAATCCTTCTCTGGGGTCTCCCATAGAGGTGGAAATCGAAGATGAGGATGTCCAATGTATTCAGCTCACATGGGGGGAGAGTCTGGCAGCCGGAACAGTTTATACCTTGTCCGTGAACCAATTGCAAGATTGTTCTGGAAATGCACTTCCACCTACTGAGGTCGCTGTAGCGATTGGACTTGCAGCCAATCCGCATGATGTAGTCATTACCGAACTCCTTCCAGATGTTAGTCCAGCAGTTTCGCTCCCGGAAGCAGAATTTATTGAGTTACATAATCGTACAAGCAAAGTTTTGGACCTCAGCCTGTTTAGCCTGTCTGACGGGACTACCACAGCTAGTTGGGGTAAACGCGTGATGTTTCCGGGAGAATACCTGATTGCCTGCAAGGAAGAAGATGCTAGCGCACTTGCCTCTTTCGGCAAAGTGCTGCCACTTCCAGATTGGCCCTCATTAATCAATTCGGGGGATAGCGTCTTTCTTCGTGATAACAACCAGCAACTGATTGATGCAGTCCGATATTCAGATGACTGGTTCAAAGATCCTGAAAAAGCAAATGGTGGATGGACATTAGAGCGGATTGATCCTGATTTTGTGGCGTGTGATCATCCGGATAACTGGATTGCTTCTGTATCTCAAGATGGAGGAACACCTGGAAGTCCCAATAGTGTATTGGGAGCCTTTGTGGATGAACAAGTGCCAGAATTCGAGAAATGGGAGCTGCTGGACCTTCAGCGGATTCGACTTGTTTTTAATGAGCCAATGGATCAATCCGCTTTGGGGCAGACCTCTCACTACCTTCTACAACCTTCCATAGGGATGCCTATTTCTGCGGAAGTATCAAATGGAGATCCTACAGCAGTTGTTCTGTCCTTTGATAGTCCCCTGGATTCCTCCATTGTCTATACACTCGCCATGGATAGCCTGAGTGATTGTTCGAAGAATATGTTTCAGCTTACACTTCCGATTGGTGTTGCCCTTTCGCCTCAAGCATTTGACATTATTTTTACGGAAGTCTTCCCTGATGTCGAACCAATTGTGGGTTTGCCTGATGTGGAATTCATGGAGTTTTATGTACGTGGAGATCAAATCATCGATCTTGAAGGCTGTCAGTTGACGGATGGAACAACGAATCTGGTTTTTGGTCCGACCGCCCTTTTCCCGGATACCTATTACATTCTCTGTGCAGAACGCCATGCAGACTTATATGCCTCCTATGGAGAGCTAATTCCAGTTTCCTCTTCAGTACCCTCATTGAATAATCTGTCTGATTCTCTAATCTTGACAGATCCAGAAGGGAGGCTGATCGATTATCTGTTTTATTCTGCAGTCTGGTATCAGGATATAGAAAAATTACAAGGAGGGTGGACGCTAGAGCGCATCGATACTGATGCCGTGGATTGTAATCATGAGGATAATTGGGCTGCTTCTGTTCATTTTTGGGGAGGCACTCCCGGCAAGCCGAATAGTGTTAATGGAACTTTTGTGGATGAGCAGTCACCCGAAGTAGTAGGGATTACAGTATCAAGTCCATCTGAAATTATTCTGGAATTCAGTGAACAAATGGATTTCGTGATTCTGGAAGACATTCAACATTATTCTCTTGACCATACCATTGGGCAGCCTGTTTTGGCAATTCCATCTTCTCCCTATCCTCGGCAGCTGCATCTATTTTTTGATACGGAAATGATGCCGGGACTTATTTATGAATTAAGCCTCTCAGGACTTCAGGATTGTAGTGGAAACATACTGGAAACTGTCCTCCCATTGGGAGTTCCAGAAAAAGCCGAAGAAGGAGATCTCCTGATCAATGAGATTCTGTTTAATCCCTATCCCGGTGCCAATGACTTCGTCGAATTGGCCAATGTATCCAACAAAGTGCTAAATTTGGAAGAGTTGGGAATAGGAGAACGCGATCCGGCAACAGGAGAGATCTTTAATACAGATCAAATCGCTCTAAAATCCCAGTTGTTTTTGCCAGGAGGGTTGATCTGTCTCAGCAATAATGTGGACATCCAACGTCAAACCTATCTTCCTCCAGCAGATGCAACATTCTTTCAAATGATAGGCTTCCCTTCTTATGATGATGCCAGAGGCGAGTGCGTTATTTTTCGGCTTGAGGATACTCTTCTGCTTGATGTATTGGCATATGAAGATGATTTTCACTTTGCCACCCTCTCTGATGATGAAGGCGTTTCGCTAGAGCGATTGTCATTATCCAGACCAACCCAGGACCCTGATAATTGGCATTCGGCAGCAAGTACAGTTGGATATGCGACTCCGGGTTATGAGAATTCACAACGGTTGCAGCTGGACAATCCGACAGAAGAAGTGTCTGTTACTCCACAAACATTTTCTCCCAACCAGGATGGGCAAGATGATGTACTGGCAATCAATTATCAATTTGATTTTCCCGGAGGCAATGCAAGAATTAGCATTCTGGATAGTCGAGGAAGGTTGGTGAAGATCCTGCATCAAAACATCCTGCTCAATACTGGTGTAGGTACATTCTTCTGGGATGGAACCGATGCAAGACAAGGTCGGGCTCCAATCGGGACCTATATTGTTCTATTCGAAGTGGTAGACACGAGCGCCGGGATCAAAAAAGTGTTTAGACAGGTATGTGTACTTGCTGACCAACTTTCGTCCGGCTGAGAGACTGTTTGAAAATCTGTCACTTATTTTTTGTATGCGGCGTTTTTGGCAACATATACAATCATGGAAATCTCGGTGGACATCCTGGTTCAAGCGCCGATGGTGGGTGATTTCTATTGTGTCGCTACTCTTGATTGGATATTTGCGCTTGCTTCCCGATCCATTGTTTGATGACCCACTCTCCACAGTACTCACAGATAGAAATGAGCATCTTCTGGGTGCCCGAATTGCCTCAGACGGACAGTGGCGCTTCCCTCCATTGACAGACACAATCCCGCATACCTTTGAGAAAGCCATTACCACTTTTGAAGACAAGCGATTTTATGTCCATCCAGGTGTAGATCCACTTGCCCTCTTGCGAGCAATTCGATTAAATATCAGTCAGGGGAAAATTGTAAGTGGGGGCAGCACTTTGAGCATGCAGGTCATTCGAATGTCTCGAAAAAATCCCCCCCGAACTATTTGGGAGAAATTGTTCGAAATGGTCCTTGCGACTCGACTGGAACTGGGCTATAGCAAAAATGAAATTTTATTGTTCTATGCCTCCCATGCACCTTTTGGAGGAAATGTTGTAGGGTTGGATGCAGCTGCATGGAAGTACTTTGGAAGAAATCCAGCTCAACTGTCATGGGCCGAAGCAGCCACCCTTGCTGTTCTTCCTAATGCCCCAGCCTTGATTCATCCAGGAAAAAATCGAGAAACGCTTTTGCGAAAACGGAATCGACTCCTTGGAAATATGCTGGAAGAGGATATTCTGGATTCAACAGAATGGGAACTCGCCTTGCTGGAACCTCTTCCTGAGAAGCCCCTCCGTCTACCTGCGCTTGCGCCTCATTTATTGGACAGAATTCAGCAGGCCAATCAATCTGAGTCGAAGTCCCAAACAAAATTTGTCTCAACCCTGGATCAACACCTTCAGATACAGGCCAGCCAGATCCTGAAGCAACATTACCTTCAATTGCGAGAAAATGGAATCCACAATGCAAGTGTTCTGATTATGGAGGTCGAAACGGGCGATGTTCGGGCATATTTAGGCAATACTCCCTGCAATTCCCCGGATCATGGATGTGCTGTAGATATCATTCCCGCTTTGAGAAGTACAGGAAGTATCATGAAACCATTCCTCTATGCGTCGATGATACAGGAGGGAGAACTGCTTCCAGATCAATTGGTGCCAGATGTGCCAACCTACTATAGTGGATATCATCCGACGAACTTCGATAAAAGTTATCAGGGAGCAGTGCCGGCAAGCAAGGCCTTGTCCCGATCACTAAATGTTCCGATTGTACGTATGTTGCAAACACATGGGATCGCAAGATTTCATAATAAGTTGCAGGAGCTAGGTATGACGAGTCTCACAAGACCTTCCTCAGATTATGGATTAAGTTTGATTTTGGGAGGGGCTGAAGCCTCATTGTGGGAAATGGCAGGAATATATGCCGGAATGGCAAGAGGGTTGACATTGTTCCCCTACTATAATGGCAAATATGAACCAAGAAATTTCAGACCGCCAAACCTCCTCAAGTATCACTCCCAACAGAAACTTCCTGTTTCAGCATTCCACAAACTTAGATCTTATTCCCCCCTGGAAGCTGGCCCAATCTGGAGTACTTTTGAGGCCATGGTTAATGTCTCCAGGCCAGAATTGGATCGGCAGTGGGAGCAATTTGCATCCTCCAACCGCATAGCCTGGAAGACAGGTACCAGTTATGGATACCGCGATGCCTGGGCCATTGGCTGTACCCCGGAATATGTTGTTGCCGTCTGGGTTGGCAACGCTGATGGAGAAGGGCGGCCAAACCTGATCGGAGGCAAAGCAGCAGCTCCTATCATGTTACAGATGTTTGATTTATTGCCCCTGTCAGGGAATTGGTTTGCCAGACCTTATGATAATATGGTGGAGATGGGAATGTGTCGGAGAAGTGGATACCAGGCATTTGAGTTTTGCCTTGAAGTGGATACAGTCTGGATTCCTCGCCAGGTAGATGGGAGTGGGTTTTGTCCCTATCATAAAATGGTCCAGCTAGATGCAAGCAAACACTACCGGGTAAACAGTCATTGTGAATCCCCCTTCGATATGTCAAAAGAAATCTTTTTCATTCTTCCTCCTGTACAAGAGGCCTACTTTCGAATTCGTCAACCGTTTTATAAACCATTGCCTCCATTTCGAGAGGATTGTCTTTCTGGAATACAGAACAAAAGAATGGAGTTGATTTATCCCAGACACAATGCTCGAATATTTGTTCCCGTAGACCTGGACGGTGCATTGAGCAGTACCATTTTTGAAGCGGCACATCTAAATCCGACAGCAACCATCTATTGGCATCTGGACGAAATTTATCTTGGCAAAACCAAGGATTTGCACCAAATGTCTTTACAGCCGAGTCCTGGATTTCACAGTCTTCATTTGATGGATGAATACGGAGAAAGTCTTGAACAGAGATTCGAAGTTTTGGCCAAAAACAATTAATAGATGTAAGATTTTTTTGCAAAAAAATGCAAAAATCTGATCTTGACGCCCTTTTTGGGAAGAGACCTCCAGACCAAAGATGCGTTTTTGGGACGAAAGATACTGATCATTTCCGAATAAAAAGGGGGAGCCTAGGGATCCTCAAACAAAGGAGATGATTTATGATTGAATTTGGCATTTCTCTCCAAAATGAAGTAATTCCAAGCTAGGTGGATGCTTGAAAGTGGAAGATATTCGATGAATTGCCAGTAGATTCGCATTTCGTTTTTTATCAGGAAATTTTATCCAGATAATAATATGGTGGCTAGGGAAAATCCTGACAATTCTAATGTTAGGATAGCTAATATTTTGACATGATATCGCGAAAAAAAATGCGCCTACTGCGCGGGAATTCCTGTGAAATCCCATACTTTTGAAGTGTAAGAATTGATGGTTCCTAAGATTTGTTTAGGGAAATCAATCACACTCTTGACATGAAAACTTGTGTTTACCGTTTTGTTTAGTTTCTGGAAGGCAGGGTAGGGACTGACAGGATCCAGTCTCGCTCACCCCAGAAGAAAACACCGGTACACAAATGACTATAAAAATTTACTCACAGTATTCTGGGTTAATAGGGCAAGTTCCGGTGAGAATCGCTAATGATTCTCAATCGGAACTTTGTTTTTGGGAGAATAGAAAGGGATGTGTAAGTTTGGGTCATGTGTCTGATTATTTTTGCTTATCAAGCCCACCCCAAATTTCCCCTTATTCTTGCGGCGAATCGAGACGAGTTTTATGAAAGACCAACGCAGAGAATTCACTGGTGGGATCAGGACCCTCAACTCCTGGCAGGCAAAGATTTAAAGGCCGGTGGAACCTGGATGGGCGTACATACATCTGGTCGGTTTGCAGCACTTACCAATTTTCGAGATTTATCACAAGAGAAGAAAGACGCTCCTTCCCGAGGGAAATTGGTGCTGGATTTTCTTCAGGGATCACATTCTCCTTCACAGTTTCTCCGGCAACTCCAACCAAGTAGTTCGCAGTATAGCGGGTATAATTTGCTGGTTTGGGAAAAGGGAGAATTGGCCTGGCAATCGAATATGCAGAAAGAATGGGAGAGGGTTAGGCCCGGAATTCATGGATTAAGCAATCATTTGCTAGATACGCCATGGCCTAAGGTTGAGAAGGGAAAACGGTCTATGGAATCTATCGTTTCTAATCAGAAAGAGATTTCTGTTGAAGATTTGTTTGCCTTGTTGAGTGATCGGAGCATCGCAACAGATGCTCAATTGCCTCAAACTGGAGTTTCTCTCAAGTGGGAAAGACTTCTTTCGGCCATGCATATCGAGAGTGAGGGCTATGGAACGCGGGTTTCGACTGTCATAATGATTGATCATCGAGGAAAAGTATTTGTGGAAGAAAGAGCGTTTGCCCCCAAAGGTGAAGCCCTGACATTTACCTTGACATTTCCAATAGTAGAAAAACCTAAGAGAAACTGATATGAAACATTGGTTCCCATTCTTTTTACTTCTGTTGCCGCTATCCGTTTGTTATGGAATTCCCACAGAGGAAGATTGTTCTTGCTCAATGGATGAGAAGATATCAGATATTCCACTCTTTCATTCTGAAGAGGTACTCGAACTAACCTTCAAGACAAATCTGAAACAAGTCATGAAGGATAAAAAAGATGAGCGAGACTATCATCCGGTTGAGTTATCCTATGTGGATGCCGATGGACAGCAGGTTTCGATTGAAGCGCTAACACGGGTGAGAGGGAACTTCAGGCGAAAAATGTGCAAACTCCCTCCATTGAGAGTCAAATTTGATTCGACCTCTGTAATCGGAACCTTGTTTGAAGGGCAGGACAAACTAAAACTTGTTACTCATTGCAAGCTTAAAGGAGATTTGCATGAGCAGCTAATCATGGTAGAGCATCTTGTATACCGTACATATCGTCTGTTGACTGAGAAAAGCTTTCGGGTTCGGCTTGCCAAAATCACCTATGAAGATCTTGATGGGAAGTACGATCCGATGACCCGATTTGGCTTTTTCATAGAGGCAATCGATCATGTAGCAAACCGATTGGGGGGCGAGGAGATTGAGACCTCAAATCTTCATCCGAATAGGACAGAGGCAGAAACCGTCGATTTATTGTCAGTTTTTGAATACATGATTGGCAATACAGATTGGTCTATTCCGGGTCTGCATAATATAAAAATAATCGCAATCGAGGAGCAAACAGAGCCAATTCCAGTGCCATATGATTTTGACTGGTGTGGTGCGATCAATGCGCCCTATGCCATTCCAAGCGAAAGTCTGGACATTCCATCTGTAAAGATTCGTCTTTTTCGAGGATTTTGTAAACCAAAGGAAGATTTTGAAAAAGTCTTTGCCATATTTAGAGAGAAAAAAGATGAGATCTATAGCTTGTATCAAGGCTGTCCATATCTTTCAGAAAAAAAGAAATCCGAAGTATTGAAGTATTTTGATGAATTTTACGACATCATCAACGATCCCCGAAAACTAAAAAATGAAATCTATGCCAAATGTCGCACAAGTCGCTAGTATACAGGTAGTTATGCTATTGGCTTTTTACTCGATTTCATTCTCTCAACAGAGTGGGGGAGAGGAGGCAAAACAGAAGATCGAGCAAGCAGTTCATCGCTTGTTTGATGGTATGCGATCGGGGGATAGTACAGCCGTTCATGCTGTATTTTCCGATCAAGTTGCTATGTATTCTGCTGGCAACCATAAAGATGGCTCCACAAATCTGCATGAAGGTTCATTGGAAAAATTTCTTCATGCGGTAGGAACACCACATGAAATTATGTGGGATGAGCGCATTTCTAACTTGTCTATACAAGTGGATGGCCCTTTGGCAACTGCCTGGATGAACTATTCTTTCTATTTAGGAGATACGTTTAGCCATTGTGGGGTGAATTCCATGACATTCTTGTACAAGGATGGAGAATGGAAAATCATCTATTTGATTGACACAAGAAGAAAAGATCATTGCGAAGGTTAGGATCAGAATCGTATCAATTGATATCCTTCCTGTTGTAGGGACAGAATCACAGTCATAGCAGAAAGGCCAACTTGAACAGACTCTATTAAGCTGTTTCGATCTAGATGTCTGGCTTGAATAGATTGGCCACACATAAATATCTGTACACCAGCCTTGTCTAGCGCTTCAATAAGTGGGGCGTTGGGGTTGTCAATTCCAAATCGCTCTCGATAGAATTGATTATTCATCACATCTATGCTAGCTTGGTTGTGGACAACAGCCGCAACATGAAGTTGCTTGACAGGGATACCTGCAGCTGCGTGCATATTCAAAAATCTTGCAAGTGTATTCAAGGATGGGTTGAGTCGCGAAGAGTCGGCCGGAGAGCTGTATACATCAAACACAACTCGATACACCATATCAGTATCAATAGGAACATCTGCCTGGTCAACTTTATATGTGTGTCCAAAGTCCTGAATAATTGGACCGGAGATTCGATTTGTGGTTTGAGCAAATCCCTCCAATGAAACAACAGAAAGTACCCAGATGGGTAAGAGAAATAATAATGTGTTTTTACTTAACATAATGTTAATTATCGTTCAATCAGGTATGTCTTGAAATAGATTGACTGTAGATGTCTGTGATGAGTCAGATTGTCTTTTCCGTTCTATTCGCCTAAAAAAGACGTCCCATCCATATCTTTAATCATCACATCCTTGAAGTAAATATCTGAAGGACCATTGTCCAGAAAAACTTTCGTGCCGGCCTGTAGACAAATGTTCCCAGCCTTATTGAAGGCTTCAGGCATATAAATCTCAGAAGATTTACGACCATTCACATACATAATAATATGGGATTCATGTGCAAAGATCTCCATCGTATTCCACTCATCATATGCAATCATTCCAGCCCATGCGCGTGCATGCGTAACAATCGATCCGGTTGAATAGGCATGCCCCACTCCATTGTGATCATAAATATTACATTCTATCGCATCTGCCAGGCTCACACTGCTACTATCAGGATGTTTTCGAATGAATATCCCACTATTATCTTCTTTGATTATTCGAAATTTACAAGAGAGGTAAAAATTTTGATAAGTCTCATCACTGACCAAATAACTGGCCGCCTTGCCAGAATATCCGTGAATCGCCCCTTCCTTCGTCCACTTCCACACCCCCTCCCCTATTGTATGCCAGCCGTTGAATGAATTCGCCTCAAACATAGGCTTCAGTGGTCGTTCCCAGCTGGCGCGATAATACTCTTCCAATAATGGTGTAGACATTTCTGTATCAGCGAGTTCCATTATCTGGATATTGCGGAAGCGAATTGTCCCACCCTGTCTGATTGGCACTTGCAGCCCGATTTTTCCGACCATACTTCTGCGATTATGTCCTTCGCAGACCTGACGATCATTGATAAATACCTTCAAGTGGTCCCCAATCGCCTCGATCCGCATTTTGTTCCAACTATTTTTGTCAAGAGATTCGATCAATTTGGCTCGCGCAACATGCTCCAGTGTACCCAAGGGTTCCTGAATATCCGGGTCCCAGTCTATATTGGCTTCATAGGCCTGCACATTCAAGGCTCCGGTGAGAACAGGATTGTAGCGAAACAGAATACCACTATTGGCTCCATCATCCATCAAAAATTCGACTTCCAACTTGAAGTTTCGATAATCTTTTTCGCTCAAAACCCAGGCATTGTTGAAGGCATGACTCGCCGTTAAGGACAAGACTCCCTCCTTGATATCTTTTTCAAAATTTCCCCGTTCTGTCCATCCTTCGAGGTTTTTTCCGTTAAAGATTGTTGTCCAATTTTCTTGTTGTCCGGGAGCGATGTTCCAACATAGCAGGATCACCAAGACGAAAAGCCAGTTTTTTTTCTCCATGTTATAGCGAATTAGTGGATCGCATTTGTTTCCAACACGATCATTTTGAATCTTTAATGTTCAAATATAACCGAAAAAATTATGAACAAAGTTGTTGGCTCTGCTGAGGAAGCAATCCGGGGAATAGAGGACCATATGACCCTGATGCTTGGCGGATTTGGGCTTTGTGGTATCCCGGAAAATGCCATTGCAGCTCTTGTGGATAAGGGAATAACTGGCCTGACTTGTATCTCAAACAATGCAGGGGTGGACGATTTTGGATTGGGCCTTTTGTTACAAAAAAAGCAGATCAAAAAAATGATCTCTTCTTATGTAGGAGAGAATGCTGAATTTGAGCGGCAAATGCTAAGTGGAGAGCTACAGGTTGATCTGATTCCACAAGGATCCCTGGCTGCCAGATGTAATGCAGGCGGGGTTGGAATTCCGGCATTTTTCACGCCCGCTGGATATGGGACGGAGGTAGCGGATGGTAAGGAAGTCCGATGGTTTGATGGAAAACCTCATATCCTGGAGACAGCGCTTACGGCAGATTTTGCTATTGTCAAGGCCTGGAAAGGAGATCGTTTTGGCAATCTGATTTACAAAGGCACGGCCAGAAATTTCAATCCGGTCATGGCCATGGCAGGAAACATAACCATTGCGGAAGTAGAAGAATTGGTGGAGCCTGGAGAATTAGACCCAAACTTTGTCCATACTTCTGGCGTATTTGTTCAGCGAATTTTCCAGGGAGAGCAGTACGAAAAAAGAATTGAACAACGAACAACCCGACCTAATAACTAAGACAGATGCTAGATAGAACAGGTATTGCCAAACGAATCGCACAAGAACTAGAGGATGGGTGGTATGTGAATCTGGGGATTGGGATTCCAACTCTGGTTGCGAATTATGTGCCCGAAGATGTCAATGTGGTGTTTCAATCTGAGAATGGCATCCTGGGAATGGGGCCATTTCCTTACGAAGGAGAAGAGGACGCAGATCTGATCAATGCCGGCAAACAGACCATTACTGCCATGCCAGGCGCATCTATTTTTGATTCTGCTACGAGTTTTGGCATGATCAGAGGCAAGCATATTCAACTCACGGTTTTGGGAGCTATGGAGGTATCACAGACAGGCGACATTGCCAATTGGAAGATACCAGGCAAGCTTGTCAAGGGAATGGGGGGAGCCATGGATTTGGTTGCCTCTGCCGACAACATCATTGTTGCCATGATGCATACCAATAAGCGTGGCGTATCCAAATTGCTGCCTGCCTGTACACTTCCGCTGACAGGCGTTCGATGTGTCAAAAAGATTGTTACCAATCTGGCCGTACTGGAAATAGTTCCAGAAGGCTTCAAGTTGCTAGAGAGAGCGGCGGGAGTGAGTGTAGAAGAGATCCAGGCCGCCACTGCTGGCAAACTCATTGTAGAAGGGGAGATCCCTGAAATAGTCGTTTGATACTCCCCTCCCCTCTTTTGGGAGAATGATCAACCGTTTCCATTCAAAAGGCTATCCATGTTTACTCCTCCAAAGTTCCCGGAAGACATCATCAACAAGACATCCTTTCCTGAAAGAGATTGGTCGATGACTTCCTGGAGTTCTGTTGGAGAATTGACATAGAGCAATTCATGATCTCCAAAGGCCTCCTGCAAATCCTGATGAGAGATCATTGGCATTCTCCTCTTTTCCAGAGCATGAGGATCAACAAAGATGATTTTGCGATCTGCCGGCCCCAATGTATTCTGGTACATCGGAAGAAAATCCTTATTCAGGCTGCTAAACGTGTGCAATTCTACGCAGGCGATCAAGTTGTGATCCTGGAATCGTTCTCTTACCGCCTCTACACTCGCCTGAACCTTAGCTGGTGCATGGGCATAATCCCTGATCACCACTTCCCCGGACGACTCTTGCAGAACTTCCAGGCGAGAATGTGCGCCAATAAATGACTGGATATGACTCAAAAACTCCTGAGCTTCTACTCCTAACAATTGACAGACTTTCCAGGCAGACAGAAGATTGGCCATATTGTGCTTGCCGATGACAGAAACTTCTCCTTTTTCGCCTTCAATCTCTACCGTATACTTCCCTTCGGTGATCAAGTAGGAAGGATGGGAAAAAGGATGCAAATAATGCAGTTCGGGATCTGTTTCTTCCTGTATCAAGGTGTTCAATCGTTCATCTGATTCACAATAAATGATATCAGCTGCCTTTGACAAGGATCGGATCAGAAGACGAAATTGTTCTACATATTCCTCTTCTGTAGGAAAAACGTTGATATGATCCCAGGAAATCCCCGACAACGTAACCATATGAGGCTTATAGAGCAAAAACTTGGGTCGTTTGTCGATGCGAGAAGAGAGATATTCGTCTCCCTCCAACACAATAATAGGAGCCTCTTCTGACAACTGAACAGAATTTTCGAATCCGGGAACTTGTCCTCCGACCAGATAATCGAACTTCTTTCCAGCCCCCTTCAGTACATGCATCACCATACTTGTAACAGTCGTTTTGCCATAACTTCCTGCAATTGCAATCCGCTGTTTTTGTTTGGAATGCTCAAATATGAACTCAGGAAAAGAATAAATATTCAGTCCAAGCTCATTGGCCCGATGCAATTCTGGATTGTCTTCAAAGGCATGCATACCCAGAATTATCGCATCGATATCTCCAGTGATCTGTTCAGGATGCCAGCCAAATCTCTCTGGAAGAAGCCCGTGAGCAGCCAGATTGGATGAAGCCGGATCATAAATATGGTCATCGGAACCAGATACTTCATGTCCCATTTGATGGAGTGCGATAGCCAGGCTATGCATGATGCTTCCACCTACGGCAATGAAATGAATTTTCATATAATTGCTACTCACTGCTTAAACAGCACAAAACTAATGGGCGAATACATTTTATCAAAACATTAAATGATACCATTTCAAGAAATTGGATTTGCATTCCTCCAAATTGACATGGTAATTTGGCGACCTGATGGCACGAATTATCATTGTTTCCAACCGACTTCCAATCACAATTGACAAAAAAGAAGGAGAATTGATCTACCATCCAAGTGCTGGCGGATTGGCAACTGGCCTAAATTCTCTAGACAGTTCAATTGAAAAAATCTGGATTGGATGGCCCGGAAAGATTGTAGATGATCCTCAGGATCAAGAGTATATCTATAATCAATTTGAAAAGGATGGCATGGTCCCTGTGTTCATGACCCAGGAAGAGGTCGAATACTTTTATGAGGGGTTTAGCAACAAGACCATCTGGCCTCACTTCCACTACTTTCCGCAGTTTACTACTTATGACGAATCCTATTGGGAGATTTACAAAAAAATAAATCGAAGATTCGCAAATATCGTTTCAAAATTTTTGCGGGAAGACGATATGGTCTGGGTCCATGATTACCAATTGATGTTGGTTCCGGGAATGTTGCGAGAAAAATTTACCGATCTCTCCATTGGTTTTTTTCTTCATATCCCCTTCCCTTCTTATGAAATTTTTCGGACACTTCCCTGGCGAGATGAATTGTTGTCTGGATTATTGGGAGCCGATCAGATTGGCTTTCATACCTTCGGGTACATGCGTCATTTTCTCAGTTCAGTATATCGGATAAAGGGCTACGAACACAATTTTGGCGAATTGATAGTGGGAAACCGAACCATCAATGTAGATGTATTTCCAATGGGGATTGACTACAACAAATACGCCTTTCCAGAAATACCAGAGAAGGTGACGGATGAGGTTCGGTTCATCAAGGAATACAGGAGGCGAAGAAAGTTGATGTTGTCGATAGATCGCTTGGATTACTCAAAAGGAATTCCGCAAAGGATTCGTGCTCTGGAGCAATTTTTCAAAAACAATCCCCAGTACAAGGAAGAAGTAACACTGGTCATGGTGGTGGTGCCTTCCCGATCCAATGTGGACCAATACCAACATCTCAAAGTAGAAATCGATGAGCTGGTAGGAAGGATCAATGGAGAATTAGGAACCTTTACCTGGATTCCGATCCGAAATTACTATCGATCTTTTGCTTTTGATAGCCTTTGTACCTTATATCAGGTGGCAGACATTGCTTTAATCACTCCCTTGCGAGATGGAATGAACCTGGTTGCGAAGGAATATGTTGCGAGTAAGGAAGAAAGCAAAAGAGGGGTATTAATCTTAAGTGAAATGGCAGGAGCTGCGACAGAAATGCCAGAAGCATTGATTGTCAATCCCAATGATATCAGCGATATTGAGCAGGCCTTGGTCCAGGCCATGGAAATGCCGGAGAAGGAGCAGGAACAACATCTGACTGAGATGCAAAAAAGGCTAAAAAAATACGATGTAAAACACTGGGCCAACAATTTTATCCGACAACAAATGGAGACTAAGCGATTCCAGGAAGATAGAGAGACAAAACTCCTCAACCAATCTCGAAAAGCTGCCCTCTTAGGCGCATTTCAGCAGGCAGACAAAAGACTGTTACTCCTCGATTATGATGGGACATTGGTCGGGTTCAAAAATGATCCCAATGAAGCTTATCCAGATCCTGAACTCATCCTCACCTTGAAAAAAATCCGAAAACAGAAGGGGACCTGTGCCGTGATTATTAGCGGACGAGATAAATACACGCTGGGGACCTGGTTCAAAGATGTCGGGATCGAATTGGTCTCCGAGCATGGGGTATGGTTGTGGAAAAAAAATAAATGGAAACTCAATGCAGGTGTGATTGATTCCTGGAAGCCTGCGGTGATGCCTATTTTGGAGAACCTTGTAGAAAGAACTCCAGGCTCATTCATCGAAGAAAAAGATTTTACCCTGGCTTGGCACTATCGGAGAATTGACAATGAACTAGGAGCCAATCGGGTCCGAGAGATCCGAGATGAACTGATATATCTGACTGCCAACCACAATCTTCAGGTATTGGAAGGAAATAAGGTAGTTGAAATCAGAAATGCCGGTGTGAATAAAGGCAAGGCCGCTTCATTATGGCTGAACCGTGAACCATGGGACTTTATCATGGCTATTGGGGATGATCATACGGATGAAGATACCTTTGCTGCTGTGCCTGACCATGCCTATACAGTCAAGGTCGGTCTGGACCGAACGGTCGCCAAATACAAGGTTCGTTCAGTCGAAGAAGCACGAGAATTACTGGATTTGCTCGCAAAATCTATTCCTCATGGATAAGTCAATTGGTGAATCTGGGACAGCAACCAATTGGCATTCGAAATGCCTTTTTCTGCCTGAATTTCGGCAGTTAACTTTTGGACTCTTTCCTCAAATTCGACTTGTAATAACTTCTTCTTTCGTCTTTTTAGGGTAAAGGCTTTCTTGGAATAGCGAATAAGATTTTTGTAAGCCTGTGCCTGATAGGTTGAAATTTCCTGATTCCGCCTTAGCATAACCAGAAATGCCTGGGTCAGATAGACAAATCCATCATAGTCTTCTTGCTCATAATAGATTCGCATCAAGAGGAATTTAGCACTCAAATGATAATATACATCTGAGAATACAACCCGCTGTAAAAGTTTGAGTACTTCCCCGTATTTCTGATTTTCGTATAGGTAGACAGAGAGGTTGTAATTGTAGGCATTCTCAACATATTCTGGAGACAACCTGGATTTAAAATCATCCAGAAAGGATCTTGCCCACTCAAATTTTTTCAATCTGAGTGCTACTGTTGTGATGTTTTTGTAGTGTTCATGTGCTAAAAATCCCGTCGAACTATTGATCAACAATTCTTTTTCCAATAGGTATTGATAGATCTTGAACAATTCTGCCAGAAATTGGGATTGGCCTTGATTGATTTGTTTGATACAATAATTTTGGGCATAGGTATACATCGCATATCCTTCCTGCTGAGAAAACATAGCCGAATTTTTCTCCAGAGAGTTGAGTAGAAGATAAAAATGTGTATCGCTTTCCTCGAGATTCATCAGCATGTTGTAAATATGGAAATAGATGTCAATCACAGGAATGCCCAGATACTCCTGTCCATCTCCTTCCAAAAATTGAATAATTGGACCTTCTAATCCTCGTTCATAGGACTGATTCAGGATTCTTTGTCGATTGGCCATTTCGCAAGCCAGCCGCAGACGCTCTCCCAGAAAAAAATATTCCAAATGCTTAACAGTATTGGTCAGACCTTGTTTCAATCGCCTGTTTTCAGTCTTGCCGGAAAAAGAATCCCATCGGGCTTCCAGCATATACAATTCGAGATAATGTTGGGTATCAAGCTGTGAATGCTGGTTCCATTGCCGATGAATCCTTTTGAAGGAACGAGCGAAATGATCAGGGATTTGTCGAATAGATAGCTCGTGAAGTAAAAATTTGGAATGTGCAATGGGAGAATGTTCAAACCGTTGTTGGGCAAGAAAACGGTCAAACAACCGGACCAATGCGCTCATCTGATCATACAATTTCTGCTCCTCATATCTGGCATTGGTTCCAAATAGGAGATGAAAAACAGCTTTCTTCTCAAGCTTTTGAGAGTCAAAATTCGGGAATGCCTGATACAAAAGTTCAAACAAACTGATCAGTTTAGAATTTTGATTGAAATATGGGGAATGAACATATTTTTGAAATTTATTCAATTCACCTTTATCGAGTGTTTTGATTAAAGAAATTAGTCTTGAGTTAAACATAAAAAATTCTTCAAATCCCAGAATTGATTTTTTTTCAAAGTATTGAAAACTGACTATCAGCGAATTAAAAAAAGATCCTTATTTATTGATAACTCAGAACCATGTTTTTTTGTTAAAAAAACCTCAAAACAAAACCAACGTTTTGTCTCTTCTTACAATAAGAAATCAATGATTGTTGTATGCAGATCACCATTTGGTAAAAAATCTTTTCAGATGAACTTCTTTAGAGCTGCCTTCTTCATATCGATACTGACCTATATCGGAAGTCCATTCGGGATCGCCAATCCTATTCAGATTGACTTTGGGTCGGATACCATCCATCTGTGTGCTTGGGAACCAACGGAAATCATCCCTTATGTTTCTGGAGGAGTTCAACCGTATACCTATAATTGGAGCACAGGGGACTCCACACCTACCCTTGAACTCATAGCTGTTGCTGGTGCTCAAATTCTTGTTCTGAGCATAACAGATTCTCTACTACAACAAGCAAGCGATACAGTCATCCTACATGGATTCCCTGAATGTGTCTGGCCAGGAGATGCGAATGGAGATGGTCTGTCAAACAATCTGGATCTCTTGTTCCTGGGACAAGCATATGGTGGAGTGGGAATTGGCAGACTCAATCCTCATTTGAATTGGATAGGTCAGCCAGCACCCAGTTGGGGAAATGTCTTTTCTTCAGGAGTCAATTTTGTTCATGCTGATGTCAATGGCGATGGGGGAATCGACAGTCTGGACAGAGCGGGAATTGTTCACAACTATCTCATTCCTCAACAGCAAGCCGGTCTAAGTCCGATAGCTCCTGCCGGAATCCCATTTTTCTTTAGCCCTCCTACTCAGAATTACCTTCCTGGAGATACTCTCACAGTCCCCATACACCTTGGGACACAATCACAACCCGCTGACAGCATTTATGGCTTGGCTTTCAGTATATTCTTTGATCCTGCTATCATAGATTCAGGATCAATCATCCTGGATGTATCCAATTCCTGGATCGGGACTGATGGAGTTGACATGATTCATATCCAAAAAGAGTTTTTCTCTCATGGACAGTTGGACATTGCGATAAGCAGAATTAACCATCTACCAATTAGTGGATACGGACAATTCGCTGACATCACGGTGGTGATTGATGACTTGATTTTAAAAAAAGAGGAAATTGTGATTTTTGGGATGGAATCATCCGGGATTTCTGTTTTGGATCATGAAGGGAGGAGTTTTGCAATCTCTCCGATAGAGACCCAAATACCGATCCTGTTGAGCAATACACTCCCCTACCCTTCAGACAGGCGTTTGGCTATCTCGGCCTTTCCTAATCCCGTACGTGATCTCCTGGAGGTCCAGGTGTCTGGAATCACGGGGGAAGCAAGGGTTCAGCTTTCAGACCAATATGGGAGGGATTTACGCACCAAAAAAGTAATGCGAGAGGATACTTGGAAATGGTCGCTAGCAGATTTTCCTGGAGGAGTGTATACGCTCCGCGCCCAATCCAAAGGACACTATTTTTCAAAAAAAATAATCATCCAATAATTCCTCCTTACAAGCTTAGATCAATTAGATCAAGCTATGAAATAACATATCTATTCAATTTTACATATTCACTTTCAATTATTCATTCTTATGAAAAACCCAACTCTCATTGTGGTGCTGGCCTTTCTATGTCTATTCATTTTCCATTTTAGAAATGTAAATGCCCAAACCGCTAAAGTCCAGATTATCCACAATGCGCCTGACATTGCAGCCTCCACGGTAGACATTTATTTAGATGGGGCGGCCAGTCCGGCAATTGACGACTTTGCATTCCGCTCGGCCACTGGATTCATAGATTTGCCTGTCAATGTAACTGTAGGAATCGCTCCGGGAAGCAGTACCGGCCCAGGGGATATTATTGCCAATTTCCCTTTTGCCTTGAATGCCAATCAGAACTATGTGGTAGTGGCTACTGGAATATTGCCCTCAAATCTGTCAAATTATGACCAAACCGCGAATGGCAGTTCTATTGGCTTTGATCTAGCAATTCTGACACCTGCAGATAGTATGGCAATGGCTGGCCTTGTAGGATTGGCCGCAACACATGGTGCCACAGATGTGGGGGCAGTGGATGTATTAGCCAATGGACAAGTCTTGATAGACAGTTTGTATTATGGTTCGGCCCTTGGTTATCTATCTGTTCCAGCTTCAAAATTCGTCCTGGACCTAACCCCAGAAAATGACAACGCCAACATTGTTGCTTCCTATTTTGTAGATCTGGGGCCGCTATCCGGATCAGCAGCAGTAGTATTCGCTTCAGGTTTTTTGAATCCGTCTGCCAATCAAAATGGTGCGGCATTTGGGTTGTTCGCTGCCTTACCAGATGGAACGGTTATTCCCCTCTCCTCTGTTGGCTCTTCCAGGGCGCAAATCATTCATAACTCTGCAGATCCAGGAGCGGCAACTGTTGATATTTACATCAATACTATCAAGGATACCGTGAAGGTAGATGATTTTGCCTTCCGATCCGCAACCCCCTTCATTGATGTGCCAGCAGGATATGAATTGGAAGTCGTAATAGCAGGGCCAAGCAGCACAGACATAAGCGATCAAGTGGTTGCCACGATTCCTGCAACATTTGATGATGGAGAAAGTTATACCCTGATGGCTGCTGGCGTGCTGAATGCCATGACCTTTGCGGCCAATCCTGATAATATTGCTACTGATTTCCAACTACTTCTCGCTACTGATGCCCAGGAAACCGGAAGTGATCCTGCGACTGTGGATATTCGTGGAATTCACGGAGCTACCGATGCGCCTACAGTAGATATTCTGGCAAATAAGGGGACTTTGCTTGATGATGTCGCCTATGGCGCAATTTCTGGATACCTTCCCGTGTCTGCAACTGAATATATCCTGGAAGTAACTCCCGGTGCCGATAATTCTACAATCGTTGCTACTTACCATGTGGATCTTGGCTCACTGGCAGGTGGTGCGGCAGTGGTATTTGCTTCTGGCTTCCTTGATCCTGCAAGCAATCAAAATGGGGCTGCATTTGGCCTATTCGCTGCCCTGGCTAATGGGACAGTCCTGGAGCTTAGTTCAGTTGGAAATGCACGGGCTCAAGTGATTCACAATGCTGCTGATCCTGGGGCAGCAGTGGTAGATGTGTATGTCAACACTGTAAAGGACACCATTAAAATCGATGATTTTGGCTTTCGCACCGCAACGCCATTTTTGGACTTGCCTACTGAATACGAACTGGAAATTGTTATTGCTGCCCCAAGCAGTACCGGAATCGATGATCAAGTTGTTGCCACTATTCCAGCCACTCTGAGTTCAGGTGAAAGCTATACCATTGTGGCTAACGGTCTCCTCACACCAGATTCTTTCGCAGTCAATCCCGATGGCATTTCTACTGCCTTCAATTTGCTAGTTGCGACTGGTGCCCAGGAATCTGCGCTGGACAGCACGGAGGTGGATTTGAGAGTTTTTCATGGGGCAACGGATGCCCCAACAGTAGATGTTCTTGCCAATGGAGGAACGCCACCTATTGTCTCAGCATTAGCCTATACAGATTTCACAAATACCTATCTGGCTTTGGCACCAGCAAGTTATGAGTTAAGCATTACGCCTACAGGAATGAATGGAACCGTCGTCGCCACCTTTACGGCGGATGCGAGTGGACTGACTGGAGGTGCAGGGCTTATTCTGGCATCCGGCTTCCTGGATCCTGTAACGAATCAGGAAGGGGAAGGATTCCAGTTGATTCTTGTCTTGGCAGATGGGACTGTCATCCCCTTGCCCCTTGCAACTGGTTTGAATGAGCTTGAATCCCGAGATGAATGGTTGACAGTTTTCCCTAACCCTGCTCAATCAGACGTCTCTATTCGATATGTAGCTGATCAGAATGCAGAAACCTACATCCGGATTCTGGATCTGACAGGAAAGCTCATTCATGAGCAAAGTTTTGATGCACACGCCAATCAGGAATTCGGGGTGGAGTTATCTACAGATGAGATGAGTGCTGGTATATATCACATTTTGTTCACCAGCAACAAGAGTCGATCACTCAAGCGTCTCGTTGTGGTAAAATGATTTGAATAATTGGATTCAGATCAAAGGTGCCGGAGTCCTTCATTGAAGTGACTCCGGCAATATGTGTGAATCTACCCGCAAAATGGCTAGTTATATGTTGGAAGAAGAGAATATTTCTCTGCGTAATAGAGCATTTGAGTGGTAAAATCAGTGGGGTATTCAATTTTCACATCTGTGATGTTGCCTCCGTTCATAACAGCTTTCATAACAGGATTGATAAAGCCAGAATATGGAGCAAGGTTCAGTTTGGCATATCGATCCAGAACTTCCTTGTGTAATTCCTGATCAACCTCCACCCCATATCCTTCCACCAGGGCCTTGGCAGCATTATAATCACCCTGAGATTTGATTCTTTGAACTTCCCGAAGCAATTCGCCGAACAATTCTTTCAATCTCTGATAGTCGTTGATTTTGAAAAAGGTTTTGCCCTCTCGTTTTACTTTTTCAATGACATTATCCTCCAGACCTTTTTCGTAAGCCCAATGAGAAACCCATGCCCGATTGCGCATGTGGGCCTCTTCGATATCATCTCCCAATTTGATCCTTCGAAGCTGAGTCATCAGGCCATTTCGGATATAATCGTTATAGCCTGCGATGGCTACATCCATAGATTCCATCAAGCCCAAATCAATCAGCTTTTGATCCATTATGTAATACAGACCAACCAGATCCGCTCTCCCCTCCTCAATAGTAGAGGAATAATTCCGAAGGGTTTCTTTTGGAGTTCCAACACCTTCTTCAATTTGGCCAGAAGCATGTCCAATCACTTCATGCATATCTGTATGAAGCAAATCGGCCAAATATCCATGTGCCTTTGTCAGCTCCATTTCTTCCTCTGAATATGCAAATTCAGCCAAGGATCCTCCAGATGATTTTGAGGCCTCATCATAGGCATTGACGATGTTGGCGAGATTAACCGATTTTGATCCATGTGTCGCCCGAATCCAGTTGGCATTTGGAAGATTCACCCCAATCGGTGTAGAAGGGGCAGCATCTCCGGATTCAATGGCGACATTGATTACCCTGGCGGAGATTCCCTTCACATTTGCCTTTTTGTGGTCATTCATGATTGGAGAATTGTCCTCAAACCACTGAGCCTCTTTTCCAATAGCTTCTATTCTTTTAGAGGCCTCGGGATCACGGATCTGGACAATGGATTCATATGATCCTCGATATCCCTTAGGATCATTGTACACTTCAATGAAGCCATTGATCATGTCAATGTTTGATGCAGTATCTTCAACCCAGGCAATGCTGTATTCATCAAAATCCTTGAGATCTCCGGATCGATAATATTTGACCAATAATTCCAGTGATTTCTTTTGGGCATCATTCTCGGCTACCGTCATGGCTTTCTCCAGCCAATAAACAATTTGCTCAATGGCATCAGAATACATGCCCCCTACTTTCCACACTCTCTCCTGAATGATTCCTTTCTTTTTGATCAATTTGCTATTCAATCCATAGGAAATGGGCGTTGGATCGTCCTTATCTTTCATTGCCGCGTAAAAGGCATCGACCTCTGCCTCGGTGAGTCCTTCATAAAAATTAATGGCTGATGTAGCAATAATATCCTGATCAGGATTTTTGTTCACCTTCTTGGCTGCAATTTCTGGATCGAACATAATAGGGACGAGCTTCGCAGTCAAATCCCCTACACTTTCACCATCTGAGAGAGGCAAGCTAGCTGGATCTACCTTGGCAAGCATTTGCTCAAATTCTTCTCGCGAGAATTCAGGCACGAGCTTGTCGTTTCCATAATGATGATGGATTCCATTCGAAAACCAAATTCGTTTGGTATACTCCTTAAGCTTTGCAAAGCCTGGAGAGCTGTCTAATCCATCTGTTTGAATAATGGCCTCCATCGTTCGACGAATACACAGATTATGCTTAAAATTCTGATCATACATGATGTCTCTGCCAGAGAGGGAAGCTTCATAGAGATAGTAAAGCAATGTTTTTTCCTGGAGAGACAGTTGATCAAATCCTGGCACTGGATACCGGAGGATTTTCAGGTCAGCAAATTGTTCAGCAGTATACTGGAAATTGTCATGTTCTGCCGTCTGGTGGTCATCGGTGGGTGTGGAATCAGGGGTACAGCTAATCGTCAAGCCTACAAAAAGAAGTGCTGTGACGATAGTAAGTAGTTGTGAGAGTTGGTTCATAAAAAATCAAATTAATTTCGATCCTTCAAAGGTATAAAAAAAATAAAGCCTTTGGTCCTAACGCATCAGACAAGCCACCTGACAAAATCAAGAAAAAAGAACGGTCTCGTAAGCCTATTCTCTTTCTCGACTGATTGAATTCTCTGGATGGGGATATTTGTCGCGCATCCATCAGATATGAAGTTGTGAGAATTTGTACCTTTACTGCATGGATACATTCAACATCAAAGAAACCATCATCGAGCAAATCAAGACGATCTACGATCCTGAGATTCCAGTGAATATTTATGAATTGGGATTGATCTATGATATCAGTGTGTCTGAAGAAGGAAGTGCCAAGATATTGATGACACTTACAGCGCCAGCTTGCCCTGCAGCAGAAATTTTGCCAGAAGAGGTGACGCAGAAAGCACAAGGAGTGTCCGGGGTTACAGAAGCAGTTGTAGAACTTACCTTTGATCCTCCCTGGTCCAAAGACATGATGTCAGAAGAAGCAATGCTGGAGTTAGGGTTTTTGTAATCAAATTAGATGAAGGGGGGCAAGCACCTATTGAGCTGAGAGCAGAAAGCATATGGCCTCCAGCGCTTTCTCAACAGTTTGGAGTCGTACCTCTTCCCGATTTCCCTCAAATTGAAATTGTTGGTGAGAGAGCGGCTGAGTTGTTGACAGTTGCCCCATGAAAACCAATCCTACAGCTTTGTGGGCAGATCCTCCTCCCGGTCCTGCAATTCCGGTTACTGACACAGCCACATCTGCCTTGGATGCTGCCAGGGCCCCTTGGGCCATAGATTCTGCCACAGATGCGCTGACAGCCCCATCTGTTTCTATAAGTGATACCGGGACATCCAGCAGATCGTGTTTTGCAGCATTGCTATAGGTAACAAATCCTCTATCAAATACGGATGATGAGCCAGGAATTGCCGTAAGGTAGGCAGCTATTAAGCCTCCAGTACATGATTCAGCTACCGCTACTACCTTCTTATGAGTTTTTCCCAGGCGGATCGTCTCCTTGGCAAGGGCAAGAATTGAGTCATTCATTGTCTTTTTCCTTTTCAAAAACCAATGCTGTTCTGCTTGGAATATAAATCTGCAAGGTGGGGCCTTGACTTTTGCTTGTTTGAGAGAAATATCTACTATCAGGATCAACACGTCCATGTCCTCCCATATCAGGAGAATCAGAATCCAGAATCACACGATACGTTCCTACCTGAGGAACAGGAAAAATATAATCCGGAACAGATTGTGTCGGATGAAGTCCACAAACAAATATCAGATTGTTTCGCTCATAAATGAGGATCAGATTCTCCTCATCCAGCCAAATCTGTTGAGCTGGAAGACTAGACAGAATCTTGAATGTCTTTAACAGATGGATCATTTCCTGATCAAACTGTTGAAGGAATTTGTATGTCAAGTCTTCTCTATCCACAAGAGACCATTGGCGCCTGGCATGTTGGTAAGACCAGTTATTTCCTTCACGAGGAAAATCAATCCATTCTGGATGACCGAACTCATTGCCAATGAAGGACAGATAAGCCTCTCCTCCCAGGGTCGCTGTCAGCAACCGAATCAGTTTGTGAAGCGCAATCCCTCGTTCGATGACAGCATGTCCATCCCCTACTTGCATATGCCAGTACATTTCCTGGTCCATGAGACGAAAAGCAATGGTCTTGTCTCCAACCAATCCTTGATCATGAGATTCGGCATAGGCGATGGTTTTTTCCTTATACCTCCGATTGCTAAGCGTATGCCAGATCTCATGCAAGTTCCACTCTTCGTCCTTGCTGTGTTTCAGCAATTTTATCCAATAATCAGGAATTCCCATCCCCAGTCGATAATCAAATCCCAGGCCTCCATCTTCAATGGGAATACATGCGCCCGGAATCCCACTCATATCTTCTGCAATGACAATGGCAGAAGGCCGGATTTCATGAATCAAATGATTGGCCAATTGGAGATAGGTGATGGCATCCCATTCTATTCCATCCCCAAAATATTTGTCATAATGGTCGAAAACTGTATTGCCATGATGAAAATACAGCATGGAAGTTACTCCATCGAACCTAAATCCATCAAAATGAAATTCCTCCAGCCAATAGGTCAGATTCGACAGCAGGAATTGTTGAACTTCCTCTTTGCCATAATCAAATAATTTGGAATCCCAATCAGGATGTTCTCCTCTTGGGCCAGCATGAAAATATTGGGCTTCTGATCCATCAAATTGATTGAGGCCTTCTGCTACATTTTTGACCGCATGTGAATGCACGACATCCATAATCACTGCAATCCCGACTTTGTGGGCTTCATTGATCAGGAATTTCAATTCTTCAGGTGTTCCAAATCGGGAGGAGGGGGCGAAAAAGTTAGACACATGGTATCCAAATGAGCCATAATATGGATGTTCATGTACAGCCATAAGCTGGATCGCTGTATATCCCAAACGGGAGATTCTGGGAAGAATCTGAGTGGCGAATTCATGCCAGCTACCAACTTTGTGTTCTTCCAGGGCCATGCCGACATGGCATTCATAAATCAGAAGAGAATCAATCTCATCTACCTGAAATGCCTGATCCGTCCACACAAACGGATGCGGAGGCTCCCATATCTGCCCAACAAAATCATGACTCCCTGCTTTTTGAATAGCTCTTCGGATGTATGCAGGAATTCTGTCAAGATTTCCATTGTCTCCCTCCACATGAACTTTCACCTCTGTCTGGTGAGACATGGAAGTCTGTGTTTCCTGATCTGCCACAAAGACTTCCCATACTCCTTTGTCGCCTCTTGTCATTTGGGTGGCTTGTCGATCCCATTGGTTGAAGTCTCCAATCAGGGAGAGTGCTTTTGCACGAGGGGCCCACTCCCGGTACCACCAGCCTTTTTTTTCCTGATCATAATGGAAGCCGAGATGGTGATGTACATTGGCAAAGGATCTAAGGCTTCCATATTGCTGTTCAATTGAAGCTAGTTGGCTGGCATAGCGTCGGTATCTTGCCTCGATTTGAGATGAGAATGGCTCCAACCAAGGATCATCCTGTATGAGTGCAAAAATTTTGTCTGAGGATTGGGCCATAACTGAGAAGAGTTGCTTGAGTAGGCAAATATCCTCAACCTCCCTTCCTTAAACAAGGATCATTGATCAAAAAGCCTTCCCAATTATATGGAAGGCTTCGTTTCAGAAAACAGGACGGTAAAAGGAAATATTAAGCAGGATCAAAGAGATTCTGTTTCGTATTATTCAAATATAGGAAAAAAAATGGTCTAAACAATTATTGCTTGACGAAGGTTTGTGCGAGAAAATCGCCTGAAGACTTCAATTGCAGATGAAAAATTCCAGAGCTCAATTCCTTGATATCCAGTGGGATGGAGACCTTTCCTTTGTCTACATTCAAGGCATGGGACATCGCGATTTTTCCATCAGCCGACAGAAGTTGCAGGCTTACTTCTTGACGCATTTTTGATCGGAAATGGATGACTAATTTGTCTTTTGCGGGATTGGGAAACAATCGAAGAGAAGAAATCAATACAGATTGATTGAGCCAAATGGATTGTACTTCTGAATAGGTTACGATTCCAGCCTGCTCCGTCCACTTCAAGCGATAATAGCTGTGCCCCTGAATTGGAGATGGGTCCATCCATGAGCCAGAAGATGCAGCGACCAGATCCACTAAGGGGGAAAATTCCGCGCCATTCTGACTCCGCTCCAAACTTAACTTTCCATTGTCTGACTCAAATGAATGTACCCAATGAATCAGAACCTGCTCATCGTCCTGCCTGACCAACTCTAACTCAAACGGAGCTTGGGTCAAAACAAAATCTCCAAACAAGTCCGTCGGCGTACAACTCCCTCCGGCTGCATATGATCCTGCCACCGTTACGCGTTCCGGTTCGAGACTAGAGCTGGGGTCAGGATAAGCCAGTTGAGAGGTAATATCTCCTGCAATACTGACTTGATAAGTTCTGGCAGCTGTATTGCTATAAAACCCAAAGGTGGTAATGGTATTGATGTGCTCTCCGAAGATCGCATAAATCGGCATATAGCCACAATAAGAAGAAAAATCCAGGTTGGTGCCCAATCCATGAAAGCCAGCCGCAATGGTGCCACTCATATTGCCTCCGGCGCCCAAGAACATGACCACTGCTGAGTTGGAAGGTATGCTTCCCATCCCTCCTCCTGTAGGTGACACAAACAAATTGCCAGAACATCCGGCTTGGAGATTCAGTTGGCCCAAGAGTGTTGTAATCGTGGCATTGTCTGCTGGGTTGCTGATATCCATGATGCGATGGCATTTGATATCAGCAGAGGTGCCTCCACACACTCTCGTGGTACTTCCTGCCAGATCTGATCCGCTTTGGGACCAGGTATGCCTTACATCTGGCTGGATGGCACTCGATTGATCAATGGACGCAAAAACAATATCCTGGACATCCACAGCTACAAGTCCGGAAGACATGGCGATCAATTCATTCGGGCCATCATTGCCACAAGGATTGATAAAGCCTGTGTATATCGTCAAGGCAGGACAATTAATTTCAAAAGGATAGGAACTCGATGCGGCACTGGGCAATGTACCATCAGATGCTGTAAAGGAAATGGTCTCTACGGCATCATAGGTGAAGCTAAAGGTTGCACAACCATTGACCGCCGCTTGACTTGTCGCTCCTGTTAACGTACCACTTGGTGTTCCATTCAAGCTTAACGTAATTGTTTGGGTATAATCTGGTTGGGGATCTCCACTACTACTCTCAATTGCACAAACCTGAATTGTAAAGGCCTCCGTAGTTTCTACACACCCCTGCGGTTCGGTTGTAAATGAGAGCACATCAGCTACAGGGCAATTGAAGACCAAATTTTGAAGTTCCTGGGTTAGGCAGGATGGATTCAAATCTTCCACCAAAAAATCATATTGGGTCGTATTGTCTCCAAGGAATCCTGAGAGACTGAGGGGAAGACTTGCATAGGCATAGGTTCCACTTAAGAGCATCGGATCTGGGGTGACTGTCAATTGAAAATTCGCTGAAGTAGGATTGATCTCTGTGAAGTCCAAACTGACAGTTGCAATTCCATTGTTACAGGAGCTTTGCGAGACGACCAATTTGTCAATCGCACAGCCAACGGTAGCATGCATTCCCAGATCCGAAAAGGTATCTACCGGATCGCAGTCCCATTCTGTGTCTGGGTCAAATGCAGAACTTCCATCAAAGGATGGATTGGTAAGGTAGGGTTTTCGATAGAGGGTGCCATCCGCACTTCCTTCAGGACAACAAGCTCCCGTCCATTCTGTCCCAGGGTCAAAACCGATTTGTCCAACCACATCTAGGATTCCTCCGCTATTGAACAAGGCAATGGCATCATTTCCATTAAAATTCAGACTTCCAGTTGTTTGGTCTGCAAGGGCCAACAAGCCTGCAGCAGCTGATGAGTTGCAAATAACATAGACATCTCCCACTGCCAAACTCATTGCTGCTGGGCCTGCAAAGTTGATAGGAGCCCCAGGACTTACCGATCCATTTGAATAGATTTCAATCCCATACCCTCCACTCACCAAATCAAGCACAATGCCAGAACCATTGTATATTTCTATGCACTTATTGTTGCCACTTCCTTCAATATATTCAGAAATGAAAACCTGCCCAACCATTGGGTTGAGTAAACATACTTGCAGCAAGGAAATAAAGATAATTCGCATACCGATGTGAAGATAGAGCTTCTCGCCAGTTCTCTCTTCTTGGGAGAACTGGCGAGAATAAGGTAAAAGAATATCAAACAACTTTCTTACAAAATATCTGTTTTGAGGGAGAGGATATGTCCAAGGTATCTATCCCCTATTCTTTCATAATTCTTGAGACGAATCGGCTTCCCAGGACAAATGTTTCAAGAACATACAGGCCATTTGGCAAACGATCAAAAGGAATCATCATTTGATTCATTCCTTCATTTCCCTCAAAAGTCTGCTGGGCCACCATCCGTCCGTCCATGGCAAAGACCTTCACTTTGAGCCTGGCTGCTTGTGGCAGGAATACCTCCACTTGGCTACTCGTCTTGGTAGGATTAGGATATACGCCTACCAATTGTGGGATAGTTGATTCTCCTATATGGATTGCTACAATATGAGAAAAACTGAACTGCCCATCAAAATCTACTTGTTTTAATCGATAATAGTTCAGCCCTTCATGGGGCTTCTCATCGAGGAATACATATTCATTAGGTTGGCTGCTTGTGCCAGCTCCAATGACTTCTCCAATCGACAGAAACGTTTGAAGATTATCAGATCTTTCCACCACAAAAAACGCATTATTGGTTTCACTCTCTGTTCGCCAATCCAATTGGACATCTTCTCCAACTAAGGCTGCATCGAAAGCGGATAATTCTACCGGGAAAGATTCGCCATTATCTGCAAAGGTCACAGCACTGAAATTACTCACACCTGCAGAGGTGATGGTTCCACTATTGTTAGGTACATCTTCAACATCTGCCAAATGGCCATTCCCCCCAGCTTGTTCCCACAAAGTTCCAGTATAGCGAACCACATACGCAGAAGCAATATTCACAATTCCACTATTGGGGTTGCGGTAGGTCAGTTGGACTTGTTTAGGGGTGCTGGATGCAGCAGCTCGGTCCAGAATCCAGTATTCATTAGGACTCACGTATCCAACATTTCCAGGATCAACAGCACTCCCAACTTCTGTCCGGGGATTCGTGCGAAAATATTCAGATCGGAACTCATCAGAGGAACCACCTTGGTTCCCACTGACCCCAAGTGCCGCAAGTGTATGCAGATTTATTCCATCTCCAATTGGAAAGAAAAATGTGCCAGGTCCCTGAAAGGCAACGATCCCATCCACATGACTGTCATCATCGGCACCTGCATGGCTACTTCCTTCTAAAAATGTCACAATATTTGATTCAGAAGCAATGCTTCCACCTGATGCACCTCCTCCACCAGTAGAACTGCTAATAATTCCATCAGCGAACGTCAACGTTCCAGCGATCTCCATCCCACCGTTCAGCAGGAGGCCAATCGGGTTATTGAGTTCAACATCTGCAAATTCCTCCTCGTTGAACAAGGTCTGTTGTGTACTTCCATCAAAGTTGATGGTGGACTCCCCCTGCTCAAAGGAGGATGGTGTCCCGATAGCGTTTGTCCAGTTGCCCCGGAGGCGAAGGGTTCCATCCGAAGATCCACTTCCATCCATATCCAACGCACCGGTTCCGGAGAGTTCGAGATTGCCATTTACCTCAAGAATATCATCGACATCTTCCAGCTCGAGTGTCAATGCCTGAATAGATAGATTATTACATTGAGCCAGATCTCCAAATTCATCTGAGAAATTCGCATCTGCATCGATGCGGGGAGAAGTGACAGCAGTTGCAGAAATATTTACATTGACAGTCGCGTCAGGAACTCTTCGATCATCCCAGTTATTGCAATCAAACCAGTTATTATCATTTTCTCCTGTCCACCGACCTTCTGATACACTGCTGGCTGTAATGGGTACCAAACATAGATTGCTATTGGCATAATCTGGTCCACCTGAGTTGTAAGCCGAATTATCTGCATATCCTGTCCAGTTGGCAGAGTTGTTGATGCGGGCGATCCATTCATTTCTGGTGGCGGATGTCAAGACGCCAGTATATTTCACCTTATCATTATTTGATAGACCTGTGACATCTGTATGAAAACAGTTCAATCCCGGGTACAGATAACTCAAAGCTGTGCCCGATCCGACGCCCCAACCAGTCGCAGTCCAACCATATAGCACATTGCCCGTGTAATCAGCATCGTGAGAATTACCGGGATTCACCCAACTTCCATTCTGCATAATGAATATCTCATCTGCATTATTGAGATTGAAGGAATAAAGGCTTCCATTCAGACTTGAAATTGTCCAATCGGTATCCAGGGTTCCACACGTATACACATCGAAATCAGAACTTGTATTGCCTTCTCCCTGAATACAAATAATGGTCCCCGCATCCAGTGCACTAGCCCCATTCCATACGACACGGATGGTTCCTTCAGTATCTCCCCATTGACCAGGATTCGATCTCTCATAGCCATTGTCTGTAAAATCAATGGCTGTTCCCGGTGCAATTGCTTGAAAAGCGAAAAAACAGACTTCATCATCCCCACTGTTTATGTCTGTGTTCACTGAAATTATGACCAGATCTCCCTGGTCCAGCACAGTGACCAAGGCAGGAATAGCGCTTAAAGAGATCCCTGTACTCCATTCTGTTCCATCTCTCACAAATGCAGTAAAGTGATAGGTAGTACCATTGGTAAGTCCTGTAATATCTACAGAGGTTCCTGTTCCTTTATACACCACATATTCTCCTGTGGCGATTTCCGTTCCATTTCCAAAGATGGGATCTGCACTATAGGAAGCTCCATTCCCACTGGGCGTTACCCCAACTGCCGATCCATCTTTTCCGACAATCATGATCTCATCAAAACAGGCAATGGATGTCGGATTTGTCCAACTCAAGGCAATTTGTTGGTCGGATGGTAAAGCCCCAAATGTGCTTATTTCATTCAAATTGATCGTAAGTGATCGCTGGGTTCCATCTGACCAGAGTGTTCCACTTAGGAATCGGTATGTATACGCTTTGAAAATGATATTAGCGCCTGTTGGAAGGCCACTGACACTAAGAGAAGTTCCGCTTCCATCGTATACCAATCTGCCAAGCGTCCCGATATCGGAAGAAGCACTGTAATCTGCATTAGAAGAAGACAGGCTAGGGTCATTGGCGTCTATGGTGGGTTGACTGGGCGGGGTGGTTTCTCTGGCGAAGATCATGATGCCATCATAGCTTCCGGTAGGCATTTCCCAACTGAGATCAACCGTGCTATTGGTGATACAGTCAGAGGCAAAATTGCCAACATCTTCCGGTAGACTTGTTTCTGAAGCAAAGGCACCAGGATTCAGATACAGTTCACTTCCTGAGCCACAATTGTATTCAAAAATGGCCACATGATAAGGCGTTCCTCCAGCCAGACCTGTGATGGTTGTGCTACTTCCGTTCCCATTGTACACGACATATTCTCCTGTCCCAATATCAGCGCCATTCCCCAAGACAGGATCCGCGCTATAGGTAGTATTGTCTGTTGGGGTAGCTGAGACTGCGGAGTTCGCTCTGACAACTACTATTCTGTTTGCGCCATCTCCATTTATCCAGCTGAGGGTGGTACTTGTCTCATCTGTTCCTGTAAATCCTAATCCTGTACTTGCCAGAGTTGGGGTTCCAGGGCAGGAAGCACCCACATTCAGTGTGATGCTGATATCATCCAGGCCAATTTCACTTCTGCTTCCACTACCAGTATACTGCGACACAACCCATCTAACATAGATCGAACTCCCATCTGGAATGGAAAGACCAGATGCAGATCCTGTCAGATTACTGCTACTCCAACTTGAGGCACCTGTTGTTTGATAGGTCAATGATCCTATCTGGGAATAGGTAGAGTTATCAGTTGAAAAATAGACATCGGCTTGCATATCTGCCCCATCTGAATATCCAAAACCCGTATAGGCAATGTCTAGGCCGTCGACTGTTACTCCTGTATTGTTGTGTACATGCAGAATGATGGCACCGGGGGTAAAAAACGAACCTATTGGCTGAACTCCAAGAAAGCGATTGGTTCCTCCATCATTGGAAAAAGCATACACCCCATTGTTGGTTACCCCACCATTTGACAAGCCCTGACCGTTGGTTTCATTTGTCGGGCTGCCTGGCCATACAAAGGTGGCAGACCCTGCATTCGTGGAAACTTGAAATGCGTCTCGGTCTAATTCCCCTGCGGAAGGGGTTGCTACCACATAAGAGGTAGGGGCCTGGAATTGTCCATTGTTAACACCACTGAGTGTATTGTCAAAATCAATGACCACAGCAACCCCTGTGGCAGTAATATCCATTTGTCCTACAGATTGACTGAACAAACAGAGAATAAACAGGGATAATAGGAAATGTTTTTTCATTGAAAAAATGTTGTGAGTTAGGAAAAAACAAGGGTGCCACATGTCTATGACATGCGGAGGGCATTTCAATAAAAAGGTGGAGGGGGAAATTCCTACGGAATTTGAGAAGTATATTTAAAAAATGTTCCAACTTTTATAAGAGCTAAGGAATACTGGCAATACAAAGATAAAACTCCGTCTCGGACTCCCCTCATAATCAAAGTAAAAGAATTGTAAAATTTTTTATTCGAAACAATCTGTGGGATGAAAAAAAACTGAAATTTTCATGAAAAGGAGCTAAACTTGCCGACTCTGACAAACGATTGAAGGCATGTTTCGATTTACAACTATTCTAAATGTTCTGGGATTATTGATAAGCATCTGTGGCTTGGCAATGTTGACGGCTATTCCCTTTTCTCTATATTTTGGTGAAGGCGATTTTGGGGCCATTTTGGGCTCAGGAGCATGTTCTCTTCTTTTAGGTGGAGGTATATGGCTACTCACCAGATCGTCAAGGCGACAGGAACTCAAAAAAAGAGATGGATATTTGGTGGTTACTCTTGGATGGATCGCCATGTCTTTTATAGGCGCAGTTCCATATGTGTGGAGTGGGGCCATTCCTAGCTTCACAGATGCATTTTTTGAGACGATATCTGGATTTACAACAACTGGTGCCAGCATCCTTGGCCAAGAAATAGAACAACTGCCCAAAGGTCTTCATTTTTGGAGAGCCATGACTCACTGGATTGGGGGCATGGGGATCATCGTTCTGACGATTGCGATTCTTCCTCTTCTGGGAATCGGCGGCATGCAGTTGTACGCAGCAGAAGTTCCAGGCCCGACACCTGATAAACTGACTCCCAGAATTAAGGAAACAGCCAAAAGATTATGGATCATTTATTTTTCCCTGACGGCATTGGAAATGGTCTTACTCTGGATTGGTGGCATGTCTTTTTTTGATGCTGTTTGTCATTCAATGTCTACTCTCTCGACAGGTGGCTTCTCGACCCGACAAGGAAGCATGGGCGATTTCTCGGCTTATCATCAATACATAGTGATCTTGTTCATGTTTTTTGCAGGAACCAATTTTTCTCTGACCTATTTCGCATTGCGGGGCAAACCTCTCCGACTTTGGAAAAATGAAGAATTCAGATGGTATGTATATTTCTGTAGCACCTTGATTGTCCTCACGACATTGATTGTGTATCTCAGAGGAAATTTATCTGTAGAGCAGGCCTTTCGAGATTCAAGCTTTCAGGTCATATCGATCATGACAACTACAGGGTTTGGAACAGCAGACTTCACCACCTGGGGGAATTTCCTGTTGGTCTTGTTTTTTGTCATGATGTTTATGGGAGCGTGTGCAGGATCGACTAGTGGTGGAATGAAAACGATCCGTTTTCTGGTGGTATTTAAGAATAGCTATTTGGAGCTAAAAAGACAGATTCATCCCAAGGCAATCCTGCCCGTTCGCTTCAATGGCAAGGCAATTTCTCAGGACGTCGTGTCGAAAATCATTGCTTTTTTTCTCATTTTCATCTTAATCTTCATTTTGGGCTGTTTTGTGATGTCTGCGATGGGATTAGACTTCATGACTTCTCTGGGAGCTGTTGCGGCTACTCTAGGCAATATTGGACCCGGAATCGGGGCTGTAGGACCCGGAGATGCAGAAAATTTCAAAGTGATTGGCGATGGAGGCAAATGGTTTTTGTCCTTTCTTATGCTTCTGGGAAGGCTGGAATTGTTCACTGTTCTGAT
The DNA here is from genome assembly GCA_039029315.1 of Bacteroidota bacterium. GTDB lineage: Bacteria > Bacteroidota > Bacteroidia > J057 > J057 > JBCCCJ01. The sequence goes on along the minus strand of JBCCGK010000019.1, from coordinate 4,612 downwards.
GTTGTTCACCCCATTCTTTTGGAGAGATTCTTAAGGGTGAAGTTGGGCGAACTGTTGTTCTTCCTTCGTGAATGGTAAGAGAAATACGCAAAAGGTCTGTTAGATCCAGGCTCTTTTTTGGTTGAAGACTGATAAGAGAAATCCTAGCTTCGACTTATCATTTTCGCCTCAAAACCTTTAGAAGTATGAGAAGCTCGTGTATACTCACGTTCTTTCTCCTTTCTCTTGTAGCAAGTTCATTGTCCGGCCAGTCCTTTCCAACAACACTGATGATGGATCTGATTGGATCTACTTATCGGGTCAGTCCCACAGAGGTGGCAGCTCCACCGGGTGCAGCAATTCATTGGAAGGTCAAGGATCAGGATACCGGATTCCTTCAAGCAGGCAGTAGTTTTGAGACTCGCTACAAATTCAAAAATAGTGGCTCTCAGGAACTCATCATCAAAAGTGTGAACTGCAGTTGCAATGGTGCCAAAGCTTCATTCCAGGATCAGGTGATTCCACCTGGAGAAGACAGTGAAATCAACCTGGAATTAACCCCAACACAATCAGGCTCATTTTCATGCCACCTGTCTGTGTTATCTAATACAGCCGAAATGGTAGATGTGCTGACATTGAGAGGGATTGCCCTACAATAAACAACATCCACTAACTCAGATTACTCATTTTTCCCCCTTATTCATTGCAGGATTGAAGAATTTCTCCGTATTTTGGCCCGGAATTTCTAAGCCCCTGTAGTTCAATGGATAGAATAGGAGTTTCCTAAACTCTAGATGCAAGTTCGATTCTTGCCGGGGGTACAACCTGTTTATCGACTCACTTTGCCTTTAGGTGAGTCGATCCTTTTTTATCTCATGTGGTATGTCTTCTGTTTCTTCCTTTGATGATCTTGATTCTCTGAGACTGGACCTGTCTCGCCGCTTCCAACTCCAGGACGAGTCGATTGACATTCAGGGACATCGATTGAGCATTGCCTCAGTGAAGGATGTAGATCAGGTGTTGGATTCATATCTCTCTCAGGATGAACAAGAGGAGGCAATTCAGGATGAACAAATTCCCTATTGGGCAGAAGTGTGGCCTTCTGCAATTGCCTTGGGAACCTATTTGTTGTCCAAAGAGTATTTGACCCCCGAATCTCAAGTATTGGAGATTGGCTGTGGATTAGGCGTGCCGGGAATAGTAGCCGGAAAGATCGCAAAGAAAGTCGTTCTTACTGACTATCTCAGCGATCCCCTTCTTTTTGCAAAATACAATTGGAATCGAAACCATCTCGTGGAGGCAGATTGTCGTTTGATGGACTGGAGAGCGCCATCTTCATCCCTGGCCTCAGACATTGTTCTGGCCTCTGATGTTGCGTATGAACCAAGGGCCTTTGATCCATTGCTTGCGTCGATTCCTGTTTTACTTAAGCCACATGGAAGATTGATTCTCAGTGAGCCAAGAAGACCGATTGCACAGCCCTTTCGAAGCATGCTGGGACAATTGGATTATCAAATACATACCGCAGAAATTCCAGTTAAATATGGTCAAATTTCAGCAACTATTCATATTTTTGAACTAATTCACTCCTAACCTCTGATTTTATGAAATTCCGTCTCCTTAGTTACTGCTTATTTATTTGTTTAGCCATTGACTTCTCTTCAATACTTAGTCAATCTAGGGGAGACCTGATTTCGAGCCAACTTATCGGAACTCGAACACAAAGCGAGATAGAAACCATTTATGCACAATTTGGAATTCCTGTTTTTCTCTCTCCCATCCAATACGATGTAGACTTATACAAACTTGTCTACTTTACCCCGGATGCTTCAGGAGAAAATTTGACCATTGCCTCAGGCTTGGTGATGGTTCCTGTCGGAGAATGCGATTTTCCATTGTTCTGTTACAATCACGGAACAAGTTTGTATGGGACTCCCATTTCATCATTAGGGGGGGAATGGCAAATTGGCATTTTCTTCGCCACCAGTGGGTATTTGGCTGTGTTGCCTGATTATTTAGGAATGGGAGATACGCCACTTGATCATCCTCATCCCTATATCCATGCAAAATCAGAGGCAACAGCTGTTGTGGATATGTTGCGGGCAAGCAGAATTTTTTGTACCAATCAAGAGATCCGTCTGAATGAACAAGTATTTTTGTCTGGTTATTCACAGGGAGGGCATGTGGCTATGGCTGCCTTTAAGGAAATGGAATTGCTTCATTCAGATGAGTTTCAGCTGACTGCTGCAGCGCCTGCCAGTGGCCCTTATGATGTGAGCAGGACCACCCGAGATACCTTGTTGTTGAATCAGCCCTCAGCTACAGGGTCTTTCTATCTCAGTTATGTGTTGACTTCCTACCAGTTTGTCTATGGAAATATGTGGACCACGCCAAGTGATGTTTTTGTTCCCCCTTATGATGTGCAGATCCCGGCTTTTTTTGATCGGCAATCGCCCCAGTCAGGAGTTGTTTTTCCAGATACTGCAAGGACCATGTTCTGGCCTGCCTTGGTTGATTCTCTTCAGGAAGATTCTCTTAATTTACATCCCATCAATCAGGCCTTGGCAGAGAATGATGTCTATGATTGGACCCCCAATGCGCCTGTGCGAATGTTTTATTGCGAAGCGGATGAACAAGTCCCGTATTACAATGCCTTTGTTGCTCAAAATCAATTTGTTGCCAATGGATCCAGCAGCTCTTCTATCGTCAGCTCAGGCGCATCTCTTGGGCATCAAGATTGTGCCCCTCCCTCATTGTTATTAACGAAGGCATGGTTTGACAGTTTGCGAGTCGACTGTACGGCAGACAGCGTAACAAGTATCGATCGAGACTGGAGGCAACATGTTCAGGTATTTCCCAATCCTTTCTCAGGGAATTTGAACATTCTTCAGTCAGGGAATAGGAAAAAATCTATTCATCGTGTTCAAGTGGTAGATTTGCAGGGAAGAGTGATTGTCGAGAAAGAGTTGGTCCCCTACTTGCCTGAACAGACCCTTCATTTCCCGGAATTACATGCTGGTTCATATGTATTCAAATGGATAGGCCTTCAATGGTCTGGATATCAAATTCTACAAGTTCATTAACGCAATGTGCGAATAAATGCCAGAATCTTGTCTCCGATGATTTCGGCCTTTTGTGCGATCATAAAATGTGTTCCTCCTGATATGGGAATAGCATCATGAATGGGGCGAATCGGAAACAGTCGATCTTCTGTTCCATGCAATCGCAGAATCGGACAGCTTATGTCTTGCCCTTTCCAGGAGATCAATTGGTGGATTCCCCACATTCTATAGGCATCATCCATGCTTCGAAAAATGACCTGCAAGAGTTGTTGTTCCTCTGATTTTTTGACCCCATAGGCAGGTGCCCATACTGGCAGAGATTCTATTCTCCACTCTCCCTTGGATAAGTAGTAAAGGGGCAAATATTTCATGATGCGCAACTGCAAGGGCAATTCTCGCTGGTGTCTGAGGCTCGATACAAGTATTAGAGCTTTGACGGCTTGGAGAGTCGCCATTTCCTGTGCAATAATCCCCCCAAATGACACCCCCAAAATGATTGGGTTGGGATGCTCAATTTGCTCCCACATTCTTGATGCATAGGAAGAAAGAGATTCTGACGGAAGTGGACTAAGCCAATACAGAAATTGCATGGGAATAGGCATGTTCAATTCATGAAAGATTCTCCTGTCTGTTCCCAATCCGGGAATGCAATAAATCCGATGTCCAGAAAGAGGCTTGGAAAGCATAAGTTCTGTTATCTTTGTTCCAAATGTATTCAGTATGATTGGAAATTGGATATTGTTTGCTGGAATTGTCTTGATATGCCTGATCCTTTTTCTTGGAATCAACCGCTATCGGCGTTTTGCAAAACAAGAAACACTCTTTCATCAAATGGGAGAGCGCCTGGGATTACAAGTCGCCTTTCTTAACTCAAAGGCCTTCACCGTATTTGGAACTTATCGGTCCTATACTGTTCAATTGGAATCCAAACATCTGCCAACTCATCCTGGCAAAGGAGTATATGGATTGAAAGCTCATATACCCATGATCAATCCGAACCGAAAAGCCTTGAGAATCAGCAATCCTACCTCTTCTGTGGAAGGCCTTGCTACTATCGCCAGAATCGATCGCCCAATTCAATTGGAACAAGGAATGGGGGATTCCATCGAAATGCTGACAAACGATTTTCTGTTTAGTGGAATCATTCTGTCAAATGATGTGAAGATTACCCTTTTTCAAGTGTTTCAGGAAGTTGGTGATGGCCTCCTCTATCTGTATGATGACGAATTAGCCTTCATTTGGCCGAAGCCTCTGGATCAGTCCTCAGACGTGGAGACCTGGGGAAAGATTGTGGACCTGCTCTGCGATATGAAAGATGAACTGAATTTCTAAGAGACTGTTTTGAAATTTGTGCTGAGAATTTTTATGATGTATTTTTTTCTCAGCCAAGGCTCTTTTTTATTCTTCACTACCGTACACTTTTACAAGTATAGGCGAGTTGGCCCCCAAAATTCGGCAGCGCACCAGACCATCCGATCGGTAAACTGGGGTGGATTTGTGAGTTGGGCTTAGAATTTTGGCAGCGCACCAGACCAACCGATTGGCAGCGCACCGGACCATCCGATTGGCGG
>JBCCGK010000018.1:0-145758 GCA_039029315.1 Bacteroidota bacterium | reverse complement strand
TACCCGGATTGGCAAAGAACCGGTGGAAGTCAGCTCCAATAGATGCGCTCGATCTTCCTCCTTCAGGTTGATATGATCTTTCTGCATAATTCGTTTTTCTACAAAAATACGAATATTAATTTATTTGTGTTCCACTGTACTAACTTCGAAAGTTTAAAACTTTCGTAAAGTTAAAAAGAGCACATCACTCCATCACCTCATTTCGATGAAACACATCCTTCTTATCCAATAGATATAATTTATTGTCAAGAATCACATGAATGATCAATTGGTGGAGGGTCTCCACAAAACCATAGGAAAAAGAAGGAACATAAAAATTCAAATCTCCCAGCTTCCGTAAAGGATTATCAGAATTAAAGCCAGAGCAACCGATGACACGACATCCCAATTCCTTTGCAGCAATTGCCCCTCGTCTGATATTGATAGAGCTGCCTGAGCTGCTAATGCAAATGGCGATATCTCCTTCCTCCGCAAATTGGCGCACAGGGACTTCGAACACTTCTTCGTAGCTGTAATCATTGGAAATACAAGTGAGGACTGGCGCATCATTAAAGGTCATAGCTCTTACCCCCCCATTTTTCCAAAAATCTACGGCCATATGACTGGCGACTCCTGCACTTCCTCCATTCCCAAAAATCATGATTTTCTTGCCGAGTTTTTGCGCCTCTTGCAGCCAGATGTTGGTCTGCTTGAGTGCTTCTGCTGTAGAAATCTTCTGTTCAGCATCAGACACCTCTATGCCTTCCAAAGCAGTCTGAAACTGCTGCATGTATTGTTGATAAAAAGAATCGCTTGTCACGTGTTCAGATTTTTTTGATTTGGTTCAGATGTTAAAGGTACAGTTTTTCGCCTACCTTTTTGAAGCAGTCTACCGTCTAAGCACCCACTTTTTCCAGTGGTGCCGCAGCATGTCATTGACATCGGGAAGCAATCTCAGGCCCAGGACAATTCCCCCAAATATCACAGTAACGACGATAGATCTTGTCAACATTTCAAAAAGCGGGGAATCTGGTGCAGGCATATATAGTCCTATGAATAATACCAATCCGCCACTAAGCAGGGCAACAATCGTCTTGGCGGTATAGGGAAACAATTTCATTTTGATCCACAGGAAGCTTACCCCACAGATATTGTACAAACTTAAGGTAACGGAAGTAGCAAGCGCAGCTCCTACCAATCCATATTCGGGGATCAACAGCAGATTCCCAATGATCGCAATGACTACCAGAATCAAATTCAGGTAGAGATCGAAACGAAAGTGTCGGGACATCATAATGATTTGCCGATTGGGGCCAGCTGCAATTCCAAACCAGAAGCCTATCCCGATGATCAGAGCCGCATCTCTCCCTGCAATATGTTTGGGACTTAACACAAAATAGGGATCAATGTTGACCCAAATTCCGATCAACAGCAGGGTTCCCAGAAGCAGATTGAACATGGCATTCTTCTGATAGAGTTGGGCAACCTTCTTCCAATCGCGATTTTTGACATGAATCCCAAGGAGTGGCATGACAATGTTGGAGATAGAGCGAGCAGGAATGGCCACCAATGTCGCAATGTAAATGGCAATGGCATATGGCCCCACCTGAATTTCGCCCAAAATCTTACCAACCATGACAGCATCTATCCGTCCCAATAAAACCATAGAGGTCTCAGACAAGGCCACAAATCCGCCATATAACAACAACAATCTCCCAACCCTTGACCTCCACATAGCCAGACTCCAGGAAAATTCGAATTTTTTCAGCCAAATCAGGTAAGCCAGAATAATCCCAGCCGGGAGATAATATCCCCAGACAAAGGCATTGAGAAGTCCAATGAAATTCAGCCCTCCAACAAAGTAGATGATGATGATCCCGCTTTGGAACAATCTCAACGCAAAATGAAAAGCAAAAATGGGAACAACTGATTTGAGCAGCGCTTGGGAAATTCCTTGCAGGACTCGATAAGCTGCATAAGCGAGGCACAGAGGAATCAGATACAAATAATGCTCAACAAACAAGGGAGAATTTTCTCCAAACTGCACCACCACCACTGGCTTGAAAATGAGCAAAAACAGACTGAGTCCCAAAAATCCGAGCAAGCCATAACTGGCAACAAAGCTGACAAACTGCCCTTCTTTTTTTCCACGCCCCCTGAAGTAGGGAAAAAAGCGCGTGATCACCTTTCCTACTCCCAGCATCGAGAATTCTGATCCAATGATCATAACGGCAAGCAGCAGTTCGATCAGGCCAAACTCTGATTTTTCCAGCCACTCGCTATAGAAGTATAACTTATTGACATATCCCAGCAGCACCCCCAGAATGGTGAATGTGAGGTTCCAGAAACTCTGCCGCTGTACAATCCCCATAAGCCTACTTCAGCATATGGCTGATCATTTTGTTCAATTCTACTTTGTTGACAGGACGCTCATTTCCAAGAATCTGCACAGCCAATGCTCCGACACAATTCCCAACATAGGGCAAGAGATCCGGTGGACATTCTTTGTGTGCAAGAAGAGAAGTCACAGACAGGACTGCATCCCCAGCTCCCACAGAGTCCACCACACTAGTTGCCAGTGCAGGTGCCCGGTGGAAGACCCCATTGGAATAGAATATGGCGCCTTTCTGTCCCAGAGTAATGGTGATATGAGGACATTGGGTTACCTCTGCCAGTTTCAGAATGAGGGACTCCAGTTCTCCATATTTTTCTCCAAATGGAAGACGGATTTCGTTCTCATCGATAGAAATATAATCTACTCCCCGATACTTGGTGATATAGTTGTAACCGTAGTTGTTGCTGTTGGTTTGGGCATTGACACAGACGAAAATATCTGCTTCTGCCAGAAAGTTCTGAATTCCGGAAGTGATGCATCCATGCCCAAAGTCTGCAATCAGGACCATGTCATAATTCGGAATCTGGGATTCGAGATAAGAGATCATCTGCTGTTCCAGTTCCTCTCCGGGATGGTTGTCATTCATAAAGGTTACCTCGAACACTTTGGTGTTGAGATAGGTTGCCATGTATCGCCGTTTGGTTGGTGTGGGGCCATCTTCCCGATAGAAGTATTTGGTCTTGATTTCTTCAGACACTTTCGGTTGGATGACATGGAGTTGGTCATTTTCCCGTCCCAACATACTGATCATATGAACCTCCCCGGCAAATTCATTCAGGTGATTGGCAATCGCTAGCACACCACCGGCAAAGACCTCTGCACGCAAGAACTGGGTTGACAAGGTGGGAGATTTGGAAGACTTGCCGAGCGAGCGTATGTAGTGATACTCATCAATAATGGTATCCCCAATCACCAACACCCGCAAATCTTTTAAGTTGTCGAGTAGATCAATGATCTGGCCCGCAGAATAGTTCTGCTTCAAACCATAGATATATTCCTGAGCAGATTGAGAGAGCGGACTGAAGTGAGCATTGATGAGTTTGGAGGAAGAGAACGTAATTTCATCTGTGAAATAGATATCTCCCCCACCCTCTCGGGCAGCTGCGACTTCTTTTTGAATATTGCCAGTGAGGTCTTTTTCAAAATTCCGATACTCGCTTCCTTTCACATAAAAGGATGGTTTGAGCAAACGTAATGTCTCGATGGCTGTCCCCCAATAATTCAAGGCGACATAATCGATCACTTCCAATGCTGCCAATGCTTCCAGTCTCAGTTGCTCCGGGAAAGCAGGTCTCCCAGGCCCTTTGTTGACCAGATGGTCAGGCGTAATTGTCACAACCAGGATATCTCCGCCTTGTTTTGCAGCCTCAAAGTGCTTCATATGGCCCACATGCAGCAGATCAAAACAGCCATGACAGTGCATCACGGTTTGTCCTTCAGATTTCAATCCTGAGATGATGTTGGCCAGTTCCTCCAGCTCAACGATTTTTTCATGCAAATTGCTCATATCACTACCCTAAATACTTGAACCAATCTTTGGTCGCTTCAGCGATTTTATCAGGTGTCCAAAGGGGAGCCTCCCGCCAATAATCAATGTGGTCTAACATGGTTTGGACCCCTTGTTCGAATGTCATCAATGGTTCCCACCCCAGGAGGTTTCGAATTTTGGTGGTATCTGCAAATGTACAATCGGGTTCTCCTGGCCGCTTGGGAATAAAGGTTTTGTCTCCCCCCAACAGCTCTACCAATCGATTGACACTATAATGGTTTCCGCTCCCAACATTCATGACTTCTCCGATAGCTGCCTCGGATTCGGAGGCCATGATGCAAGCTCTTGCGATATCTGTCACGTAGGTAAAGTCTCTGGTCTGGGTTCCATCTCCCACAACCGTATAAGGTTGTCCATTGAGTTTTTGGGCAAGAAAAACACCAAATACAGCTCCATAGGTTCCTGATGTCCTGCTTCTGGGGCCATAGACATTAAAGAACCGTAAGGATGTCACAGGAAGGTTATAGACTTTATGCCAGTTGAGAACATATTGCTCTCCGATCCACTTGGTGGTAGCATACGGATATTCCGGGCGAATGTCCGCATCTTCCGGGGTTGGATAGGCATCTGGGATGCCAAAACAAGAAGACGAAGCCGCATAGACCAGATGCTTGATGTTTGCCTTCCGACTCGCTTCCAATACATTGATGGTGCCATCAACATTGGACCGATGGTAGCTGATTGGATTCTGGATAGAAGGCACAATATCCGCCAATGCAGCGATATGAAACACTCTGTCGATGCCTTGAAAGTAGGGTTCTAATATTCCGTACTCGCTGATGTCCACCTGATGAACAGTGAGATTGGGATTATCTTTTTGGTGCGCAAGGTTTTGGGGGCGGCCAGTGGAGAAATTGTCCAGTACCACTACTTCATCTCCTCTCTCCAACAAGCCATCGACCAAGTGGCTACCAATAAATCCACAGCCTCCGGTTACCAATGATTTCATGTTTTTTTGTTAGTCAGTCGTTTGTATATGCTTCTCAACTTGCCATTGGTCAAGGCATCAAGCTCAAAGACCCATTGGCGCATTCTCTCTTTTCGCGTTTGTTCCTGGCTTTGCTGAACCCGGGGATCGACTTTTCGCCAAATCCTGGGCACGCCTGCCAGATCTTCCCGATCCACGATATGTGGCCTGAATTCCAATGCAAATCCCTTTTGTGGGAGATAATGATTGAGGTTGAACTTGTATCCAGGTTTCCACTTTTGATCATGATCACGCAGATATAAGGCACCTCCAGGCTTGAGGACACGCTGAAACACATCGATCATATGTCGTACGAGTCGGCCGTTCAATTCTGGCAAAACCTGTACACAAAGCACCATGTCCAGACTATTGTCAGGAATCAAATCCGTTCGCCAGGTTGGCAGATGATACAAGCCAGGTTGATCCAGGTTCACAGAAAATCCTGCGGGTTGGTCTACATATTCTCGAAAGTTGGGATCAATGCTCCTGTAATAGAGGTTCTGCAAACAGTATGATTTGGGAATGGCATCCATCCCGATGTACAACAACTCTTCCTCTTTTTGACTCCATAGATTGGCCTGTCGCCCAAAGCCGGCGCCAAAATCCAGCACCTTCTTCACCTGATTGCGTTCTGGCACATCATAAAAGTGTGTCAGATAATAATCTTGTGCATTGTTGCTACCAATAATGCGATCATACTGTTGTTGCTCAGGAAAATTCAATCCCAGTCTATCAAATAATGCCTGATCAAATGCTCTTGATTGATCTACCAGACTGCTTACCTTTTCCGGGGAGAAATAGGAGGGTCGGTCAGCAGAGATTTGCCAATGAAACCACTTCTCCAAATCCTCTGGCCCATTGTATTGGTAAAAGTCCTGGGGCAAATTCCCACTATAACGTGTCTGCTTTTTGTCTTGATAGGCCCATCCTACCAGCCACGGCTTGATATAGCGGTCCCGATCCTGCGTCATGACCTGTTGGAATGTTTCCAGAATCGATACCGATGTATCCGTCATTGCTTAAACTTTTGAGTCAAAAAATATCTGAATGCACTCACACACATACTGTACTTGCTCATCTGTCAATTCTGCAAAAATCGGCAAACTCAGAATGGTTTCTGTTTGGCGCTCAGTAATGGGAAAATCTCCTTTCTTGTAGCCGAGGTACTCTGCAGATTCCTGCAGGTGAATCGGAATGGGGTAGTGAATCTTGGTGTCTATGTCACACGCATTGAGATGGCGTTGCAGGGCATCTCTGTGCTCAGTCTGGATGATGAAAGTATGATAGACAGCATGTTCGTGTGGCTGATCCTTCGGCACCCAGACATAGGGACTCAGACGCTCTTGATAGATCTCTGCCAGCTCACGTCTACGCTTGTTCCATTGATCCAGATACTTCATTTTTACCAACAGGATCGCTGCTTGCATGGTATCCAGACGGGAATTCAGACTCCAGAATGCACACTCCTCACGGTTTCGATGGCCGTGTGTTCTGGCTTTCATCAAGTATTCATAGAGTTCTTCATTGTCAGTCGTGGTGATTCCCGCATCACCGGCAGCACTTAGGTTCTTCAATGGATGCAGGCTGAACCCTGCCGCAATCCCAAATGACCCAACTGTCTGTCCATGATAGGTAGCTCCGACTGCTTGTGCAGCATCTTCCAGGACATATAGACCATGTCGATCTGCCACTTCCTGAATCGCATGCATGTCTGCGGGTCTCCCTGTGAGATGAACGGGAATCACAGCCTTGGTTTTGGGGGTGATGGCCTGCTCTAGTTTTTCGGGGTCAAGATTGTAGTCGTCACGCACATCCGCGAAGACGGGAGTCGCCCCTGCCAAAGCCACGGAGGAGGCAGAAGCCAGATAAGAATTAGGGGGCACAATCACTTCATCTCCTTTTCCAATTCCGAGGCCATTCATACACAGGATGAGGGCATCGGTTCCACTGTTCATCCCAATGGCATATTTTGTTCCACAAAGTGCAGCGAACTTCTGTTCAAATTCCTTTACCTCCTGTCCCAAAATGAACCAGCCACTATCAATCACTTTCTCAACCGCCGCCATCACTTCCTCTTTAAAAGGCGCATACTGTCCTCCAAGGTCTACATATGGAATTCGTTGTTTGGCCATTGGCATAATTACTGAAGATCTATGAGTTGCATCAATTTGACGTTGAAATACTTTGGATCACTCAGAGAATCCGGCAATCTCCCTTCATCAAAGGCTTTTTTCAGTTCGGCTACGGCATCCATGATGCTGTGCTTGGCCTCAAAGCCCAGTTCTTCCCGTATCTTTTGTGAAGACACGTGATAGGAGCGCAAATCATCTGTGGGTGAGGTCGCAATATTGACGCCTGGACCTATGACATCTTTTACGATATCGGCCAATTCTGCTACAGGATGATTTTCATATCCGGCATTAAAGATTTTTCCGGCAATCTTCTCATCTGGCAATTCCAACAGTTCCAGATACAGATCCGTCATATCTGCGATATGGATATTGGGCCGCTTCTGGCTTCCTCCAAAGACAGTAATTTCTCCACGATTGATCGCCAGATTGGTCAGGATATTGACGACCAGATCCAATCTCTGGCGAGGAGAATAGCCACAAACTGTAGAAGGGCGAATGGTTACAGTTGTAAAGTCAGGAGCTTGATATTTTGCCAGAATTTCCTCACACATCGCTTTGAATTTGGAATAATCTGTGAGGGGCTCCAGACTCATATCTTCTGTGACACTTGGCTCATCCTTGATCCCGTAGACACTGGAAGAGGAAGCATAGATGAATCGCTTCACACCTCCATTCTTTGCAATTTGGACCATGGGCTCAAACGCATCTAAGTTGATACTCTTGCCCAATGTAGGATTGAGGTCAAAACTGGGATCATTGGAAATGCATGCGAGGTGGATCACAGCATCATGTCCTGGAATGCTTTGTGAGAGTAATGCCTGATCTCGGATATCTCCTTTGAGCTTGCTTAATCGGGGATGATCCGGCAGGACATCATCGCCATAAATCATCAGATCTAATACGGTTACCTCATAGCCTTTGTCAAGAAGCTTGGGAATCAATACAGCCCCAACATACCCAGCGCCACCTGTTACGAACACCTTTTGAAAGCGTTTTTCTTGCATTTCGATATGATTTTGTTAGTCAGAATACAACTCTCGTATTCGGGATTTATTTGATCAAAAAACCCATGTAATGATCTACGGATAGCCAGGATTTGTCCAATTTTGAGGCAAAATCCTGGAATGATGTATTGTCGTCAATGTCGTGTGATGCCAATATTCCTCCATCTCGCAAGGCTGGATAAGATGCCTCGAACTCAAAGGTCATGCACTCATATGAATGTTCGCTATCATGCATGAAGAAGTCAATCGTTCCAATTTTTTCGAGCAATGGCGGAAGCTTTTCCTGGCTTTTGCCAAGGATGAGAGACCATCTACTTCTCAAATCTTGTGGCACCAACCATCCTGTTGCTCCATCCTGCGGAATGACTGAACTGCCTTTCCCTTCCCATATTTCTTCATTATCGACTCCCAACACATCGGGAAAATCAATGCTGTAGAGTTGACCTTTTCCATTTTTGGCCAGTGCTTTCAGAATAAACGAAGAGGAAGCCCCATTGCAGACTCCTGTTTCAACGACCTTGTCTGGCTTCAGATGTCGAAGGATTGCATAGAGCTTGATTCCTTGATAGATATTCATCGCGCCCGTCCCCAAGGCAATTCCTCGTAGATTGCCTTTCAGCTTACGCTTATAGGCATTCAGCTTATCTTCCATTTCCTGGATCAATCCGCTACTCATGATTTCTGCACGATATCCTTGAAAGGCTTCTTCATCCTTGAAATATCCTTCAACCAACTTCTGGTCATACATCCGGCTTTCCCGATTGGATTTGAGGTATTTCAGTGCCTTTGAAGGATTGGCGACTGCCTTTAAGATGTTTTTGGAAGAAAGTTTTTTCATACCTGTTTATATGAAAGGGCAAAAATACAAATTTATATGGTAACCCAAGTTGTGATTTACCTACCGATATGAAGTAAAACGAAAAAGTGCATTTTTCCTCCTCATATTGTTTGTTGGGCCTTTCAACATCCATTTTGGAGAAAAATGTTGATTTTCATGTCGATATATAGTGGCTCTACTCGACCAGGATCTTTTTCGTTCCAAAGAAGCTGCCTTTCCGGGACAACATCACGACATACAAACCGGGAGTCAGCTGTTTTACTTCCAACTTGAAGGATTGTCCCAAGGGCATCTCACTTGCATAGATGGCCTGTCCTTTCATGGTATATATTGTCAATAGGGTCTCTGGCAGCGGGGGGGATTCAAAGGAGACGATCAGTTGGTCTTCTACCGGATTAGGATATATCTCCCATCGAAAGTCCTGAGACTTGTCGGCTACCCCAGTTGTTCCAACCATAAGATCGATACAAAAGGTATCTCGACAGGCTATTTTTGTCCCCAGCCAATCGACCGCTTCCAGACAGACTCTATAAGTTCCTGGACTGGGAAAAGTAAAACTTACATTCCCCCCTACACTTCCTGTCATCCAGTTTATGCCATCCAAATTCCAGTTAATTTCATTCACATCCTGTCCAAAAGAAGTATCCGAGAATTTTGCTGTCAGTCCGCTAAGACTAACAACAAAGTCTGCTGTTAAGGCAATGGAATCACAGACATCTTCCATTTTGACAATGACGGGCAGACAAGTCGTATCGCTGCATATTCTTCCATCGGGCAAGGAGCCATATGCGATGAGACAAGCAGTAAAGGTATCTTCTGTCGCATAGGTATAGTCAAAGGAAATACCGGGCATTGTGGTTGTATCCATACCATTTCCAAATATCCAGTGAAGAGAATCAAGCATCCCCAAAGAGAAATCTTGAAAGTCGACCATGAAATTGGTACCTACAGTCGTAAATGCGGCCTGCAAACCAAGACTGTCGCATGCTGATGGTATCGTAATCGTCTGGCAAACGGAATCTGTACATGTACTGTCGGTCCCTATGCCATAGATGGTCTGACAGATGACATAGGTCCCTGAACTTTGATAAGTGTGCACCACTGAATTGCCTGCTCCCTGATTGAGAAGACTTGTCCCATCTCCGAAATCCCAATCGATATGCCCAACATCACCGAAAGAGTTATCAGTCAAACTCAGATTGACACCATTGATTGAAGTAGTAAATCCAGTAAAAAGGGACACGGAATCACAGGAACTTTCTTCACAGAGAACCAGTTCTGATACCACAACAGTTTGCTCCACAGGTGACACGTCCATCTCTAGGCCACCACTTCCTTCCTGCAACATTGGATCACTTACAGATAGAGAAACATTGGTAATTACCGGAGTGAAGCTTCCTTCATGGCAGTTTGTCATGGCGAAAGGATCTGTTTGTAGCAAATAAAAGTCTCTCTGTCCCATCCCAAACCCGTTGGTCAATCCTCTTATGAGCATAGAGCCGTCTGGATTCATCAGAAAATTAGGTCCCCAATAGGCTAGCTCACTTCCTCCTCCCCCATAATGTTGTCCCCACTCAAAAGCTCCCAAGGAATCTACACGTATCACCGATATATCTGCTGCCCCTGCTCCGAAGCTTTCGGTATCCCCAGTGAATATGATGTCTCCATTTGCTTGCACAAGCAGATCTCTACCTCTGTCATTCTGTGTGCCTCCATAATTTTTTGACCATATCACATTGCCTCCTCCATCCATCTTCACCAACAACATATCCAACCCACCTGCTGTCTGAAAACCGGAATAGCCAAGCCCATAAAGATTCCCCGCCTGATCTTGATGGACCCTTGTAAAAAAAGATTGGTTTCCAGCACTGTATTGCTTGGCCCAAAGGAGTGTGCCTGAATCATCCACTCGAAGCATACATGCATGCGTCGCAAAGCCATCAGAATTGGACCGCCCCCCGATCAACAGATCTCCATTATTCAACATGACAAAATGATGTTGATTATCCAGGGTCTGGCCTCCGTAGGTTTTACTCCAATTGAGCGTGCCAAGTGAGTCAATTTTTAAGAGATACATTTCATCAAAATCGACACCATAAGAATTGGTATAACCGGAAATGTAAAAGCCTCCGTCTGAGGCCAACAACGCCTTGCCTCTGGCAAGCTCGAACATTGTCCCCCCATACGTTTTGGACCAGATCATATGGCCTGCCTGATCAATCTTGATGGCATACACGTCCGCAGAGCCCAAACCCATGCCTTCTGTATAGCCTACAATCAAAAAATTGTCATCGTGCGTATGCCCGATTGCCACACTGAAATCATTTCCCACCCCTCCATAGGTTTTGCTCCATACAAGATCTCCCGCGGCATCTAATTTTATGGCCAACACATCAAATCCCCCCTGCCCATAACTTGTGGTATTGCCAACAAGCATGGTTCCTCCATCATTTGTGCGAAGAATATCTACCGAGAAATCGTCTCCGGTGCCCCCAAATGTTTTCTGAAAGGTAATTTGAGAAAAAAGTAATCCTGTTCCGAGCATCCACAGGCTCAGCAAAACTGTAATGATTGCTTTCATGGTATGATGTACTAAGAACTCCAGTTAAATATATCCATATTTCTCCAATTCTGAACTCGCTACCTGCTTCATCAACTCATACATCTCCGCCGGATATTCAGGCTTGGTATTCCGCCCCCACCTTTGCCCCAATTTGGCCAACATATCAGGATGAAACTCCAGCTCAAGAAATTCACATACATTCCGGGCAATTGGCTCAGGCTCTTGCATCAGATCCTCATAACGGACTGTCAGGCACAGATGCTGCTTCTCAGGATGTGTTTCAAAGAAAGTTCTGATATGTGCATTGAGCGTCAACCAACTTCCCGCAATCTTGACGGGATCGCTGTCCATCTCATGGCGAACAGCAAAAGACGGATAACTGTCCAAAGGGCTTCTCACCAGATGAATCAACCGATAAGAAGGGTGGGCTGTATAAAGAGCTTCGAGGTCTATCGCTCTTGGGATGGGAGACCCCAGACACATTTCCCCGACCAGATGCGTTTGGGCTGATCCTTCCTCCAGATAGTGTGTCTGGATGTGGGCAAAATATTTCGCAAGCCCCTGGATTCTTCCATGATCGATGCTATTCTTCAAAGCGATCAGGTGTTGCTTCAAATCAGGGAGAGATCTCGCTTTGTGTACCTGTGCGGTTATATCCATCTCCATGGTCATATCTGTTGAGATGAACAACCAGGGATGCACAAAGGTCGCGCCCATTACTTCTGGATGTTGGTTGATGATGCTCCGACAAAACCAACGACCACCGCTATGCGGCCACCAAGCAACTCCAGCTAATTGAGGAAGGGACATATATGAATAAGTTAACTAATTGATTATCAATATCTTAAATCAAAACACGTTTTAAATCAAGCATTCGTTCCGATTTGCTGATTCTGTAGAGCCTTCTCGTGGATGCGGTGATAGAAGGCTGTCAAGCGGGGGATATGCGTACTTAGGCTGATTTTGGCACGCTTCTCCAATAATTCCTCTCGCATGTCTGCATATGCGATCTTCTCAATCAACTCACGTATTTGAAGGAGATCTGGTTTGGTGATCTCCAGGCCAGCTCCATACCTCTGCGCCATCCAACTCTGAAACGCCAAATCTTCAGAAATTATGACGGGAATTCCTGACTCGATATAGTTATAGAGTTTTTGGCTAGAGCCTCGTCCCAGCTTGTTTGCAGAGCGCGAAGTATCCTCCAGAAAAAAAGGCAAAAGCCCAAAATGATAGGTAGTCAATGCCTCTGCCAATTCCTTTTGTGGAACTGATTCATGGAGGTGGAAATAGGGATTCTCATCTGATATGGCCTGATATTCTGACAAGATCAAGTCCCGGAACCGCATGGTCGGAGAGGGATAAATGTGCAAGTGTACCTTCTGCTTGCTAAAGGCTTCTATGACCCGGAAGAATTTCAGACTGCCAAAATGCTGATCATCCTGAAAGGAGCCTGCAATGCTCCCCGCATATACAATGTGAATCTCGTCCATCGAAGGGATAGATGCTGGCGTCAGCAAATGATCATCATCGCAGTAGACCGGGAACATCAAGGTTGGTGGCCTGTTCGTGATCTGATATTCCTGGCAGGCATTGTACAATTCGATGCTATGACTCACAATCCCGTCGGAATGAGAAATGCTATAAGACTCATCCGGCATATCCAGCCGCATATACAGTTTGGGACTATTCAGGCCAAAATAACTCACATGCATATCCTGAATGTCCATGATCACAGGCAAATCTGTCTTCTCTATCGCCAGTCGAATTTGATAGCTCGGCATGGTAAAGGCGTGGATAACATATACCTGCTCCAGTCCCTTGAGTTGACGCCTCAAATCCCATCGACTGCGAAACGTAAAGGTTTTGGAAAAAGTTTCTGTGTCAAAAATAGAAAAGCCTTTTCCCCGAGCTACCATGAGCATACAGTCAAATTCCCCTGTTCGATTGAGCCACTTTGCCAATCGAGGGATTCGCGCCTGAAGAGAATCTCCCAAAAAGAGGATCACTTTTTTGTCTGTCGAGGAAGATGTATCAAGGCGTGGGGCGGGAAGAATCACATACAGAAGCATATCCAACAAGGTGATACTGACTGTACGGATACGAAGTAGATTTTTTTGAAGGAGTAGTTTGAATGAATAACCCATCGGACAATGTGAATTGCGACGCGAAGGTACGCATTTTTATGGGTGATCGGAATATGCAACCTGTCAGGAAAATCAGAGGTCATTGATTTATAAGTATTCATTCAACCGACACTCTCTTTCCTTCAATAAACACGGTTGAAAGATCGCACTCCCAAAAAAGTAACTACACAGATACCTTTGCGTATCAAACATCATAACGCCTAAATAGTATCTAGCTATGAACAAGACTTTCCACTTATTCACTTTTGCTTTTGCATTCCTGATTTTTTCCAGCCTTTCAGTTCAAGCCCAAAAATTCAGTCTTACAGCAAACTTCAGCAGCTTTGACATCGATCGCGTCAATAGCGGCTCTACTTTTATAGACTATGAGGGAAGTACGACCCTTAGTGCCAATGCCCGTTTGTATTCTGAAAAGAAATGGGCGCTTCGGGTTGGTGCAGGAGTTGACAAACTCAGCTATGCAGTTGGGGATGGTATCAATACCAATTATTCTGCACGTCGACAGGACCTCAAGGGTCTGATCGGACTTGAAAAGCATTTTGTTATTGGCAATTTCCTGGATGTCTATCCTGGCGTATATGTGCCGATTATCATTGTAGGCGATGATATTATCTCTAACAATTACGGAAACATCACAAATGGGAATCTTCGTTCCGGTCTTGGAGTAGTTGCTGGTGCCAATATCAAGTTGTTCAAAATCCTGCGTTTGGGTGTCGAATTTGATGCCAGCTATGACAACTTCAGAGAAGGCTTCTGGCAGACAATCGATACCAAATCATTTGCCCCTATTTCCGGCATCAATCATACAACGAACTTCACATTAGGAATTGCCTTCTAATCAGAATTTTCTCATATCTTATCCAACAGTTGATATTCTTCCCCTTATGTTCGAATAAGGGGAGTTTTTTTGCGGATACTCGACAGATCTCTGCATGTATTCAATTCTCCCGGGAGGTAGAGCTTCCCCTGTGTATATTCCCTGCCAATCAAGTACATACTATGAAGAAAATCATCAAGCGCATGTTTCTTTGGGGAATCATCGGTCTTACCAGCCTAATGGGAATCATTTTGCTCTCTGATTATTGGATTCGAGCGACTGCCGAAGACCAATTGATCAGTGAACTAGAGGAGGTTCCTTGTCATGAAGTAGCACTGGTTCTCGGAGCCAAAAAAACACTTGGTGGGGGAAGAACGAATTTGTTTTTTCAATTTCGAATAGAAGCTGCTGCCAACTTATACCATGCAGGAAAGGTTCGACATTTTATCCTGAGTGGCGACAATCACAAAGCTTCGTATGATGAGCCCTCTGACATGAAGGCTGCTTTGATGGCATTGGGAGTACCGGAGTCAGCCATTACGCTGGACTATGCCGGGTTCCGAACCTTGGACTCCATTGTTAGAGCCAAAAAGGTATTTGGTGTAGATAAACTTCTCGTTATCTCTCAGCAATTTCACAATGAACGGGCAATATTTATTGCCAAGCACCGAGAAATCGAACCTCTGGCCTACAACGCACAGGCTGTCAGTCGCAAAATTGCCCCCAAAACCTACTTCCGGGAATACCCTGCCCGTGTAAAAGCCATCATGGATGTGTATCTTTTCAACGTTCAACCCAAATTCCTTGGAGAACAGATTCACATTCCTATCCAATCCCCATGCGAGAGTTAGAAATAAAAATTCTTGAAGTAGATCCCCAAAAAATCAGACAATGCCTAGAAGAGGTCGGAGCGAAAAAAAGCTTTGATGGAGAAATGCTCGCCCTGTTTCTGGATTATGAAGATAGGCGGATTAGCAAAAGAGGTGATGTCCTGAGAATCAGACGAGAAGACCAGGAAATTCGCCTAACTTACAAATCTCATATCTCCCAGGAAGGCATCAAAGAAATGGAAGAATTGGAGACCTCAGCGGGTGATGCAGAGACACTTATACGAATATTCGAACAACTCGGTTGCGGAATCGTGAAGCAAACCCGTAAATTTCGCACGCAATATGAGTGGAAAGGCACACATATTGTACTTGATGATTACAAGGATGATCTTTCCGAGATTCCTGTATTTGTTGAAATTGAAGCTCTTGATCCAGAGTCCTTATTTGAAACTGCCTCAATGCTTGGCTTTAGTAAGGGAGATTGCAAAAGTTGGAATACCTATGATCTGATCCGTTACTACGGACTGTCCTGATCCTTCTCTTTGCATTCCTTCAAACACCTATATCTATGATTCGGGACCTTTGGTTATTCCGCTGTTCTTTGCTCTGTTTTTCTTTCCTGGTCTCTACCCTTGTCTATAGCAATCCGTGGGCAATACAATACCCCCAGCCTCAATTGTTGGACCAACAAGTTTCTGGACCTCTCTCTTCTTATGAACAATCATCTGAGGATTCACTCCTAAAACTCCCTTCTGTTCATCATGCTGTTTTGAGAGATGGCGAACAACATCCAGATATTCTTTCTGTCTCAGAGTCGATACGCGAAGATGAATTCTCACCAGAGGAGGATGTTGATCCTTCTACCAAGTTTTGGAAGGACAGTGTCGCAACCTTGAATAGAGAAGTATATGTGAGAGAGCAGACCATTTCCTACCTCAAAGAAGAGTTAAAAAAAGCGCAACTCGCTTCTGTCCACGCACCCTCCGTAAAAGATACCGTTCATATCCGCGATACCGTCCGGGTTATCATCATGGATAAACACAGAAATCTGGTGTTGTCTCTGGAAAATGAAGCGCTGATGGATTCGATTTTGGATGTAAAAGAGAGACTGGATGAGAGAGAAGCCACCATCAAAGAATTGGCAGATAAGTATTTCGCATATGAGCGAGTGACTAGCCAGCCTGACCTGCCAAAGGTCATTCGGGACACCTTCACCCAAAAACTCACAGATACAGTCTTTGTTGAGATTCCCAAAGAAACGATCATTACACAGACTGATACCGTATTTGTCGATGTTCCAAAAACGGAGATCGTCCAACGGACTGATACGGTTTTTGTCGATGTACCCAAACTAAAAACTCTCAGATTGACAGATACCGTCTTCGTGGACGTGCCCAGGATAGAAACCCTCAGGCTGACTGATACCGTATTTGTCGATGTTCCTGGCACTGCAAGCTCCCAACAGCCTGACACTGTCTTCGTGGACGTTCCTACAACAGAGACTATTCGACTGACAGATACTGTCTTTGTCGATGTGCCCAAACTGAAAACCCTCAGATTGACAGATACGGTCTTCGTTCAGGTCCATGATACTGTATTTCTGGATGCCCCCATTCCAGCCTACAGCCAAGAACAGAAAGGCGAATTTGAATCTAGAGTGGAAGTATTTCAGGATTCTATTGATTATCTCCGAAGAATCTCCAACAGAATGGAAACCCTCCTGGAAGAACGGCAGGGTCGGGTAGATTTTCTTCGAAGGCAATTGGCTTGGGTAGAAGCTCAGCCAAAAATCGGATTTGACACGGTCTATGTTGATGTCCACAAACAAGTTCTGGATACTGTCTTCCTGGCTGATCCAGATGCTATGCAGGAGTTATGGTCAGAGAACAAAACCCTACAAGATTCATTATCCTTCTTGGCTGATGGTCTGGATGAGCAAAAAGACCAACTTTCCAAAACCAAAAAGCAATTGGTCGAAAGCCAGAAGCAAATTTTGGAAATCAACCAGCAACTGATGGCTTCATTGGCAAATTCTGGCATCAATGGCCAAGAAGCTATGTTGCAAGACTCCCTCAGCAGAATGCAACAGAGTCTGGCCAAGTACAAGCAACTCATTGCTGATCGAAAAGATCGCATCCTCCAATTGAAATCAGAATTAGAAGAACAAAAGAAGAGTCCAACCATTATTCGGGATACCGTCGAGCGTGTGGTGGAAGCCAATAATTATGCCCTCAAACAACAAGTAGAGACACTGACTGCCAGTGTAAAAAAATGGAAGTATCAGGCAACAGAATCAGACTCCTTGTTGGAAGACCAGACCCAACACATTGGTCGACTCATTCAAGTGATCAATGATGTCAGAATGGAGGAAGATTCCCTGATTGATCTGGCCAAGCAGTGGAAGTCGAGATATCTCGCCCTTCAACAATCTCAACCAGAACAAAGTTCCTCAATGGAAATGTCTTCTGCGGCAAAAAAATTCAAACAAGAATTTTTTGAAGACAGAATCTCAAACCTGAAGGAAGCACAACACGCAGTAGTCCAGAAAGAATGGAAGGCAGAAAGTCGCCTCAAGCGAATTCAGCAGCGGGAAACCTTTCTGTCGGATTGGGAGAAAAACCCCGAACAAAGCCAACTGTTCGCCCGCATACAGGAATTGGAAGACTTGCTGAACATCTCTGAAGAATCCAGGATCACTACCATTGAGATGCCTATACCGCCAAGAAACAGCATTGAGATACAGCCTGTGTACTTGTATCGTGGTTCAACCTATATTCCAGCTTATTCTGTCAAGACCCCGCTGGAGGCCAAGGAACTCAGCGGATTGATTCGAAAATGGTTCAAGAGAAGATCTCTAAAAGTCAGTCAAAAGGGAACATTGACATATGAGCAGGTTGTCATTTCTGAATTGTCTCCAAGCCCCATCAGTGTATCTTTTGAGATCAGTGAACAAGTCGATTTCAACACCGTTTTGGTCTCCGCCATTCTTAGAGATGGTTCTTCTATTGGAGGGGAAACTGGAGATTTGGCAGACTTGAGAATTCGAAGATTCCTCTACGAGCTTTTTTGGTTTGGCCAATAAACCTAACAATTTCCTGATCTTAAATACAGAAAAATCTCTTTGTTATGCAGAGATTTTTCTGTATATCTTTGCTGATAGCAATCATTAACTGGGGATTCCCGTTTTGTTGATTAAGATCATGGAAAGACTCAAACCAGCTATGCTAAGCCTTCTGGGCTTACTGTTATGCTACCTACAACCAGTTACTTCTCTGGCGCAATTTGGCACCCCTGTAGAAGAAGATTCCTTTTTTCGGAAAAATATCATCAAAAAAGAAGCCGTATTGGTCAAGGAGGATCAGGCTGATATATTGCTTCGATTCGGAGCCCAACCTGCCTTTCCGAATATTGATGGACCACAAATGTATTATAACAAAAAGGCCCTGTCCAATATCGCTGAACTTGAAGCCAATGGCCTGGATGAGATGATTCCAGACCGCTACCTTGAGCAACTTGACAGACAGCTTGTCGAGTATGTCCATCAATTTGGGATCGAAAACTTCAGCAAAAATGTCGACCTTCTGTGGAAGACAGGCAGAGTGAAACAACTTCTGGGAGATACTGCCAAAGCCCTTTATTACTACGAGCTCGCCAAAATCCATAATTATGGAACTCGATCCCCCGTATTCAGTTATGATACACTAATTGAAACTTCCGAGTGGGTCAACATAGAAGAATACTATGAAATGTTGGATATCAGGAGGAAAATTGATCCCCTTATTCCCCCCAAAGAAGTGTTGGTTCCAATGGGTGATCAAATCAACTCTCTCGCACCAGATTATGCACCTTTTGTCGATCCGTCTGACAGCATTTTGATTTTTACCTCCAGACGAGATACCACTGGCATGATCCCGGATTCCTATGTAGATCCATTTGCGAAGAAGAATGAAGACCTCTATTATTCCGAGATAGACTTCATGAGTGGAGAATGGCAAGAGGCAGTCCGTCTGCCTGATTCTGTCAATAGTGAATTCAATGAAGGGTCTGCCTGTCTGGCACCAGATGGTCTGACGCTCTACTTTACCAGTTGTAGGCAAGGGGTCTTCCTCCATACCAATAATCGGAATACTCTTCCCGAACAAAAGAAAAGAAACAAGGTTTCTCGCAGAAAAAAAACGCCGCAAGCTGATATCCAGCGAAATGGGATGCTGTTTGGCAGCTGTGATATCTATAAGGCAACCTATGATCCAACAACCCAAAGTTGGGGCCACGTCCAGAATTTGGGAAAACAAGTCAATTCAGAATCATGGGATTCTCAACCCAATATGTCAGCTGATGGCCGGACGCTCTTTTTTGTGTCTAATCGCAAAGGAGGATTTGGTGGAACTGATATTTATTACAGCACGCTGGGAGAGGATGGCAGATGGTCAAAAGCATCTAATCTTGGGCCTATGATCAATTCTCCCAAAAATGAAGTCACGCCCTTCTTCCACAAGATCAATTCGACCCTGTATTTTAGCTCTACCGGACAGATGAAGAATTTTGGGAGCTATGATATTTTTAAGGCCCGCTGGATGGGGACTGATTGGGAACAGCCTAAGAATGTAGGCCCATTGGTGAATACAAGAGGGAATCAGTACTACTTTTCGATCAGCGGAAAAGGCACAACGATCTTCTATTCCAATGCCAAGGACACCGAGAAGGATCATGTCAAACAAAACTTTGATCTGTTTTCTTTTCCGATGCCAATGGAAGCAAGGCCAGATGCGATTGCTCAACTGAAAGGATTTTTGGTGGATTCTGTTTCTGGCTATCCTCTTCGTGGGAAAGTCATGGTGATCGATACAGAAGAAGGCATAGAAATCACTCCGAAACGAATCAATGAAAAAGGGTATTTCGAGTTTGATCTGGTCAATGATAGAAAATATCGCCTCTACGTTATGAGCGATTCTATTTTCACTATCATTCGAGATGTGGAACTCAATCAGGATACAATGTTCCACTTCTTCACCAGAAGTTTTGAAAAAAATAAACCAATTGTTTTTGAAGCGATGGGATTTCGGTCCAATAGTGCCAAACTCAGTGCTTCTGTCAAGCCAAAACTAGATTACATTATTCGGTTTTTGGATACCTATCCCATGTTCAAGCTGGAAGTGGAAGGACATACAGACTCTGACGGACGTGCTGAGAGCAACCTCAGACTCTCTAACCAACGAGCAGCCAGTATTGCAGACTATATCATTCGAAAGGGAGAATTCGACACAGAGAGGATTACCTTTCAAGGATATGGAGAAACCAGGCCAATTGTTCCCAACGATACAGAAGAGAACAAAGAGAAGAATCGCCGGGTAGAATTCAAACTTGTATTTGATGAAACGTATGATGGGGAAATGTTTTTGCCATCAGAAGAAGAATTAATTCTGGGAGACAAAATCGAAAATATCGATGATCCAGAATATGATAGTGAATTTGACTGGACAGATGAAGAGCTGGAACAACTGGAGAAAGATCAAAGGAAATGGGAAGAAGAACTGGAGTTGGAAGATGATCTTGACGCAGAATTAGAGTCAGATATTCTCATGCGCGCCAACGATGAAAAACCTGATTCTAAAAAATCCAAAAAGAAGAAAGATTAAGGATAAAATGAGGCAGCATCTTTGCAATGTATTTCGTTAATTGGGAAAGTCCCCGACCTGAGCAACGAAGTATTTTGAACTTGATTGAGATGAGAATTGACTATGGTGCCCATTATTGAAGAGAAATTGCCAATCCCTGGGGAACTGATAGCGAAGATGAAGGAAACTCAGCAGAATCCTCGTTATCATGCAGAAGGCAACGTTTACAACCATACCCTCCTTGTGTTAGAGAAGTTTCATGCGCATGCGTATGAATTTGACTTGACGGATGAAGAACGCACAATCCTGTATTGGGCTTGTATCCTACACGATACCGGAAAACCAGAAGTTACACATCTGAAAAATGGTCGCTGGGTTTCCACCGGACATGAAGAAGCTGGTGTGCCAATCGCCAGAGACATTCTCCTCCAACATCCTGAAATCAGCGAATCCCAGCGAGAGAGAATTCTTGACCTGGTTAAGTGGCATTTTGTCCCCTTACGCTGGGGGTTGAAGCGAGTCGATCTTCAGGAGTATCAACAACTTTCCACACAGACCAATCTCCGATTACTCGGTATTTTTGCCTACTTTGATATCCTTGGGCGCTTGTGCGAACGAAAGCCTGTGGTCCTGGCGATGATTCGGCATTTCAACGAATACATTGTTCCTACTGTTCTGCAGGAATCATAACATTTTTGCATTCCTCCTGACAGCTAGTACCTTTGAAGTCCATTCCAATGATTCCTGGATGCGACTACAAGAAGGAACACATACCTATATACTAGCCATCGATACTGCGACTCCTGTAGGATCGGTTGCGCTCTTCGATGGATCAAGGCTGGTTGGCCTGATGGAGACTCATGTGGACAGATCTCATGCAAAGTTGATCAGTCCGATGATCCAATCTCTGATGGATCGTCAAGGGGTCGCAGCAGAAGATCTCAAGGCGGTTGCCGTAGCTAAAGGGCCTGGCTCCTATACAGGGCTTCGGGTAGGCGTCTCGACCGCCAAGGGCTTGTGTCTTGCCCTGGACATCCCCTTATTATCCATCGGTAGTTTGGACCTACTTGCCTGGAAAGTACAAGAACTCGCACACCAATTCGATGCCTGGATATGCCCCATGTTAGATGCGAGAAGAATGGAAGTGTATTGTGCCTATTTTGATGCCAATATTCAGCAAGTGCTTGAGACACGCGCAGTCGTTGTGGATGAACATTCTTTTCAGGACATTCTTTCCGAACGGCAGGTGATTTTTTTGGGCAATGGTGTCAGAAAATGTGCGCCTCTTATTCAAGACCATCCTAACAGCATTCTTCTCCTTGATCAACTATCGTCCGCTTCCGTTTTGGGGAAGATTTTGTTTCAAAAGTATGAGAGTCAGGATTTTGAAGATCTCATCCGGTTTGAGCCTTTCTACCTGAAAGATTTTGTGGCAACAAAACCCAAAAATAAACTTCAACAATAGCCCCTGTACTTTTCGAGTAGTGGCTGGGGACATCATTCTTGGTCATCAATCAATGACAATGAATCAATCAGGCACACTCTCATTGTGGCTGATTTTGAATTTTGTCCAGGCACATATATGAAATGGAAGATTTCTTATGACTCATCCTGTCGAGGTGCTCCCTCCAGATCAGCAGGTTGTTATTCTGGAGACTTCCTTTCCTGACTCCTGTTGGCTCTTCTATAAAACAAACGAACGCCCACTGTTTCACAGCAGGCGTTGGAGTTATTCTTGTTAAGAGTAAGAGTTAGTTAGTCTTCTTTCTCTTCTTTATCATCATCATCGTCCTTGTCGTCATCCCCATCCAGGAGATCCTCTACTTTCTCCTTCACGTCTTCAACAAAGTCTTCTACTTTGTCTTTGACATCCTCTACGACATCTTCTACCTTATCCGCAACATCTTCTACTACATCCTCAACTTTATCCACGACGTCTTCGACCACATCTTCTACTTTGTCCACAGCATCCTCAACAAAGTCCTTCACATCTTCAGCTGTTTCTTTTACCTCCTCAACAACAGCAGCAGCGACTTTGGCGGCTTTTTTGTTTCCTTTTCCTCTTCTACGACGCTTTTTCTTTCTTCCAGATTCAGCTTTTCCAGCATCAAATTCATTGAAATCGACCAATTCGATCAAGGCCATTTCGGCATTGTCTCCAGATCGTGGTCCCAATTTGAGGATTCTGGTATAGCCACCGGGCCGGGAAGCTACAGTCTCTGAGATCTCGCCGAACAATTCCTTGATGGCTTCTTTGTTTTGAAGATAGGAAAACACTACTCGCCGTGAATGTGTTGTGTCTGTCTTGGATTTGGTAATCAAGGGTTCGACATATACACGCAAAGCTTTTGCTTTGGCAAGAGTGGTTTTGATTCGTTTATGTTCGATCAAAGAGATCGCCATATTGGCCAACATGGCTTTTCTATGGGCAGACTTACGCCCAAGGTGGTTCACCTTTTTTCCGTGTCTCATTGTTAAAGTTATTGTCCTTGCCAAAGGCATTCCCTTTCGGGGTCATAATCCTTTGGGCAATGAGGCTTATGTAATAAATTTGATTAGTCTTCTTCTAGCTTGAACTTAACGACATCCATGCCGAAGCTCAGGTTCTTATCTGCTACTAACTCTTCCAGTTCTGTCAATGACTTCTTACCAAAGTTTCTGAATTTGAGCAGATCTGCAATGTTATAGCTGACAAGATCTCCCAATGTTTTAATATCCGCTGCCTTCAGACAGTTGTAAGCTCGAACCGACAAATCCAGTTCTGACAAAGGAGTCTTCAGCAGTTTTCTCATCTGGAGATAGTTCTCATCTACCTCATCCTTCTTCTCTGGCTCGTCTGATTGCAAGGTAATTTTCTCATCGGAGAACAACATCAGGTGGCGGAGCAAAATATTCGCTGCTTCTTTCAAAGCAGATTCCGCATCGATAGTCCCATCTGTTTGGACATCTATCTCCAATTGTTCATAGTCGGTCTTTTGCTCAATTCGATAGTCATCTACCAAATAGCGAACGTTTTTGATTGGCGTAAAAATCGAGTCAATGGCAATCTCACCAATCATGGCATTAGGTACCTTATTTTCTTCAGCAGGTACATATCCACGTCCTTTTCCGATGGTCAACTCAATATCAAATTGGGTCTTGGGATCCAGATGAGCAATCACATGATCTGGATTGGTGATCTCATAGGAAGATGAATGATCAGCAATATCACCTGCTGTAAATACTTCCTTTCCCCTCACAGAGACAAATATCTTTGGGTCTCCATCTGTTACTTTCTTAAATCGTACACCTTTCAGGTTCAGGATAACTTCAGTAACATCTTCAACAACGCCAGGCACAACAGAAAACTCATGATCTACCCCGGGGATTTTGACTGAGGTAATAGCAAAGCCCTCCAATGAGGAAAGCAAAACCCGACGCAACGCATTTCCTACAGTAATTCCATATCCTCTCTCTAATGGCCGCAACAGGAATCTACCATAGAAATCATTTTCCTTCTCAAGAACAATCTTCTCGGGCATTTGGAAATTAAGAAGTGCCATATAGTGTTTTTGCTTATTCTGATTATTTTGAATACAATTCTACGATCAACTGCTCATTAATATTCTCAGGGATCTCTTCTCGGTTGGGATAGTTCAAGAATACTCCTACATGAGTTTCTCCTTTGACATCCAGCCAATTGTATCGAGAAGCACGTCCAATGCTTTCATTGATAACAGCAAGACTTCGACTCTTTTCTCTCACACTGATCTGGTCTCCAGGCTTCAGCAGGGCTGAAGGGATATTGGTTACCACACCATTGAGCATGATATGCTTGTGATTCACCAGTTGGCGTGCGGCTCTACGAGTAGGCGCAAACCCCATGCGGAAGACCATATTATCAAGACGAGACTCAAGCAATTGCAGAAATACTTCCCCGGTTACGCCTTTTCTTCTTGCAGCTTTGTCGAAGGTATTTCGAAACTGCTTTTCTAAAAGACCATAGGTGTATTTCGCTTTTTGTTTTTCTGTCAACTGCACCTGGTAGTCGGAGACCTTTTTTCGAGATCGTCCGTGCTGCCCAGGACCGAACTTTCTTCGGTCGAGTGCTTTACTAGGGCCAAAGATGGGCTCTTTGAACCTTCTTGCTATCTTTCCTTTTGGACCTTTATATCGTGCCATGAATGGTACTCGATTTAATACTTAAACTCTTCGACGTTTTGGAGGACGACACCCATTATGTGGGAGAGGTGTGATGTCCTGGATGATGGTTACATCGATTCCCGCGGCACTGACAGCTCTGATTGCTGCTTCACGCCCTGAGCCAGTTCCTTTCACAAACACCACGACTTCACGTAGTCCCATATCATATGCCTTCTTGGCACAATCGGTAGCTGCAACCTGCGCAGCATAAGGAGTGTTTTTCTTAGATCCTCTGAATCCCATCTTCCCAGCAGCAGACCAGGAAATAGCATTGCCGGAAAGATCAGTGAATGTGATGATGATATTGTTGAAAGAAGAACTGATGTGAACCTGTCCACGAGGTTCCACCTTCTTTTTTCGTTTGGGTTTCGATGCCTTCGATTTTGCCATGGATCAATCTTATAGTCTATTTCGGTGCTTTCTTCTTACCTGCAACAGTTTTGCGGCGGCCCTTACGGGTACGTGCATTGGTTCGGGTCCTTTGGCCTCGCAAAGGAAGTCCTTTTCTATGTCTGAGTCCTCGATAGCATCCAATATCCATCAATCGTTTGATATTCAATTGAATCTCACTTCGAAGTGCTCCTTCCACTTTGTAATCATCACTGATAACTCGGCGGATCGTTACAATATCAGCATCCGTCCAGTCTTTGACTTTTTTGTCATGACTAATCCCTGATTTATCAAGGATTTCTGCTGCTGAAGTACGTCCAAGACCAAATATGTATGTAAGGCCAATGACGCCGCGCTTGTTTTTTGGTAAATCTACCCCTGAAATTCGTGCCATTTGCTAAGCGATTTTCGTTCTATTCTAGCCTTGACGCTGCTTACAGCGTGGGTTCTTCTTATTGATTACATAGATCCGTCCTTTTCTTCGAACGATCTTGCAATCTGATGTGCGTTTTTTTACAGATGCTCTAGTTTTCATATCATCTCTATTTTCAGAAAGGTCATTCTTCCTTTCAAATATGTATCATTTGTATCGATAAACGATTCGTCCCTTCGTCAAATCATAAGGAGTCAGCTCAATGGCAACTTTATCTCCTGGGAGAATTTTGATATAGTGCATTCGCATCTTTCCTGCGATATGCGCTAACAGTTGGTGCCCATTAGGCAATTTGACCCTGAAGGTCGCATTAGGGAGAGCTTCCAAGACTTCTCCATCAACTTTGATTGGACTTTGTTTGGCCAAAACGTTTAAGATTTAGTTTTCGATATACTCAAAAGTCGTAAGAATTTCAGCTTTCCCTTTTCTGATGACCACACTATGTTCATAGTGTGCCGATGGCTTACGGTCAGTCGCGTAGACTGTCCATCCGTCTGAAGCTACCTTGATATGCCTTCTCCCCTGATTGATCATTGGTTCAATTGCCAGCACCATTCCTTCTTTCAATTTTTCTCCAGACCTTCTTTTCCCGTAGTTCGGAACTTCAGGTGGCTCGTGCAATTGTTGCCCAAGTCCATGTCCAACCATCTCCCTCACAATGCTATATCCGTAACTCTCTGCATATTTCTGAATCGCATTCGATACTTCTCCCATACGATTCCCTGCTACGGCTTTCTCGATTCCCTTGTACAATGCTTCTTTGGTTACCTCCATCAAGCGGCGCTTTTTGGAAGAAATGTCTCCAACAGCAAAGGTATAAGCAGAATCGCCATAGTATCCATTGAGAAGGACACCACAATCAATCGAGATGATATCTCCATCCATTAACACACGATCTCTGGATGGCATTCCATGTACAACTTCTTCATTGATAGAAGTACACAAGCTGTAAGGAAAAGGAGAATCTCCAAAACTTGGGCTATAATCCTTAAATGCAGGTACAGCTCCGTGGTCTCGAATGAATTCCTCTGCGAGGCGATCCAGTTTCAATGTGCTAACACCTGGTTCGACTATTTTACTAATCTCCCCCAAGGTTTTGCCAACAAGTAAAGAACTTTGACGGATGAGTTCGACCTCATCTTGTGTTTTATAAGTGATGGCTTGTTCACTCATAATTTATACTGCTAAGCCACTTCTTTTGCGACCTTTGACACGACCTGATTGCATCAGACCATCATAGTGTCGCATTAGCAAGTAGCTTTCTATTTGCTGCAATGTATCCAACGTCACGCCAATCATGATAAGCAGGGTTGTTCCTCCGAAAAATTGTGCAAATCCAGAAGACGAACCAAGAACAATGGCAATCGCAGGAAAAATCGAGACAATCGCCAGGAAGATCGAACCAGGAAGCGTGATTCTTGAAAGAATCGTATCTATATAATTCGCAGTCCGTTTACCAGGTTTAATTCCAGGAATAAAGCCTCCATTTCGCTTCAGCTGATCAGCGATTTCATTCGGGTTCACCGTAATCGCTGTATAGAAGTAGGTGAAGATGATGATCATGAAAAAGAAGATGAAATTATACCAGAAGCTGGTAAAATCTCCAAGCACAGTCATCAGTCCTGTCAAACTTTCCGCTCCAGACAATTGAATCAGAGTAGTAGGCAGGAACATAATTGCCTGTGCAAAAATGATCGGCATTACACCTGCAGAATTCACTTTCAGAGGAATATATTGTCTGGCAGCATTTCCACGTCCCAGTTGGCCGATTCGGTTGCCCATACTCTGTCTGGCATAGTTTACCGGAATCTTTCGTGTTGCCTGCGTCAAGGCTACAACCGCCATCGTAACGACCCCCAGCGCTAATATTTCGATAAAGAAAACCATAGGCAGGGAGGATCGAGCTTCCTGAATGATCGCTGCGGGGAAACCGGAGATAATTCCAATCATGATCAGGAGAGATACTCCATTTCCAATTCCATTATCTGTAATTCTTTCGCCCAACCAGACCAGGAACATTGTTCCGGCAGTCAAGATGACAACACTGGTTACAACAAAGAAATTATATTCCGGGGTTCCTTCTGTTGGAATAGCATTGGGATAAGATCCAACCAAATAAACGACATAACTTGCAGCCTGTCCCAGGGTGATCAGAACAGTAAGGTATCTGGTAATCTGGTTCATCTTACGTTGCCCACTTTCGCCTTCGGTTCGAAGTTTTTGAATAGAAGGCAAGACAGCTCCTAACAACTGCACAACAATCGAAGCCGAGATGTACGGCATAATTCCCAGGGCGAGAATCGATCCCCGGGCAAAGGCCCCTCCAAGGAAGACATTGAACAAGTCCAGGAGATTTCCGCCTGCTCCTGCATTTCCAAAGCTGGATTGCAGAATAGCAGAATCGATCCCAGGCAAAATGACAAATGTCCCCAAACGATATACCGCTAGGAGCATCAACGTATACAAAATCCGGTCCTTGAGTTCCGGAATTTTGAAAATGTTACGTAAGGTCTGGATCAGATCTTTCATCGACGTTATACTTCAGTAGCAGTCCCACCCGCAGCCTCAATGGCAGCTTTTGCGCTCGTGCTAAATTTGTTCACTTTTACATCTACTCTCGCTGTCAATTCTCCTCTTCCGAGTACTTTTACAAGTTGTTTGGCTGAGGATATGATCCCGTGTTGAATCAGGAATTCATGGTTGATTTCTTCTCCTGGATTTGCGTCAATAAGTTGCTGAATTCTATCCAGGTTGACGACCTTGTATTCTACACGATTTCTATTTTTGAAACCGAATTTAGGAATTCGTCTTTGAAGTGGCATTTGTCCACCTTCAAACCATGCCCGATAGTTGTAGCCACTTCTGGACTTTTGGCCTTTATGACCTTTGGTTGAGGTTCCACCTCGCCCGGTCCCTTGGCCACGCCCAATGCGCTTGCGGGTTTTGGTTGATCCTTCCGCCGGTTTCAGTGTATGCAATTTCATAATTATTCAGTCTCTTCCAGTTTAACGAGGTGGCTCACTTTCTTGATCATCCCCAAAATTTGAGGAGTGCATTCTTTTTCGACTGTACGATTAATTTTGCCCAGTCCCAAAGCGACAATGGTTGCTTTCTGATCTTTGGGTCGATTAATGGTACTTTTCGTTTGGGTAATTTTTACTTTCGGATACATAGCACACTCTACTTTATATGTTACCCATTGAACACTTTACTCAATGATATTCCTCTTTCAACAGCTACATTGTGAGGCAGTCTCATTTCTGCGAGTGCTTTCACGGTAGCCTTAATTACGTTATGAGGATTGGAAGATCCAAGGCTTTTGCCGATTACGTCCTTGACACCAGCGGCTTCCAATACTGCACGCATCGCTCCTCCTGCCAATACTCCTGTACCAGGAGCTGCTGGACGCAGAAGCACTTTTGCTGCACCGTATTTGGTGAAACTTTCGTGTGGCACAGTTCCTTTCAACACACCAACCTTCAGCAAATTTTTCTTGGCGTCATCCACTCCTTTTGAAATGGCATCGGTTACCTCATTTGCTTTACCAAGACCAAATCCAACAATTCCTTTTCCATCCCCCACAACTACGATTGCACTGAAGCTGAATCGACGGCCACCTTTTACCACTTTGGCAACACGCTTGATTTTGACGACCTTCTCTTGAAGTTCGGCATTGCCATCGTTCTTGACTCTTAACTCGTTGGGTATATTCATAAGAATGTTAGAATTGTAGGCCGCCTTCCCGCGCACCTTCTGCCAATGCTTTTACTCTACCGTGATATTTGTAGCCGTTACGATCAAAAATGACAGTTTCAACTCCTGCAGCTTTCGCCAATTCGGCGATTTTTGCTCCTACAGCCTTGCTCTGTTCTGTCTTAGAAAGCGGCTGCAAATTTAACTCTTTTCTTCGAGAAGAACAACTTGCTACCGTATTACCGTTCTCATCATTGATGATTTGGGCATAGATTTCTTTGTTACTTCTGAAGACAGACAGACGAGGTTTTTCGGAGGTCCCTCTGATTCTCCCTCGGAGTCTTCTCTTAATTCGGTTGCGTCGCAACACTTTTTTTGAAGTACTTCCCATAGTTCTCCATTTATGAGGAGGTAATTGATCCCTCCTAAAATTTCATTTATTAACCAGCGGCTTTTCCAGCTTTTCTTCTGATTTCCTCTCCTTCAAATCGAATTCCCTTTCCTTTGTAGGGCTCTGGTGGTCTAAAGGATCGGATTTTCGCTGCAATCTGACCTATCAACTGCTTGTCTATTCCTTTGAGCATTATCTTAGGTGGCACTCCTCGTTTCGTCTCTGTTTCAACAGAAATCTCTGGAGGAAGGGCAAACACAATCGGGTGAGAAAACCCGAGAGACAATTCCAACAGATTGCCTTTGGCTTCTGCTTTATAACCAACCCCGACTACCTCCATGTTCTTCTCATATCCTTGAGATACGCCGATCACCATATTGTTGATCAGAGATCGGTACAAGCCGTGAGCTGCCCGATGTCTTTTCTGATCAGTGGGTCGGGTGATTTTCAATGTATTCCCGTCTATTTCTACTGTTAGATCAGGATCTACCTTTTGTTTCAGTTCACCTTTTGGCCCTTTGACGGTAACAACATTGGATTTATCCACTGAAATTTCCACTTTGGCAGGCAATGTGATCGGTAGTGTACCAATTCTTGACATAGCTTATTCGCTTAGTAAACGTAACACAAAACTTCACCTCCAACATTTTGGGTTCGGGCATTCTTTGCTGTCATTACGCCACTTGGCGTAGACAGAATGGCGATTCCCAATCCGTTTAGTACACGAGGCATTGATTTCACTTTGGCATATTTCCGCAGTCCAGGTTTGCTGATTCGGATCAATTTTGAAATGGCGGGCTTTTTGGTCAGCCTGTCATATTTCAAAGCGATCTTGAGTGTTCCTTGCGGTCCGGCATCCACCATTTTATGTTTGCGGATATACCCTTGATCTTCTAGTACTTTCGTAATCTCCAGCTTCAATTTTGAGGCTGGGATGTCGACCACTTTATGTCCAGCGGCCTGTGCGTTTCTGATTCTAGTCAGATAATCTGCTATCGGGTCCGTATTCATATTACCAACTCGTTTTCTTTACTCCTGGAATTTTGCCTTGAAGGGCCAATTCTCTAAACTTAATTCGAGAAATCCCAAATCTTCTGATGTATCCACGTGGTCTTCCCGTCAACATGCAGCGATTGTGTAATCTTACGGGAGAAGAGTTTCTGGGGAGCAAAGCAAGTCCCTGATAGTCTCCTGCCTCTTTGAGCGCTTGACGCTTCGCAGCATATCGCTCTACAAGACGCTCTCGCTTGGCTTGTCTGGCTATGATCGACTTTTTGGACATAATTTTTATACTTGGTTTCCTTGTTTGATCCCCTGAAATGGCATTTTGAAGAGCTTCAGCAATTCAAATGCTTCTTCGTCAGTTCTGGCTGAGGTAACGAATGTCACATCCAATCCAGAGATCCGACTAATTTTGTCAACATTGATTTCTGGAAAGATGATCTGTTCTTTCACGCCCATTGTAAAGTTTCCTCTTCCATCGAATCCTTTAGAAGGAATTCCTCGAAAGTCCCTTACCCTGGGTAGTGCCACATTGATAAATCGATCCAAAAACTCATACATCTTTACCCTTCTGAGGGTAACCTTGCATCCAATCGGCATCCCCGCTCTCAATTTGAAGTTAGAGATACTCTTTTTGGAATATGTTACGACAGGTCTTTGTCCTGAAATAAGGGCAAATTCTTCTACCGCTGAGTCAATCAGTTTTTTATCTCCGACTGCATCGCCGACCCCTCTATTCAGCACAATCTTGTCCAGCTTAGGAACCTGCATGATAGAAGTGTATTGAAATTTTTCATTCAATGCAGGAACGATGGTCTCTTTATATACTGTCAGTAGTCTTGGTTCTTGCGCCATAACTCTGGATTTACTTTATGATATCGCCGCTCTTTTTTGAATATCGCACCCATCCTCTCCCATTTTCATTTCGCTGGCGACCAATTCGGGTTGGTTTTTTGGACCCTGGATCTACCAACATCAGATTAGAGATATGTATGGGAGCTTCCTGTTCAATGATTCCACCATTGGGGTTTTGCTGTGAGGGTCGCGTTGCTTTTCTCACGATTTTGACCCCTTCAACGATGGCTTTATTTTCTGCTGGAAGCATTTTGAGGACACGTCCTTGTCTGCCTCTGTCTGAACCACAGAGCACCTGAACGATGTCATCTTTTTTGATATGAAGTTTTGAATTTGCCATGGAAGTTTGAATCGAATAAAATGCTCAATTAGAGAACTTCAGGGGCTAATGAAACAATTCGCATATACCCTTTGTCGCGTAACTCTCTGGCCACTGGTCCAAATATCCTGGTTCCTCTTGGTCCGCCATCAATGGCAAGTAATACTGCCGCATTGTCATCGAACCGAATGTAGGACCCATCTTTCCGGCGGCGTTCTTTACGAGTTCGAACCACTACCGCCTTCACAATATCACCTTTTTTGACATTGGAACTGGGATCAGCGGACTTTACCGTTGCAACAATTTGATCGCCTATCCTGGCATATCTTCTGCGAGTACCGCCCAATACCCGGATACAAAGAATTTCTTTGGCTCCGCTATTGTCTGCAACTCTCAATCTGCTCTCCTGTTGAATCATGACGTATCTATCTAATTTAGAAGTCTATCTGTGTTAGAGGTCTGTGTCTGTTTCAAAATGAACATATATGAAACAAAGACCGACTATTTTGCTCTTTCAATGATTTCCACCATGCGCCAACGCTTTCTTTTGCTCATTGGCCGGGTTTCCATTATCCGTACAGTGTCTCCGATTCCGCACTCATTGTTCTCATCATGTGCCAGAAACGTAGAGGTTTTTTTCACAAACTTCCCATAAATAGGGTGCTTTACTCTTCGCTCTACAGACACAACAATAGATTTTTCCATCTTATCGCTGATGACTTTGCCGATACGGACTTTGCGCAAATTTCTTGTAATAGCTTCGCTCATAATTGCTTATTCGCTTTTTTGTTGTGCCAACTCACGTTCCTTCAAAATGGTTTTCAATCTGGCGATGGTTCTCCGTGATTCCCGAATTTCTGAAGGGTTCTCGATGGAGGAGACAGCATGGTTGAGGCGAAGACGAAGGAGTACATCTTGTTCTTCCTTCAGTCGGGCCTTTACTTCCTGTAGACTGAGATCTCTAATTTCCTGAGCCTTCATACTATTATATTTCTAACAGGTCTCTTCTGATAACAAATTTGGTCTTGATGGGCAGCTTGTTTGCAGCCAATCGCAAGGCTTCTCTTGCAACACTTTCAGGCACACCATCCAATTCAAAGAGAATCCGACCTGGTGTTACAACAGCCGCCCAATATTCTGGATTTCCTTTCCCTTTCCCCATTCGTACCTCAGCGGGTTTTTTGGTGATCGGTTTGTCAGGAAAAATTCGAATCCACATATTCCCTTCCCGCTTCATTGCTCGGGAGATTGTAACCCTACAGGCCTCAATCTGACGAGAGGTAATAAAGTGGCTTTCCAAAGATTTTAGTCCATAAGAACCAAATGCTATTTCAGCACCTCTCCCGGCATTTCCCTTCATCCGCCCTTTCTGGACTTTTCTTCTTCTTACTTTTTTTGGCTGTAACATGATGGTACGCTATTATCTTCTTCTTTTCTTTCCTCCTCGCTTTCTGTCTGATTGCGTATTTGGAGAAAGATCAACTTTACCAAAGATTTCTTTTTTGAATATCCAGACTTTGACACCGATCACTCCATAGATGGTATGAGATTCAACCAAGGCATAATCAATGTCCGCTCGGAGAGTTTGCAGAGGAATTCGTCCTTGCTTGTACTGCTCTGTTCTTGCCATTTCTGCTCCACCGAGTCTACCTGAACACATAATCTTACATCCCTCAGCACCAGCTCTCATGGTCGATGCAAGTGAAGATTTCATGGCTCGCCGGAAAGACACCCTTCCTTCTAGTTGTTGCGCAATTTGTTGGGCAACCAGGGTGGCATCGAGTTCAGGTCGCTTGATCTCAAAGATGTTGATTTGAACATCTTTTCCAGTGACCTTTTTGATCTCTTCCCGAAGTTTGTCCACTTCTTTTCCTCCTTTCCCAATCACAATCCCAGGTCGAGATGTATGAATGGTAATGGTAATCTTTCTGAGGGTTCTCTCGATGACAATTTTTGAAATACCGCCACGAGGAATACGCGCTTTCAGATAGGCTCGGATCTTCTCATCTTCGATCAGTTTATCTGAGAAATCCTTTCCACCATACCAGTTGGATTCCCAACCTTTGATGATGCCGAGTCTAAGTCCAATTGGATGAGTCTTCTGTCCCAATTTCCTAATCTTTTTGGTTTATGATTCGTCTTCTTCAAAGTCGGGGATCTCATCGATCACCAACGTAACATGACAGTATCGTTTCCTGATCAAGTGTGCTCTTCCCTGTGGTGCAGGTCGAAGTCTCTTGAGCATTCTGGCACTATCTACAAAGGCTTCAGAGATATAATGTGTTCCCACATCTACTCGTTCTCCTTCATTTTTTTCTTCAAAACTTGTGATTCCTGACTGAAGCAATCGCATCACGGCTGGTGCTGCTGCACGATTGGTGAACTTCAGGGTATTCATTGCATCAAAGACCTCCATCCCTCTAATCTGATCAATGATCAGGCGCATTTTTCGAGGAGCTGAACGGAAGTTCCGCAATGTAACTTTTGTTACATCCTCTTTTTCTGCCTTGAGCGCATTGGCATAGGCAGTCTTGCGTTTGGGAGGTTTAGGAATCCCTGCTGCTATTTTCTCTTTACGAGTCATTTTAGTGGATTCTGCCATGATACTATCTCCTTTTATCTTTTTTACTACCTGCGTGTCCACGGAAGTTTCGGGTTGGAGCAAATTCTCCCAACTTATGCCCTACCATGTTCTCTGTCACAAATACCGGAATGAATTTATTCCCATTGTGTACAGCGATGGTGTGGCCAACAAAATCTGGAGAGATCATAGATCGTCTGGCCCAGGTTTTGATGAGTCGACGGTTCCCGGCTTCATTCATTCGAAGAACCTTCCGCTCTAGCTTTGGATCAATAAATGGTCCTTTTTTCAGAGATCTGGCCATAACAATTATTTCCTTTTCTTCTTCTTGCGACTGATAATCAAGCTATTGGATGCTTTTTTCTTGTTTCGGGTTTTGAATCCCTTGGCTGGAAGTCCGTTTCTGTTACGAGGATGTCCTCCAGAAGCTCTTCCTTCTCCACCACCCATTGGGTGATCGACCGGGTTCATGGCTACCCCTCGTGTGTGTGGTCGTTTTCCCAACCATCTGTTCCGTCCCGCTTTTCCAAGGTCAATATTCTGGTGAGAGGAATTCCCTACAATTCCAATGGTTGCCATACATTTAGACAGCACCATTCTCGTTTCTCCTGATGGCAAGCGCAACACGGCATACTTCCCTTCTTTTGCTGTCAATTGTGCATAAGAACCTGCACTTCTCGCCATGACACCTCCTTGTCCTGGATGCAATTCCACATTGTGTACAAAGGTACCAAGCGGAATATTTTTCAGGTGCATTGCGTTCCCCACTTTTGGTTCAGCAGTCTCTCCAGAGACGATTTTCTGCCCAATTTCTATTTTATCTGGTGCGAGGATGTATCTTTTTTCTCCATCTGCATAGAAGACCAAAGCGATTCTCGCAGAGCGATTGGGATCATACTCAATGGCCTTGACAGTAGCGGGAATATTGAATTTTTCCCGTTTGAAGTCTACGATTCTGTATCGCTTCTTATGCCCACCACCACGATGACGCATGGTCGTCCGGCCAGATCGATTTCGTCCGCCAAAGCTCTTCAACGGGCTTGTTAGACTTTTTTCGGGCCTGGATTTTGTAATTTCAGCAAAATCAGAAACCGAACGCTGTCTGGAGCCTGGTGTAACGGGTTTCAGTTTTCTAATTCCCATAGCTAGTCAACTCCTTTAAATGTGTTTGTAAAAATCGATTTCATCCTCTTCCACTAAAGTCACGATGGCCTTCTTATAGTTGGGAGACTTTCCTTTGATAACACCTCTTTTGGTGTATCTGGAACGACTTTTGCCTCTAACAATCATCGTATTGACATCCTCAACCTCTACCTCATATACTCTCTCTATTTCACGTCGGATCTGCTCTTTGGTGGCTTTCATGTTCACCTCAAAGGCATATTTGTTCAGCCCTTTTTCAGTATAGTCGGCTGTTTTCTCGGTGATGATAGGTCGTTTTAGTACAATCATACCCTTAGTTGGTCATTCGTTCATTGATCACCCCTACCGCTTCCTCTGTCAATACCAGCATATCTGCATTGAGAATATCGTAGGTATTGAGGTTATCTGCCTGGATCACATTGGTTTTTGGAAGG
Source organism: Bacteroidota bacterium (assembly GCA_039029315.1). GTDB lineage: Bacteria > Bacteroidota > Bacteroidia > J057 > J057 > JBCCCJ01. Next base: position 109,502 of record JBCCGK010000018.1, on the reverse strand, counting down.
TTTCTACTAGAGAGATAGACATTGTCATTATCTCCAGGAAGAACGAAGAGAACTTTCTTGCCACCTAATTCCAGGCTATCCAGGATATTTCTGAATGCTTTGGTCTTGGGTGCATCAAAATTGAAGTCTTCCAATACCCTGATGCTTTCCTCATTTGCTTTATAGGTCAAGGCACTTCTTCTGGCCAGACGCTTTACTTTTTTGTTCAGTCTGAACCCATAGTTTCTGGGTCTTGGGCCAAACACACGACCTCCATGTCTCCAAAGCGGAGATTTTCGATCCCCGGCACGCGCATTCCCTGTTCCTTTCTGGCGATAGGGTTTTTTTCCTGTACCAGAAACTTCCCCTCTTTCTTTCGCTTTATGCGTTCCCTGCCTCTTATTGGCCTGAATCTGACGGACATCCATATAAATGGCATGATCATTCGGAGCCTCCATAGCGAAGATGGTTTCATCCAACTTCACTCTTCTCCCAGTGTCCGTACCTTCGATATTATAGATTGCTACTTCCATCTTTATTTTTCGATGATAACGTAAGACCCTTTATGTCCGGGAATAGAACCGGAGATAACCAATAGATTTTTCTCAGGGATAACTTTGAGAATACGAAGGTTTTGAACCTTTACGCGATCGGTTCCCATTCTTCCTCCCATCTTCATTCCTTTGAAGACACGAGAGGGAGTTGAACCTGGTCCCAAAGATCCTGGTGCACGCTCACGGTTATGCTGACCGTGGGTTCTACCGCCCACTCCTCTAAAGCCATGACGCTTGACTACGCCTTGAAAGCCTTTTCCTTTGGAGATACCGACTACGTCGACAAATTCTCCTTCTTCGAACAAGTCCACACCGACTTGATCTCCAAGGTTCAGGTTCAGATCACTGTCATCGAAATTAAATTCGACCAGTTTTCTTTTTGGCGTCGTGCTAGCCTTATCGAAGTGCCCTTTTAAGGGTTTAGGGGTGTTTTTTTCTTTCCTCTCACCAAAAGCCAGTTGCACTGCGCTATACCCGTCAGTTTTGCCATTTTCCCGGATCTCATTTGATTTGATCTGGGTAACAACATTTGGCTCTGCGTAAATAAGGGTACAGGCAATGTTTCTTCGATTTTCATCGAAGATGCTGGTCATCCCTACTTTCTTGCCGATGATTCCTGCCATCTTTGATAGGATTATGGGTTACAGCTTGCTCCTTTACACTTTAATTTCAACATCTACTCCTGAAGGGAGCTCTAATTTCATGAGTACATCTACAGTTTTGGAGCTAGAACTGAAGATGTCAATCAGACGCTTGTATGAACTGATTTCAAATTGCTCTCTGGACTTCTTATTGACGTGCGGAGAACGGTTGACAGTGATCACAGAGCGCTCTGTAGGGAGTGGGATTGGGCCACTTACAACGGCACCAGTGGACTTTACTGTGCGCACGATTTTTTCCGCAGACTTGTCCACGAGGTTGTGATCGTACGATTTGAGCTTAATTCTGATCTTCTGGGTCATTGCCTTATTGTTAGTTGGCGTACAGGAAACCCTATACTTTAGTCAGACCTTTGATACTTGCTATTACTTCTTCTTGAATTCCCGAAGGTGTGGCTTCAAAATGAGAAAACTGCATTGTTGAAGCTGCTCTTCCCGAGGAAATCGTTCGAAGATCCGTTACGTAACCAAACAGTTCTGATAACGGAACTCTGGCTTTGATTACTTTCGAATTTCCACGATCTCCCATATCGTCAATTTTTCCTCGCCGCTTGTTCAAATCCCCTACGATACTCCCCATAGATTCCTCAGGCGTAACTACTTCTACAGCCATAATGGGTTCTTTGAGGATAGGTTTGGCTTGACGGGCTGCGTTTCTGAATCCCAATCTACCTGCCAATTCAAAGGACAGTTGGTCTGAGTCTACCTGATGGAAACTTCCGTCATAGAGTCGAATTCTCACCCCTTCTGTCTGGAATCCAGATAGAACACCATTTCGCATGGCTCCTTTGATTCCTTTCTCCACTGAAGGAATGAATTCCTTGGGAATTGACCCACCTTTGATCTCGTTGACAAACTCAAAGACCTCTTCAGCATTGTCAGCCAAAGGCTCCATTTCAAATCTGATGTCGGCAAACTTGCCTCGACCACCTGTCTGCTTTTTATACAGCTCTCTGTGTGATACCTTTTGGGTAATCGCTTCTCGGTAAGAAACCTGTGGCTTTCCTTGGTTGACTTCAACCTTGAACTCCCGTCGCAGTCGATCCACGATGATTTCCAGGTGAAGCTCTCCCATTCCAGCAATAATTGTCTGGTTGGTCTCTTCATTAAAAGAAGTCTGGAAAGTTGGGTCTTCCTCAGATAGTTTGGCCAATCCGACTGACAGTTTGCTTTCGTCCTTCTGTGTCTTGGGCTCAACGGCCAACTTGATCACAGGATCAGGGAAAGTCATGGATTCCAGGTTCAAGGGAGAATCCAGGGAAGTGATGGTATCCCCTGTGCGGATATCCTTGAATCCAATCCCGGCAGCAATATCACCCGCCTCAACTTTCTCAATCTGGTTTCGCTTGTTGGCGTGCATCTGCATGATTCTTCCCAATCGTTCTTTTTTCCCGGATCGATTGTTCAGGACTTGAGAGCCAGAAGAAATAGATCCAGAATAAACTCGGAAGAAGGTCAATCGCCCTACGTGAGGGTCTGTCATGATTTTGAAGGCCAAAGCCGTGAAGGGTGCCTCTATATCAGGAACCCGACTTTCAGCCGCCTGTGTATAAGGATTGATTCCTTCAATCTCAGGTACTTCCAATGGAGATGGCAACAAGGCACAAACCGCATCCAATAAGGCTTGAACTCCTTTATTCTTAAATGCTGATCCACACATCATGGGCGTAATTGCCATATCCAGTGTTGCAGCACGAAGGCCATTTAGGATTTCTTCTCTTGTCAGAGAATCAGGATCTTCAAAATATTTCTCCAGAAGCGCTTCATCATATTCCGCTACAGCTTCAATCATTTTGGTTCTCCACTCTTCAACCTGCTCCTCTAATTCAGCGGGAATGGGAATTTCTTCATAGGTCATGCCCATGTCATTCTCATTCCAGATAATCGCTTTCTTATCCAACAGATCTACAACTCCTCTGAAGTCTACTTCTGCGCCAATCGGTACCTGAAGCGGCACGGGATTTCCACCAAGCATATCCTCTACCTGTCGCACAACCTCAAAGAAATCTGCACCAGATCGGTCCATCTTGTTGACAAAGCCAATTCTGGGAACATGATACTTATCAGCCTGACGCCAAACAGTCTCACTTTGTGGTTCTACCCCACCTACAGAACAAAAAACGGCTACTGCTCCATCCAGTACCCGTAATGATCGTTCCACCTCTACTGTAAAGTCTACGTGACCAGGTGTATCAATAATATTGATCCTATGTTTGGTGCCATTATATGGCCAACTGGTAGTCGTAGCAGCAGAGGTAATTGTGATTCCTCGCTCTTGTTCCTGCTCCATAAAGTCCATGGTGGCAGCGCCATCATGTACTTCCCCGATTTTATGAGAAATACCGGTATAGTAAAGGATACGCTCGGTAGTCGTCGTCTTACCAGCATCAATGTGAGCCATGATGCCAATATTCCGGGTATCTTTTAACGGTATTGTTGCCATTTTTTGTTTTGTCTTTTAGAAAATTGTTGCACTCAAAAATTGAGTAGTAGTTTAAATAGGTCCCTTTAAAAATTAAGACAAGTATTTACTGGCGGTAAAGTTCAATAGGTGATTATTACAAACGGAAGTGTGAGAATGCCTTGTTTGCTTCTGCCATTCTATGTGTATCATCCCGTTTCTTCACTGCTTGTCCTTCTCCTCTTGCAGCTGCAATGAATTCATTTGCAAGCTTTTCTTTCATTGATCGTCCGTTTCTATTTTTGGCATAGCGAATCAGCCATCGAATTCCCAATCCTTCTCTTCTTTTTGGTTTCACTTCAGTAGGTACCTGAAATGTGGCCCCCCCTACTCTTCGACTCTTCACTTCTACCATAGGCATGGCGTTGTGCAGGGCTTTTCTGAACACCTCTAAAGGTGGATCTTCAACCTCTGGTCGCCCCTCAATAATATCCATCGCTCCATAAAAGATGCTATATGCTACACTTTTCTTCCCTGAGGTCATGAGATTATTCACAAACATGCTCACCATTTCATCCTTGTATCGAGGATCTGGTAGCGGTTTCCGGTTTTTTGCTCTGGACTTTCTCATGATTGATTACTTCTTAGGCCTTCTGGTTCCGTACTTAGATCTTCCCTGATTTCTTCCCTCTACTCCAGCCGTATCCAAGGCTCCTCTCACCACGTGATATCGCACACCTGGCAGATCTTTTACTCTTCCACCCCTTACCAAAACAATGGAGTGTTCCTGCAAATTGTGTCCCTCGCCACCGATATAGGCATTCACCTCTTTGCCATTTGTCAGGCGCACACGCGCAACTTTCCTCAAAGCTGAATTAGGCTTCTTGGGGGTTGTAGTGTATACCCGCAGACATACACCTCGTCTCTGGGGGCAGGAGTCCAAAGCTGGAGATTTACTTTTCTCTTGCTTGACTTTTCTGCCTTTTCGAACTAATTGTTGAATTGTTGGCATAGTTCTTTTATACAATTCTCAAAAGCGGCTGCAAAGGTAGAGAAACTACCCGGCCTTTCCAAGCCACTGTTGCAATTTTTACTTAGTTAACACCTCGCCAGGCAACTCTGACATTCTCTTGACAGAGGTTCCTACATGTAAGGTCTAAAGAAAGGAAGGGAGAGAAGAAACAAGAGAGAGTTGTGAAATACCTCAACCTAAGGAGTAGGTGATTAACATTCTCTGTTCCTTGTGCAGTCTCCCGGGATACTTCTGTTCTTTAAATCAGACGCATTGCCATGAAGAAATCATTCTGCAAAGACCCAATTGTAGGCTTTCTTTTTATCAAAAGTGATGCCCATTTGTCAATTGGCTGGGCAAAGATCGGATTTCTATTTAGAAAAACAAAAAATGGACCAATATTTTCACAAAAATCTTATCTTCGGACTTCTCATAACAAATCGCTTCCTTTTTTACTGAGTAAACTCTCTCTCAATTTTCCCCTTTATGCAGATGTATAAGGAATATCATGCTATGCACGAGCCCGTTCAGCTTGCCATTTTTACTGAGTTGGCAGAGCGCGAACCTACACATGCTTTGGTTGAACAAACCGACTTGGTTGTCATTCGGTATGGAGATGAAGTGTCAGTTCTGTATGGAAGATGTCTCCACCGTGGAGCACTTCTGGCAGATGGGCACATTGAAGGTCACAACCTTATTTGTGGGCTTCATAACTGGGACTATCGAATGGACACAGGTGTGAGTGAATATGAACCCAAAGAAAAACTTCAGAAATTTCCTGCAAGTATTCATGAGGGGTATGTCTATATTGATCGAGCTGATGTGATCGCTTTTGAGGAGATCATTCCACCGAGATTCCATCGCAAAGAGTACCTCGGATCTTATGCCGATACGCATCCCGAACCAGAAGAACCCTATTCCTTATATATAAAGGAGTTGGCACAACACGGCCTGGAGAATTATGGACATCACGGGCCAACAGCTGCGATGGGGGTATCACGAACCCAACTTCCTGGTTGGGATGATATTCAGTTGTTGCCTGCACAGATGGCTCGAAAGCCTCTGCTCGATGATCATCAAGTAGATACTCGAACAGTGATTGGCCCCAATGCTCAAAAGCCATTGGTACTGGACATCCCGATTTTTGTCTCAGATATGTCCTTTGGCTCTCTCTCCAAGGAGTCCAAGACTGCACTGGCTATGGGAGCTGAATTGGCAGGAACGGGCATCTGCTCCGGGGAGGGCGGCATGCTGCCGGATGAACAGGCCAATAATTCCCGCTACTTTTATGAGCTGGCTTCTGCACAATTTGGGTTTGGGTGGGAAAAAGTCGGCCTGAGTCAAGCCTTTCACTTCAAAGGTGGGCAAGGTGCCAAAGTAGGAACTGGCGGGCATCTTCCAGGAAATAAGGTCACGCCTGAGATCTCTTCGGTACGAAACATTCCTGTGGGGACAGCAGCGATCAGCCCATCTACCTTTACGGATCTTTCCAGCGTAGAAGATTTTAGACGCTTTGGAGAGGAAGTCCGCAAAGTAAGCGGGGGGATACCTGTAGGATTTAAGCTTGCCGCCAGCCATATTGAGGCTGATATCGATTTTGCATTGGATGCAGGTGCTGATTACATCATATTGGATGGACGAGGTGGTGGGACAGGCGCAGCTCCAACGATCTTGAGAGACCATATCTGCGTCCCGACAATTCCTGCTCTTCGTCGTGCGCGAATCCATCTGGACAAAAGAGGTGCCACAGGAGTAAGTCTGGTGATCACTGGCGGTCTGAGAGTTCCTCAGGACTTTGTCAAAGCCATGGCCATGGGGGCGGATGCGATTGCTGTTGCCAACTCTGCAATACAGGCCATTGGCTGCCTGGGAATGCGTGCCTGCAACACCAACAATTGTCCTGTGGGAATTGCTACCCAAAAGCCGCATCTGCGAGCGAGGTTAAACATCGAAACATCTGCGAAACAGTTGCACAACTTCCTTCATGCTTCAACTGAACTGATGCAAGTCGTCGCTAGAGCCTGTGGTCATCAATCTTTGAGTGCGTTCAATATGGAGGATGTAACGACCTTCCATTATGACATGGCGCGACTCACTGGAATTCGATATGCTGGTGTAGGACTGGGCTAGCCAAGAAGAGAATAGGTTCCACTCCTGAACTCTTCCGTCAATCATAACATTGTAAGCTAAGTATCCTTCTATAAGCAAGGGGGATTCTGGACAAGAGAAGAGAGGAATTTCTCTTTACATTCAGAATCCTTCTTGCCTTTTTTCATACCTTCTATGGAATTGATGTTCTAATACTTGCAAAAAGCTTCTTGTCCGCTATCATGTAGCCAATAGGAAGCTGGATCAAGCGGAAAATTTTGAAGGATCTGAGGGATTTTCCTTTGTCGCAAGGAAAAAAATCCTTATCCTTATAGTCTTAATTGGGGAATTTCCATATTGGTTTCTGTTTGTTTCTAAAGATCCTATTCCACAGGGAACAGGCAGGATTTTTTTTCCCGGATCTTTCTCCATTCGTTGTTTTTGGTTCGCCCAGCTGTCATGATTCAGCAATTGCACTTGCTGTTATCTCCCTATTTTTTAGTCGCCTATTTTATTTCATTTTGCTCATGCAATTCACAGGAACCCTTCTCTCCGCGTTTGCTTTTGCTGTAGACAAGCATCGCTATCAAAGACGCAAAGATCGTCGTCTCAGTCCCTATGTGAATCATCTGGTGGATGTAGCCAATGTCCTCTGGAATGTTGGGAAAGTTCGAGATGAAGACATCTTAATCGCGAGCATTCTTCACGACACCCTCGAAGACACCAATACCAAACCCGAGGAAATCCTCGAGCAATTCGGTCCGGTAGTCCTGGGCTATGTTGAGGAGGTCTCAGATGATAAAAGCAAACCCAAAGATGTTCGAAAACGCATTCAGATTCTCACTGCTTCCTCCAAATCTCAAGGAGCCAAACAAATCTCCCTGGCCGACAAAATTGCCAACCTGAAAGACTTGGCTGAGCGTCCACCAGCCAACTGGCCAGCCGAAAGACGTAAGGCCTATGCTGTTTGGGCTCAGGAAGTTTCCATGGGACTACAAGGAGCAAATCCTCTCCTGGAGGCACAATTGGAAGAAGTCATCCAACTTGTGATGAACAAATTGGATGACCGCCTGACTCGGATGCCTCAACAGGCACAGAGCATCTGACTCAAGTAAATCAAGAGTTGTCTTCTGGTCTCAGACCTCAGCCAAGTGAGCGAGGGAGCCAAGGCTAGAGATTGACCAAGAAATTTATTCCTTTCCTGTTCACATCCTCATTGGCATCTGACTGATGGATGAGAGAGATGAAATCTGTACAGCCGGATGTCTTGCAGAAGGATATAGTCAGTAGGAAGATTCCCGTCAGAAGAAGCTGTCTCGCATTCATGAGACTTCAGAAGAAAAGTGATGTAAAAGCGTAATTCAAAGAGTATTGATCTTCAAACTGCCTGATTTCACGATAGTTAGGAGAGGGGTTGATGGTATTCAATATGCTAATAGAATCAAAACAAATGATTCGTTTTTTCTCTCCTCTTTTTGATCTCTTAAAAAATCCAGGCCGGATTATCAAAGGATTTACAAAAAGATAACAATTTGTTATATTTGCCAAAATACTTAGCCATGCTAATTTTTTAGGAATTTATGACTGAAGGAGATTTGAATGGGCGTGATCCCATCACCACCCCGGTTTCGGGGATGTACAAAACCTACTTTCTTGATTATGCCTCATATGTAATCCTGGAGCGTGCCGTCCCTCTTCTTTCGGATGGGTTGAAGCCTGTTCAAAGAAGGATTCTCCATGCGATGAAAGAAATGGATGATGGCAGATTCCACAAAGTTGCCAATGTCATTGGTCAAACCATGCAGTATCATCCTCATGGAGATGCTGCGATTGGAGATGCGTTGGTGAAACTGGGACAAAAAGATTTGTTGATCGATTGTCAGGGCAATTGGGGAGACGTACGAACTGGAGACAAGGCAGCGGCTGCCCGATACATCGAGGCTCGCTTGTCCAAGTTTGCTCTACATGTCGCATTCAACTCCAAAACCACAGAATGGCAGGTCTCCTATGATGGTCGCAAAAATGAACCTGTAGCCCTTCCCATGAAATTCCCAATGGTCCTTGCCCAGGGTGTTGAGGGGATTGCGGTAGGCTTGGCGACCAAGATTATGCCTCACAATTTCATAGAGTTGTGCAAAGCATCAATTGCAGCCTTAAAAGGAAGGAAGCCCCATTTGGTCCCTGATTTCCCTGGCGGAGGCATGATCGATGCCAGCAATTACAATGGAGGCAAAAGGGGAGGAAAGATTCGCGTTCGTGCCCATATTGAATCCAAAGATAAATCGACTCTCCTGGTGAAGGACATTCCATATGGAGTGACCACTACCAGCTTGATCGAATCTATCCTGAAAGCCAATGATAAAGGCAAAATCAAAATCAAGAAGGTGGTGGACAATACCGCCCAGGAAGTTGAGGTACAAATAGATCTGGCAACAGGAGTCTCTCCAGATGTCACCATCGATGCGCTGTATGCCTTCACTGATTGCGAAGTATCTATTTCTCCCAACGCCTGTGTCATCATCGATGAGAAGCCGCATTTCCTCACTGTAGATGAGATGCTGCAAATGGCAACGGATGCCACCAAGGAACTCCTTCGAATGGAGTTGGAGATTCGATTGGCAGAACTAAAGGAAAAACTGCTGTTTGCCTCTCTGGAAAAAATCTTCATTGAAAATCGAATCTATCGGGATATCGAGGAGTGTGAGACATGGGAAGAAGTTCTTGAAACCATCGATCTTGGACTGGAGCCATTCAAACCACAATTCTATCGGGAAATCACTCAGGATGATATCGTCAGACTGACTGAAATCCGCATCAAACGAATCTCTAAATTCAATTCCTTTAAAGCCGACGAGCAGATCCGGAATTTGGAGGAGGAGATTCAAGAGATTGAGCATCATCTGGCTCATCTGACAGAGTTTGCCATTGCCTATTTTGAAGATCTCCTCAGCAAATATAGTGCAGGCAAAGAACGCAAAACGCTCATCACGACCTTTGATAATATACAGGTTCGGCAGGTTGTTGTAGCCAATGAGAAGTTATATGTCAACAAGAAAGAGGGCTTTGTCGGATATGGGCTGAAAAAGGATGAAAGAGAGGAATATATCTGCGATTGTTCGGATATCGATGACATCATCATTTTCCGGGCTGATGGGAAATATTTGGTAAGCAGGGTGCAGGACAAGGCCTTTGTTGGGAAAAAGATCCTTCATGTCGATGTTTGGAAAAAAGGCAATGAACGCAAAGTCTATCATGCCATTTATCGCGATCCAACTTCTGCCAAGAATTATATCAAGCGATTTGCCGTAACAGCGATCACGCGAGACAGAGAATACGATGTTACCAATGGAGCAAAGGGCGCAAAGCTTCTTTATTTTTCTGCCCATGACAATAGCCAGGAAGAAACAGTAAGCATTTATCTCACCCAAAATTGTCGAGCGAAAAAGAAAGTTTTCGATTTTAATTTTGGTGAATTAGCCATCAAGGGTCGTTCTTCCCAAGGCAATGTTCTGACCAAATATCCCATTCGAAAGATTTCACAAAAATCGATCGGGGCCTCCACGCTGGGTGGCAGGAAGCTTTGGTTTGATGATACAGTGGGCCGATTAAATACCGATAGCCGGGGAGAGTTCCTGGGAGAATTTGATACTGAAGATCGCATCACAGTCCTCTACAAAGATGGGAGTTATGAGTTGACGAATTTTGAGTTGACCAACCGCTATGATATGCAAAAGATCAATCGGGTAGAGAAGTTCTCTCCTGATACCGTGATCACAGCAGTTCATTATGATGGCAGCAACAAAGAATACTATGTCAAACGGTTCCGTATAGAGACAAGTACCCTGGACAAAGCCTTTTCTTATATCAGTGAAGCAGAGAATTCACGTCTGGTCTTTACATCGACACATCCTGCCCCGATTGCAACCTATACAGCTTCCTCCCCTGGCAAAGGCAAAGAAAGCATGGAAGTCAATCTTGGAGAATTCATTGATGTAAAAGGCTGGAAGGCCGTAGGCAATAAGCTGGATCGGCGGAAGGTCAGTCGATTGAAGTTCCAAGAACCTGACTTGCCAAAGTCAGAAGAAAAAGAGGCGCTAAAGACTGGGGATCAAATTGAGTGGTCGGGGGATGATTTGAAAGGAAGTAGCAATGGATCAAGTAATGAGCAGCCCGAGTTGTTTTGATGACACAGTTTTTGAATCGGCCTCTTCCCTAAATGGATTTTGCCATCCATTTGATTCATTCCGTAGTCTTTGCAATTTTTTCCCTTAATACATTTGCCAATTCATATTTCAAGTCATCTGTGAATCCAGATAATCCTGGAATATCATTGTATTCAACGATATGCACATCTCCATTCTTTTCTTCCAGGATGTCTATTGCGAGTAAATCAGCCCCAATATCTTTCTGTAATTCCTTGAATCCCGCAATTATTTCTTTCTCGGGTTCAATTTGTTCATAAGAGGTCGTCTGTATATTGGCTTTCCAATACTTACCTTTTCTCGACATTGCCCAGATTTGGTCTCTTATGCCGATATATCTGATGTCCCTGGCATATGGAATGTAGGGTTCAATTGTGATATAGGTCGAGCTGGTAAATAATATGTCTTTGACATCCTGCCACTTCTTGTCATTTTCGATTAAGGCTTTTCCAAACCCTCCATGGTAATTTCCTACTTTTACCACAAATGGATACTCTATTTCGATATTTTTCAGATGATTAGAATTGCTTGCCACATTGAATTTTATACAAGGTAGTTTATGTTTTTTGATCCTTGCTAACATTCCTAGTCTATCATAACCGATTTTCAATGTGCTTGCAGGATTGACACAAGGCGTCTCTGATAATTCAATTAAGTTCAAGGCAGTGGTCTGAATCTCAGCAGGCCTTATTGCCCCAATCCTCCATAATATCCCATCGGGCTGAACAACTTTTTCTTTATCGGCTACATACAAAATGCCGTCTTTTTTTAGCCAGGATGATTCCTGGATCTTTATCCTGGACACCTCAAATTCATTTAATATATCGTGCCAGTAATTCTCACCATTTACAATTAAGATTCTCTTCATTTATTTTCCATTAATTGTCATTTGCTACCATAAGGTCTGCTATTGAAGGCTATCTCCCCCAAGCAAATTGAATCTTGAAAGAATTCTGTTGATGAAATGTGGATAACTTTGGATTCTTGTTCGTCCAATCATTCACTGGTGTGAGTGGAGTTGTGCGCCGAAGAATACTTTGTACGCCAATTTCCTCAACAAGAAGGTCCCTTAGCACATAATCGCTTTTCCCACCCTTCCCCTCAGGCGGCAGATGGTTTACTTTTTCTCTTTTGGACTCATGCCTGCTTTTGGAAGTTTCCCACACTTTATCCACATTGATTCCTCCCTCATACACTAGCCTTTGCCTGGCTCTACCATGATCACTTTTTCCCGATCTACAGCCACCAGACCTGCTGGATCACCTTTTCGTTTGCGAATATATTTTCTGGGTGTGTATTGTACTGCTACCAGAGAATCCGTTTTTCGTTTGGAATAAAAAGCTGCCAGAGAGGCGGCATATTCAAGAACTGTTGGAGGAATCTCCCGACCAGCTCGTTGGCGAATGATGACATGAGAGCCAGGGACATCTTTGGCATGAAGCCATAGGTCTAGTTTACTGGCAAATTTGAAGCTCAGCTCATCGCTATTTCGTGCATTTTTTCCTACAAAAATTTCATAGCCTTCTTTCTGAAACGTCCGAAATGGATAGCGATCTTTTTGAGCAGTTTTCCTTTCTTTCCGAAGCCTTTTGCTGAACTCTTTCATCGCCTTAAGCTCCTCCATCTGAAATCCCTCCTGTCCAAAATCAAGCATTTCAGGTTGGGGCAATTGCTCGAAATCCTCCAAATCTTCTTCCGCCTGTAGAAGCTTGTCTTCAATCTCATCCACCTGATCCAGCAAATACTCCAGTTTGCCTTTGCGCTGTTTTGATTTCTTGTAGAGCTTGGCCGCATTGTCTTGCGGACTTAATCTCGGATCCAGGGAGATCTTGACAGTGCCTTCGCCATACAAGTCCTGTAATTCTATTTGTTTGCTCTTAGGAGGAATCGCATGAAGATTCGCCATCAGGATATGTCCCAGCTCTTCTGGATTCCGATCTGTCTGAAGCGTCTTGATATTTTTTTGATAAGACTGATAAACTTTCTTGAATTTTTTGAAAGGCTTTTGGAGTGCTCGCCCATTGTCCCGAAACTGAATACGGTAGCCTTCATATTGATAATGGCAGCGCATAAAGATTCCCAATGCCTTCCCGATTCCTTCCACTCTGATGTAGGCTGCTTCTTCAGGCGGGGGAAACAATAGGAAGCGCATTTTGCTTGGTTCCCGATAGATATAGTAAGTCTGACTGTTCGCTTCGGTCAACACCTGCTCATACGCCTGAGAAAACACCTTTCCACTCTGTATCAGATCCAGGACCCTGACAGCAAATTGTTTATCATATACCATCGATATACTTCTCAAGGCAGATTGCACGGACGTCAAATCTGCGGGCACAGACCCAGGAATCTGAAGATTGGGGGTCCCTGCAATCTCTTCATACTCCCAATCCTGCTCATGCCGATGAATGAACAGACTCTGAATCTTGTCTGCATGTCGCAACATCACATTGGCTCCAATGCCATGCATCTTGAGAATGAGTTGGACATCTCCCTCGAATGCCAGAATCATTTCCCGTTCAAAGGGGACAACATGTACTTTCTGCAAGACTGTCCCTTTGATTTCCGGGAAGAGGTCGACCACATTTTTTCGGGCTTTGGCAAATTCATCAGAGGGAGCGATATATGTCATTGGCGTATGGCATCCGACTCTGAGATAGCCCCTCTCCCACTCCAATACCAGTTCATTCTTGTTTTGCGAAAAGCAATCCAGCAATTCAGTCCCTTGATACTGAGACTGAATGAATCTACTGAGGTGAATAAGGGTATAGTGATGAAAATGCATGATACAGACAAAGTTCCTCTACTCTTTCTCCAAAAACAACTCCTCAAAAAAAAATCTCCCTCCAGACACACAGGCTGAAGGGAGAAGGTATGGATTGAATCTTCTGAAGAGATCAGGCATGAAGCATGATCAGCCATCGTCGGCGATAATCTTGCTCTACTGCATCCAGATCACTATTGGGAATCTTCAGATTGGTGGCTCTAACTGCTGGATCGCATGGGAGACCGGCAAATCTTCGACGCATACATCCAAAAAATCCATATGATGAAGCGGACTTTCCTTGCTGCGGTCTGAAATAAGTGGAATTGCCAGAAAGCAGGTCGCCAAACTTTTTCCCTGTGTAACTGAAACTGTTTCCTTTGTGGTCTGTTCCACTTACAGTCATGACACCCGTTCTCGAATCGATGCTTACACCTGTAATATTCCAATCCGGGAAATCTGCCTGTGTGATCTTCAGGATTTCAGCCTCTAATGTAGAAAGAACTTTGGTTTTGTTTCCGCCATTTTGTTCGATGCTTGTGATGAGTTCCTGACCTGATTGGGCAATGAGAATACTGATGCTCAATAGAGTTAAGATGATTAACATGATACTTCTCATAATGAGTTGTGGATTTTGTGGGTTAATAACTGATATATATGAATGGGTGTATGGAGTGGAGTGACTTATTCTACTCGGCGAACGAGTTCTGTTCTTCGATTCATGGCTCGACCTTCGTCAGAAATGTTCGTGGCTTTGGGAGATAGGAAAGCCACACCGTCTGAAGCCAGCCGGGAAGCCTTGATGCCATATTCATTGACCATCGCGTCCACGACAGCTTTTGCTCTGGCCTTGGACAGACGGAGATTGTACTCCAAGCTGCCTTTCATATCTGTATGGCCAACAACATAGAGAGAGATGGAGGGATTGTCTGTCAGGTATTTGGCGATCTCATCCAGGGTTGACTTTGACTCTGGCTTGATCGTACTCTTGTCAAAATCAAAGGTGATTCCATAGATGACCACACTGCCTCGGTCTGCAATCGCTTTGCTGATAAAGTCTGCATCGGCAAAGACATTTCCCGTTTCTGCCCCTTTAACCTCCAGCACATCGAGGTGGCAGATGACCAGATCCTTACTATGCCGTTCGCCATATAGTGCCAGGTATGTAGGCCCTTCTGGTCGATCGACTCGCCCCATGACTGCAAATGTCCCTCCTGATGAGCTGGTCCCGGCAAAAAGAAAGTTGGCTGCTGCTCCTTGTCGGAAGGAATTGGCTCCCAAGGCAAGACCGATCCATCCAGATCCTCCCACCTGTTTGTCGACATTTCTCTGCGGATTCCCTCCTTTGGCCAGGACAGTGATTCCTGCTTTCTCAATCGCCTGGGCATAATCCCTATAGACTTCCGAGATAGAAAGATCATCCACATGTTTATCCACATAGTAGGTGATTCGGGTCAATTGTCCCTCGATATTTTGTTTCTCCTCAATATGCCGATATCCAGTTACTGGACCAGTGGCGAAGGAATATTCCCGAAATTTTACTGTCTCATAATAAGAAATGTAGGAACCGGGATATCGCGTGAGCAGTGGGTGATCTTCGCTTCCTTCTACATCTGTTTGGCCAATCATGATGCCTGGAAGTAGCCAGAGACTCACAAGGATTGTGGTCAAAATCGTTTTTTGCATGATGTCCGATTTGGGGTAAGTGGGTGATTGCTCAACAGAGGCTACATATTATCCAGGATGTTCTTTAGATCACTGTTCTTACGCTTGATTGAGTGTCTGTTTTTGGGGCTATTGGGGCCGATGTTGTTTTTTCGCCCTTCCACATCATACCACCAGTCAAACAGACTATTCAGCATGTTGCTGGAATTTCCTCCACCTGAACTGGCATCGACGCCCGGAAGTGTCTGCATCGTTCCGTTTCCATCTCTTCCCTTAACAGAGATCTCACCAGTAGATCTGCTGATACTCACACTACTTACAGCGAGATTCGGAAATCGTGAATTGAGAATCGGCACCAGATCTTTCTCCCACTTGGCTAAGGTAGTATTCACATTCAGGCCACGTTCCTGGGCTACTTGCTGAAAGATTTCGAGCGATTTTTTGGGGCCTTGCGCTTGGGCAGACAGGAAGGTCATCATAACGAAAACCAGAGAAATGGAGATTGATAGAAAGGATTTCATAATACTTGAGATATTGATTGGGGTTAATAGAATGAAAAATGGTGGCCAAGGTTGAGGGAATTTTTATGGCGTAATCATAATTCGTTTGGCTGCGATCCCTTCCTCAGTGTGAAGGCGAAGGAGGTATGATCCGGGCTGAAGTCCCAGCAGCGACAAGTGTTGAGGAGATTGCAGATGAGTCAGCTTTTCCTGCAAGATTTCCTGACCGACCATATTGTGAAGACTCAGAACGATGGGGCCAGAGATGGGAAGGCCAGTCGATATCGTCATGGCATCTGAAGCAGGATTAGGATAAACAGCGAGTTGCCATTTCTCTGCTTGATGCTTCTCATCCATAGAGGTTGTTACTTCTCCTGATCGATAGAAAGAGGAGAAAACAACATTGGTGAAACCGGGATTGATCTGTGCAATGCTATCCATATGCAGGAGGATATAGGCTTCTCCTTCGGCATACCAGGTATAGCGGGTGATTTCCTGGGTAGAAAGCACTGGCACAACGAAGAACAGAGAGTCCGTAACGGATTCAGTGGTTTTGACACGGACAGCATTGGGAAAGGTGCCAAATGGTGTAGTCAATGTTCCATGGCCATCTACCACCCGCTGGGTCGTGGCTGATCGGAATTGCTTGACACGCATGCCTCCGAATTCAACCCAATTTATGCCCTTATAGGTATCAGTATGGCTACTCAGATAAGTGAATGGAAACTGCACAGCCAAATCCGGATCTTCTTCCAAGATGTTGAAGAAGGTCTCTCCCCCACCCCCAATATTGCTGGAAGCAGCCCCGAGAAAAAACAAAGAATCTTCTTCCTGCCGATAATATGTCAGATTTTCAGCTGTATCTCCCATCGGAAACGGAAAAGCCAGATTCGCGGACGGGAAACTGTCTGCAAATGCTGTTGTGGCTGGGTCCAGGGCATTCCAGGTCCAGCTGTCTCCAGTTGTGGGGATCGAACTGACATCCCAAGTCACATTCTCTCCAGCAATTCCAGGCTGGAAGTAGCCATCAGCGAATTGAATGGGAGCACTTGATCCCAATTCAAATACCACATCTTTGGTAATGGTGGGTTGAGCAATTCCTGGCAATACAAATAAAAATAGTAGAACGTTGGTAATCAGCGATTTCATAGGTTTTTGAATGACATAAAGTGAGACATGTGTTCGTTTGTCTGACTACATCAGCAGTCAGGTGCAACAACAAAGAGGTGAATAAAACTGTGAGAGAAGGGCTTGCTATGCCGAGGTGAATATCAAGAGAGAGAATCCAAGGCTAGCTGTCAGGGAGATCCAGAAGGCTTTGGTTTCATTGACTGGCTTCACAAAAGCGGTGATGAGATAGCCCACAGTTGCCAGAACGATTCCACCAAGCGCATATAATGGGTGGGCCACATACTGAAGGCCCATCCCTCTGGGCAAAGGAAAGATCCTGGAAATCAGGAACAATCCTCCGAGAGACAGCAGCAATACCAATAAGGCTTTGAGTAAGCGAATTCCGATAGAAGGTGTGTGTGTCTGTTTGTTTGTAAAAAACTGCATCTGTGTTTGTTGTTTTACTAGGACAAAGGTGAGAAAGGATTTGTCAGAGATCAATTACCCAATTGGGTAGTTTTCACACCAACTTATCTTTCAACGCTTTGCTCACAGCTGCTGCTCTTGAATTGACATGAAGCTTCTGGTAGATATTCTTGATATGTGCCTTGATGGTATTTGTACTCACGAATAAAGCATTGGCAATACTGCGATAATTTTCGCCATCGCATAAGAGTCTCAGTACTTCTGTTTCACGATCACTCAAGGGCGATTGGGTTGTTGCCCGAAAAGACCGTACGACTTTGCGAGCAATCTTTGGACTCATGGGAGCGCCTCCTCGATGTGCCTCTTCCAGCGCTTCGATGAGTTGAGCAGGAGGGGTTCCCTTGAGTAGATAGCCACTGGCTCCGGCACAAAGGGATTCAAAAACGGAGTCATCATCATCCTGAATGGTCAACATCAGGATCTGGGTTTCGGGGATCTTTCGGGATAGTTTGCGGGAGCATTCTATTCCATTCATTTCAGGCAGATGGATATCCATCAAGACGATATGTGGCTTGTAGGAAGGCAAATCTGCCAAGGCTGTTTCGGCATCTCCATATGTTCGAAAGCAGGCAAATCCTGGTGTACCATCAATGATGATTTGCAGGAGTTGGCTGATTTCAGGATCATCCTCAACAATGGCGACATGTATATCTGGGGCGTGCATAGAACAAAAGTACTCCTTTCCCTTCAGAGTCGGTATTACCCATTTGGGTGAATTTCTTTTCGAACGAGAATTCTGGTCCCAAGACCAGGCACTGCTTCTACCTTAAATTCTGCCTGCATCTTTTCCGCTCTTGTCTTCATATTGTTGAGTCCATTGACGCGGACCAACTTGTCTTGATCGAAGCCCAGTCCATCATCTATTAATTCCAGACAGAAGTGATCCTGCTCTAATGTTGCAATGAACTGAACTGTTGAAGCCTGAGCATACTTCAAGGTATTGTTCATCGCCTCTTTGAAGATCAGAAGTAGATTTCGCTTAGCTGACACTTCGAGATGAATGTACCATTTCTCCGGGATCTGGTTTTTGGCTACAAATTCTATTTCGCTGTGCTTAAACATATCATAGCCAAAATCAATCAAGCGCTGGATGATTTGATCCAATCCATCCTTTTGAGGATCGAGTACCCAGATGAAGTCTCTCATCCCTCCTGAGAGCGCAGTAAGGTTTCGCTCGATTTGATCTGCATACTCTTCCAATTCCGTATGTTGTTCTGCTCCTCTTTTGATCAGACCAGTGTAGAGAGAGATTTTGGTGATATGATTGCCCGCCTCATCGTGAAAATCCCGGGAACTTTGTGCCCGAACCTGATCCCGTTCTTCCACTTTGGCCTGTTCGACTCGTGCCAGTGTTCTCATCTCATGACGGACTTTCTCTGTTCGATATCTCACGATGGCAAATACTATGATACCCAATAACAGGAGGTACAACAGATAAGCCCATCCTGTCTGCCACCAGGGGGGATCGACGATGATCCTGAGACTCATCCCCTCTTCATTCCAGATCCCATCATTGTTACTGGCCTTCACTCGGAAGATATACTCTCCGGGGGACAAATTGGTATAGGTAACAAATCTGCGACTGCCTGCTTCAATCCAGCTTTCATCCAGGCCGATCATTTGATAAGCATACTGATTTTTGACTGGCTTGGTAAAGTCCAGGGCTGCATATTCGAAAGAGATCACATAATCTTTGTGGGACAAACGGATCTCCTGAACACTTTGCGGAGATGCCTGCAATACAAAAGCTGATTGTGGGATGGATGCTCCTACTTCCAGTTTTTCATTAAACAAACGGATCTCAGTCAAACAAACGGAAGGGGGATTCTGATTGGTTTTTAGGCTATCAGGATGAAATCGAACCATGCCGCCCAGCCCTCCGAATAACAGGTCTCCCTTTTTCGTTTTTTCAAAGGCAAACCCATTCATTTCATTGCCAAACAATCCATCTTTGCTATCATAATTGCGAATTTCGAGGCTTTGTGGATCGAAACGACTCAAGCCTCGCTGGGAGCTGATCCAGAATCGCCCATGATCGTCTACCAAGAGGCCAACCATTTCAGTTGTCGGAAACCCCTCTTTTTCTCCATAATTGATCATCTCTGGTTCCAACAGATAGGATACCTCATGCTCCCAAGGAGACAAGAGATCTTCTTCTTTCCAGTTGATCTTCCATAAGCCTCGGTTGGAAGCCAGCCACATGGTTCCAGAATCATCCCAATGGATGGCTCTTGCTCCAATATGATTCTCCAACCGGATATCCATCGGGTCGATGAACAAATGCCTGAATTTTGCCTCCCCTTGCTCATTCAAATACAGACGGGATAACCCATGCGTTGCCACCCATACGTTTCCCTCCGGGTCCTGAAACAATTTGGTGGGTCTACTACTAGGAATAGAATAGGGATTCATGACATCCATCCCATATCTTCGAATGTGCATCTCTCCATTGGAAGGATACATATACTCCACCCCAAGGGTGTAGGTAGCCATCCAAATGTTTCCTTTCTGATCTGGCAGGGCTTGATAGATGTAATCTGATGATGGTCTCCCTGGAATTTGAGGATCATGGCGATAGGAGCGAAATAGTGCCTCGGCTTCAGGTCCTTTTCCCGGAAGCACTTCGATCAATCCCTCAAAACTTCCCAGCCAAATATGCCCATCTTTGCCTTCATCTATTGAGATTACAGTATTGGTAGGAAGCTGATTAGAGAGATTGGGGCTTACTCGATGATGGTGAATCTGTTCTGTTCCATCTGGCTGGGGAATCAATTGAGTCAGGCCGGACTGATAGGAGGCAACCCAGATATCTCCATTGCTATGCTCCAGGATGCCAAATACATCTGCCCCAACCAGACCGATAGAATCCCCTGATTGTGGGAGGTAGTTCAAGAATCCCTGAGAGGTATTGGTGGCCTTGAATAAACCAAGTTCAGAGCCAATCCACAGATTCCCTGATCGATCTTCCAGCACATTGCTCACTGATCCCAAATAGGTCTCTGTCGTTGATGCCGGATCTGCGCCATAATTCACAAACTCCTTCCCCTCGGCCTTTGGCAAGCAGGCCAATCCCTGGTAGGTCCCGATCCACAGATTTCCTTGTCGATCCTCAGAAATGGTCCTGATCAGTCTATGGGAAATTCCCTGTGGAGCTCCGATTGGGTAGGGCAAAAACCGATTTTGCTCAGGAAGAAATCGGTGCAATCCTTCATAAATGGTCCCCACCCATATGCGATCTTTGGAATCGATCAAAATCACTGACATCTCATCATCAGCCAATCCTGTAGAATCATCTGGATTAGACTGATAATGAACAAAATGTTGTCTCTGCTTGTCCCAGACTGACACAGTTCCATTGTTGTAGGTTCTGTCTTTCTGTCTGGAACTGTGAGAAGTAAACCACAATCGCTGATGCTGATCTTCAGCTATCCCTTCAATGACAGAATGAGGGATACGTTCTGGACTCAATCCAGCATAGGCAGGATATCGATGCGCATACCATTGACCTGGATCCTTTCCCTCGCGGATGATTTTGTTGAAACCTCTGCCTGTCCCAACCCACAGGACGCCTTCCTGATCTTCGTAGAGACTAAATATGTCAAAATGCGTCAGAGTCTTCCGATTCTTCTTGTCTGAGACAAAGCGATACCAACGCTCCATTGTTGGATCAAATACAGACAAGCCTCCTTGCGTCCCGACCCAGATGAAGCCATGTCGGTCCTGAAGTAAGGCCTTGATCCAATTATTGCTAAGACTGGAAGAGTCCTGTGCATCATGAAAAAACTGGCGAAAGGTATAGCCATCATACCGATTCAATCCATTCTGTGTCCCGATCCACAAAAATCCTTGCCGATCTTGCATCAGACAGTTTACAGCATTCATGGAGAGTCCATCTTCTGCCCCGAATCTTTGAAAAACCATGTCTGGAGCCTGGGCGATTCCAGCGGTGTGTAGCCAGATAGACAGGATTCCCATCCAGCTGAGGATCAAGTGTAGAGCTATTTTCACCTTAGAAATATACGCATTTGGCAACAAAATGAGACAAAAAATCTGCATCGTCATTCCAAAATGTCTCCATGTATGCAGGAATTTTTCTTCAATGAGTTCTGTGCAGGCAGTGCTCAGACTTATTGATGAAGGATTGGATGCTTGTGAGAGGGAGGACACCATGTGTCGCGCTTTATACAGTTCTCCCAGCAATCGCATATGGGGTCTCTACCCTACACTCTTTTCTACCACAATCCGTGTCCCAACACCTGGAACAGCATGAACGTTCAACTCGGCAGACATTTCTTTGGCCCTGCTTTTCATGTTGTTGAGTCCATTAACCCGAACCAATTTTTCCCGATCAAATCCCAAGCCATCATCTCTCAGTTCAACATACAAATGGTCATTGTCCAGTTTGATCGTGAACTGAACGGTAGAAGCCTTTGCATACTTCAAGGCATTGTTCATGGCTTCCTTGAAGATCAACAATAAATTGCGCTTGGCTGAGACTTCCAGCCGGATGTTCATCTCCTCATGAATTTGATTTTTCGCCACAAATTCTATCTCACTGTGCTCAAACATCTCATACCCAAAATCTATGAGTCGCTGAATGGTTTCATCTAATCCATCCTTTTGTGGATCGAGTACCCAGATGAAGTCCCGCATGCCTCCAGACAAAGCCATAAGATTAGCTTCGATATGATCAGCGTACTCTCCTAATTTGGAGGCTTGTTCCAACCCTCTTTTGATCAGCCCGGTATAGAGAGAGATTTTGGTGAGATGATTCCCAGCTTCATCATGAAAATCCCGAGAGCTTTGTGCCCGTACCAACTCTCGTTCTTCGACTTTCACCTGTTCGATCTTTGCTTGCATCTTAACTTCCTGGCGAACCTTGCGGGTGCGATAGCGAATCAAGGCATAGATACTCCCTCCGATCATCAGTACATATAAGAGGTAGGCCCACCAGGTCTTCCAGGGAGGCGGGGCGATCGACAGCATGAGGGAGCTTGCTTTTTCATTCCAAATCCCATCATTGTTAGAAGCTTTGACCTGGAAGATATAGTCTCCTGAATTGAGATTGGGATAATCAGCAAATCGGCGTGTGCCACTGTACACCCATCCCTGATCTACTCCTGCCAAGCGATAGGCATACTGGTTTTGGGAGGGATTGGTAAATTCCAAGGCAGCAAACTCAAAAGAAAGAAAGTTTTGATGATAAGGCAATTCGATTTGCTTTACTTCAGAGATTGTCATGGGTAAGGCATAAGGCAACTCGTCAGCCTTCTCTTCTAAGCCAGCTACAGGGACTACTTGATTAAACAGTTTAAAGCCTGTAAGGACCACATGTGGGAGTCGATGATTCAGCCGAAAACTGTCTGGATGAAAGATCGTCACACCTTTGACACCTCCAAACACCATGGTCCCATCTCCTGATTGGTGATAGGAAAATTGATTAAATTCCCATCCACTGAGGCCATCTGAGGGGTCAAAATTGAGTGTCGAAAATTGATTGGACTCATATCTGACACGTGTAATCCCCTTACTGGTACTTACCCACAAATTTCCATTTTTGTCTTCCATGATTCCGTAAATCACATTATTGGGCAGCCCATCTTTTTCAAAAAATCTTCGAAATACACCTTCCGACTCCATCAAACACAATCCATTTGCTGTCCCCACCCACAATTGCTTTGCCTTGGACTCATATAGACACAACACCATATCATTGCTCAGGCTGTTCGGGTCATCTTCTCGGAAAGCATAGGTCTCACAGATTCCAGTCTTGCGATCCATTTTGCTCAAGCCTCCTCCAGCTGTCCCAACCCAAAATCTGTCCTGATAATCCTCCAATAAGGCATAGGCATAAGGATGAGGCAGTTTGGTGCTATCCTTGGGATCGTGCGTATAATGGGTGAATCGTCCTGAATTTGGATCAAAGGCATTCACTCCTCCCCCCGAAGTACCTAACCAAATCATTCCCTCTTTGTCTTGAAGCAGGAAATAGATGGAGGAAGAGCCAAGGCTTGCCGGATCATTGGGATCAGGAGAATAATGTTCAAAAGCAAGTGCCCCTGATGAATCACTGATCAGTCGCCCTATTCCCCCTCTCCTTGTGCAGACCCAAATTTGGCCCTGATTGTCTTTACAGACATTCAGGACATAATCACTTTTGGCATGAGCAGGAAAATAATCAGGGAGATGATAACAGCTAAATGTTCGATTCTCTTGTTTCCAATTCGTAATTTTTGTCAGTCCTCCAACAGTTCCTACCCAAAGATTGCCTTCTGTATCCTCTTCCATCCCTAGAACCGTGGCATTGCACAAGCCCCGCCCATCTTCTTCAAAGCCAATGGTCGAAAACATTGGTGTCCTTTTGGCTAATTTGTTGAGGCCCTCCTTGCTTGCAATCCATAGGAATCCCGCTTCATCGTCGAAAATTTGATTGACCTGATTATTGGATAAGGAACCTGCCCGTCGGGGATCATGCTGTTCCTGCCCAAACACAGGCGATGGTTTATCCAGTTCATCCAAAGGAAGATAGGCAAGACCCTCAGCGGTTCCAATCCATAAGCGGTCTTGATCCAGATAGAGCGAATTGGTAGAATTGTTGTGTAAGGAGGTGGGCTGATCTGGGCGATGATAAAAATATTTTTTGACGCGCTTTTTGCTACTATCCGCAACTGACAGGAGTAAGAGCCCTCTGGAAGTTGATACCCATAACTCCCCTTCCTCCCCTCCTACCATCTCAGAGACAAAAAAAGATTGCCTCCCTTCCTCTCTTCTCAGTTCGAAAATCGGGCTAAAGCGTTCTGTCTGCAAATCAAAAGCATAGACGCCATACTTGTCTCCGACCATCACCCGGTTTTCAATCATGGGACCAAGTGCCAGCACGTTTTGCCCAGGATAGTGTGCGGCTCCTTCCAGTTCAGGATGGAATGTCCTGATCTGATCTGTACGAGTGTTCATCACAGACAGCCCATAATCAGTTCCAATCAATAAGGTAGAATCATTGACTTCGAAGAATGCGCGAACTCCCGTATGTGCCAGGGAATGTTGAATGTCCTCCGTTGCAGGGACAAAACTTGTAAACTGATCTCGACTGGGGTCAAGTTTATTTAGCCCCCCGCCAAAGGTCCCTATCCAGATCGTCCCGTGGACATCCTCCCATGTCGTCCAGACAAAGTTATTGGCAAGACTGTTCGGATTTGCCGGATCTTTTCGATAGATCTTGAAGTCATATCCATCAAAACGATTCAGCCCATCCTGGGTAGCAACCCACATGAAACCTTTGTTGTCCTTCATGATGTGATTCACGGTCCCTTGAGACAAGCCATCAGCAACCCCAATGTGTTCAAATATCAACTCCCTCTCTTGCGCAGAGATTTGCTGGCAACAATTTAGCTTCAATGAGCAGAAAATCAGAGAGATATAAAAAAATCTAGGACAAAACATAGGCAACATTAAGTCTATCAGCAAAATACAAAAACCAACAAACTCCAGGAAATCGATCAAGAAGAAAAACCTTGCGTGCCAAATAATCGTTCAATAACTTTGCAACACAAAGCGCTTTGCTATGAATCAGTACAAACAACAATTGGAGGACATTTCCGAGATTCGCTCCATGATGGAGGCCAACACCCGATTCGTGTCCTTGAGTGGCTTGTCCGGGGTGAGTGCTGGGGCCATCGCTCTGGTCGGGGCCTTGGGAACCTATCGCTACCTGGTTGGTGAGCAAATCTATACCAATCTACAGCCGCATTATTCCTATCAGGTGAGTTACCATCAGCTGTTGGTATTGGTGGGCATTGCCTTATTGATTTTGTTCTCGGCAATTGGGTCAGCTGCTGTTTTCACCTATAGAAATGCACAAAAGAAGGGGCAATCTATCTGGGGCAAACCTGGAAGAAGGATGACGTTCAATCTTGCCTTTCCGATCGTAGCAGGGGCTATTTTTTGTATTGAAATGGCCTTGTGGGGTTCCTGGGGATTTATTGCTCCTGCGACTTTGATCTTCTATGGTATGGGCTTACTCAATGCAGGAAAATATACCTGGGGAGAAATTCGCTATCTTGGCATGCTGGAAATCGGATTGGGGTTGGTGGCAGCGGCCCTACCAGGCTATAGTATCCTTTTTTGGGCGATTGGCTTTGGGGTGCTGCACATTGTGTACGGAATAATCATGTATCTAAGATACGAACGGTGAAAAACGTTTTTGATCGATTAAATAAAGTTTTTGAAAATCGAGTGAGGCTGGGTATTATGTCTCTACTCATGGTGGAGGAATGGGTTTCTTATAATTCTCTGAAGACCACCCTGAAGAAAACTGATGGCAATCTTGCTAGTCATATCAAAATGTTACGCAAGGAAGCGTACATAGAGGAGAAAAAAACATTTCTCAATCGAAAACCGCATACGACCTATCGCGCGACAAAAGAAGGACGAACCGCTTTTACTGATCACCTGGATGCCCTTGAACAAATCATCAAAGGGGTAGAAGAAGATAAATAACTGAACCATGAACGCCCTTTGGCAACGCCTCCGCTCCATTTCCTTTGACTCTCAATTCATTACCTTCCTTGTCGGCAGCATTCTTTCAATGGGCCTGCTCATTTTCAGAATGTATTTGACCGATAGTCTGATGTTTTTCTTCCTGGCCTGGAACCTCTTTTTGGCCTGGATTCCCTGGTTGGTGGCCATATGGCTCACCAACAAGAAACGTCAGACCTGGATTCTCATCGCAGGAAGTGCTATCTGGCTTCTGTTTTTTCCCAATTCCCCGTATATCATCACAGATTTGTTTCACTTGCGGCCCCGCAATGGGGTTCCTCAGTGGTATGATCTTACCTTGATTATGTCCTTTGCCTGGACAGGTTTGCTCTTTGGACTGGGTTCCTTGTATCGCATGCAGATGCATGTATTCAATCAATTCGGCAAAGCCTGGTCTATCACCATCACCGGCTTTATTATCCTTTTGACAAGCTACGGGATCTATCTCGGACGATTTTTGAGATGGAACAGTTGGGATCTTTTCACACGACCACAGGAATTGCTGCTGGACGTTGTAGATCCTTTGCTCGCTCCCCGGCAGAATCTGGGTACGACAGCTTTTACCATCCTGTTTGGATTGTTCCTGGTGCTGACATACCTCAGTTTCATTCAGCGGCAACAACAAAGAATTTCTTCCTGAAATCTGTGGTCCTGGCGCTCCTCATGGAGTGGGAATCTCAACAATGATCTGTTTTTGTTTTCCATCCCAGAGGACAATTCTTGGACCCAAATGTCCTTTGCCAGCTTGATAGCCTACTTCTTCCACGTAGAGTTTGCCGTCTTTTCTCAGCGCGGCTACCGGAAACCAGGGGGCTTCAGCATGATAGATATGCGCGGTAGTTCCATCTTGAGTGATCTGGCTGATTCTCCGGCTTCCGATATTCGCCAACAACACATTCCCGGAATCGTCAACAGACATGCCTAAGAACATATTGTGCATCTCCATCTCGAATGGAGGATTGGGCGGCGGCTTCTCCAACAGCTTGTTTGTCAGCTGATGGAGATGGCCGGAAGGAAGCAATTGATAGACACTTCCATTGTCTGTATTGTTATCGGCTATGTACAGGCGATCCTGATGGTCAATCTGTATAGACATGATTCGGCCAAACTGATGGGAGGACAACAGGCTGGATGCTCCCTGTAGATCGCGCTGATAGAGTTGACCATTGTGAGGGAAAATGAGGCGATTTTTCCTATTCAGCACAAAATTGACTCCGGAGAATTCCGTTGGTTCTCTGGTAGGGGCGATAATGATCTCCTTTTTGCCAGTCTGATCCAGCCGCCACAGCGTATTTTCATTGCCTTCAATGGCTTCGATATACGCATGATCTGTGCCCCAAATCACTCCTCGGCTATCTGCGAATATCATGTGGCAATGCTCTCCCGTTAGCAGTGCCGTCAATTTCCCTTCAGACGAATATTTCCAGATGGTGCCTTCGTTGTGGAGTACGTCAGCAAAAAGAAGATCTCCCTGATCTGTGATGATCAGTGCAAAAGATGGATGCGCATGCCCCAAAGACAAGCACCAAACTCCCCAAAAGCTTAACAGGAAGGCTTTATAAGGCTTCGAATACCGCATCATCCATGGATTGAGACACAGAGATGTTTTCCAGCTTTCGCTCTCCCCGGTCTCCAGAGAGTAAGATCTCTCCATGAGGTGTGTAATCCAACCAGGGCATGGTGAAGCGTGCATCGGGATCGTCTGCATTTCTAAAAAATGCCCACTGATTCACCAGATGTGTTTGTTTGTCAACCCACACATGGTATTTGTTCTGAGGGGTAACCCCAACTTCCTTGAAGGTCAGCTCCAGCAACTCAGCCGGTCCGGCAGCCGTACTTCCCTCTCCCAAATGTTTCAGGGTCACGCCGCTATCCTTGAGTTTGAAAGGCATCACCAACCAATAGGAATCATTGATCCAGATGCTTTCTGCTTTTTTCATCCGCAAAGCAAGAGAGTCAGAATCGGTGACGGCTTGTCCCTTTTCCCATGCCTTGCCTTGCTTGGTGAAGACATTGACCAGATATACGGCGCTATCACGTGGAATCTCAATGCGCACCCTTCCCTCCAACTTATCCCATGTAAGGGTCCGAAAGCCAAAAAAAGTCCACTTGATAAAGCGTGTCTGATCCCAGGCCGATCGACCTCCCATGGATTCCATGACTTTGTCAGCAATCTCTATCGCTTGTGCATCAGATCCATTGGCATCGAATCCTTCTGCGGGAGGATTGGTCATTGGAGGCGCAGTCGCGGAATTTTTGGCTGATTGTGGGCCAGAACAGGCTGCATAGCAGCAGATGGAAAGGCATAGTAGGAGATAGCGGAGCATAGGTGAGTAATTTTGTGATGGACTCATTGATTCACAATGAGGAGCCAAGGTACAAAATCTTATCTCTATTTCGCTAGTCCAATTTTGACGCCAAGGTGGATGACCGGGACATTGATGCCATGTGAATTTCTTGAACCATTTTCCGCCCTCCAATTTTCCCGATAACTGTGTGAACCGAATCCCAGGTAGGTTTCTATCACTCTCCCATTTGTCTTGACTCGCTGAGATCCTACTGTAACATTGAAGCCAAGATCAGAAATGCTTTCTAGTCGATGATGATCAAAATGCGCGATTTTATATACCAATTCCCCTTCTACATACATGCGACCCACTACCAACAACAAATGACGAGCTTTCTTCCCATATAATCGGACAGCAGAATGAACGGCGACCCCATATTGAGTGAATTGCCATCGTTCGCCCATAGTGGTCCAGGAACCAAACACATATCCTATTTCAGAGAGTAGGCTCACATGTTTTCCCGTTCTCATCTCTATTCCCCCCAATACGGTGTTCATTGGGTCGATCAATGCCAATGGTGTCCAGAAAAAAATGGAGGTATGATCCGTACGTCCCAGGTCAATTCGACGCCCATCAGACGTGAAGCGCACAGAATCCTCCCACACTGGTTCTCCCTCCTCCTCTGAAATTGGTGATTCCAGAACTGGCATCCCCTCACCTTCTGGCAGATTGGCTGATGAATCGACCTCTGCTTGATTGGCAAGTACTTGCGCTCCTTCTGCTGCTGGGAATCGATTCTCATATATGGGATGTCCATCAGAATCAAAGTACAGGAGGGTAGAATCAGCTGTCAGAACGTCGATCTGATGTTTGAAAACGTCATGCAGACTTCCTGCCTGTTGATAGGTGATGGCATATGGTTTCATGTCGTAAAAAATGACCTCTTTCTCTTTCCGTTGATCCTTGAAGACAATGCTCACAGGATCTCCTCGCTCTATGGGCCGGGCAATTTCAGGCGTTGTAGCCGATTCATTTGTTTGCATGTTGAAATAAATCGGGCCTCCTTCTTCGGTAAATTCAATGACCTGAGTTTCTGTCTGAATTTGCTGGACCCTGGATATCAGGAGATCATGCAGGCTGTGATATTGCTCATATACAAGCATCTGATTTTTGATCTCATGCAGCCTCACCTGCTCAATCCTGCTTCCATCACGCAACAAGATCAGGTGTTGTGCAAATAAGCATTGGCAAAGCAAGCAGAGGGATATGAATACAAGTTGCCGTTTCATTTGTGGTAGAGTTAGTTGGAAAGTGCTAAGAGACTGCTTCTGGATGTTCCTAACGCGACAGCCCAATCTTGAATCCAGTAGTCAGAGTGGGAAGTATCCCATCCTCATTGATGAAGGGGATTCCAAACAACACGTTGGTTGAGGGATAGATCGAAAAAACTTTCTGGGTGATCCCCAAGCCTATCCATGATTCCAGCATCAGACCATTGGGCAAAATCTTTTGTATGCCTGTTTTGAGATGGCCTCCTTTCACGCTGATCCGTGTCCCTCTGGAGTTGTGCATTTGTATGTGCCTGGAAAAGCCTTCAGCTTCGACAAAGGGCCGTCCTTTCATGAGCAAAAATCTGGCGGACTCTTTGGGATAATATCTGAGGCTGCCTTGTCCTGTCCATCCATCCACCGTTGAGGGTGTCAGGTCTTCCAATAGCCAGCCATGTGAGATATAGCCCAACTCTGCAAGGGCACTCCATTTCTGAGACAGGCGAAATTCCAATCCCCCCTGAAAGCTTGTGAAAAGCCCAAGAAGAGCGGTGGGCGTTACGAATACACAGAATGAATGATCCGAGACCTGATCGACTGACGCTTGCATATCCCTGGTCCAGGGAGAATCTGCTGTCTTTTCACTGTAGATCGCATGGCCTTCTTCGTCAAACCGGATGAGTTGGGTCTCCAAAACGATGATCTTGATGTCTGACATGCGCACATCATGTAAGCTATTGTGTTGCTTATAGACAACAACTTCTTCCTTGATCTCATGCACTTCGACATTCTCCAGAGGTTCATCATTCCAGCGAAGAATGCGATGCTGTGCTGACAGTGGATAAGCAGCCAGCATCGCTATTATGAGGGTGAATAGGAGGTTCATTTTCTTCCTTTGCGGACATTAAACCCTACAGATAGCCCCACCATCCAATCATCTTTGCGGGGAGAGGCATAGACATTGACAGGAATATTGAGGTATCCTGATCTGAAGGTTTTGCCGACGGACCATACCCATCGAGAGAAAAATTCAGGATCGCCTCTTCTGTCCAGTTGGGTGGAGATTTCGTTTGGATTCGGGATTGGCTGCCCGTTGCTGTCTTCCTGCCTCCATTCGTGCTCCAAATGCCATACGCCATCTGCATAATATCCATCTGCCATTTTCCTGATGGAGAAAGAGGGCCCAAAGGCAAACTCAAAGCCGAGCTTACTTTCCCGAAAGCCATTCATGACCACCAGACTTGGGATGAACAAGGATTGCTCCAATCCACTGACCATGACCAGGATTTCGCCAAGTGCCTGAAAATTGCCAGAACTGAGATACTGTAGCTCATGTTGGTAGCCAAACTGACTCAAAATCGGATAGGCGTCATATCCGCCCTGACTTTTGGGCGCTTCAAATCTCTCTGCCATATCGCCTATCAGATAGGCCACCCCCATTCTGGGACCATTGTTGATGATTCTGGTCGTTGGCAACTGATCCAGTGAGGTAAAGTAGGCCAGATTATTGACAAGAATCTCTTCATTTTCCAGGCCCAGCAAATCATTGACGGTCAGTTCGACCATCTTTTGAATTTCGGATTCTTCATTGATGTATTCTCCAATGTGAGTTCGCTCGACTTCTTGTGAGGCCACATCGATCAATTTTAAGGTGATCATGATTTTTTCACCTATGCGCTCGGCATGTCCTGCAATGACTTTGCTGGCCTTGACTGCCTGAGCCGATTCCGTCAGACATCTTTTGCTGTAGCATCCGATGATGGCCTCCTCCCCCAGTTGATCTACCAGATCATACATATCGATCACTTCATAGAGATTGGTCTGCTGGCTTTCCAGGCGAACCAGATTGCCCATCGTTACCGCATCTATCAGGAGATCTTTGGTATCGATATTGAGCACAACCAATTTGGTGCGAGGTTGAATTTGTGAGAAAGATAAGCTAGACAGAAGCAGCCAAAAAATGAGTGTAAGAGATGGTTTTGAAGCAATCATAGTTTTACTGTTAGTGAAGTATGCTTCAAACTTAGACGCTATCCAGCAGAGGTTGTAATGATTTTATGAGCGGAGATCAGGCTTTTTCTTATGAAACGCCAGGGGAAAACATCCGAACCGAAAAACTGGACAAATCCGTATTACCCATCTGCTTTTCCGATGGTTTTTGGGAAAAAATGCAAAAAATCACACATGCGACTTGCAAAAAATGCAAGTCCGATTGTTAGAGACGAATGATTTTGTAAGGGATGTTGGTGCTTTGACAATCTTAGTGGAGCCGGTAGTAAATCCTTTCTTGCTCGCTTATGACCTCTTCCCCACAAGTCCCGTTTCTCCTTCAGGAGAAACAACCCACCATCTCAGAATCCTGCTTCCACAACTTTTGTCAGAGACTGTTTTGACATCTGTGCTGAGAATGTTTATCGTGTATTTTTTTCTCAGGCAAGGCCATTTTGAAAAAAAAATAATCCTTCATTCCAGCCTGTAGTTGGCTTTTTTGAATACATGAACTTTGTCATTTTTGGGTGATGTTGATTCATTCTAGCTAAGTGGACCCATGTATATTTGGTCATCATCTTCCACCCTCTCGCTCTCCCGCTAGCGGGAGACATCAGCCCCCAAGGCCAGGAATCAACGATTTCCTCCTACTTCATTGAAAAATGGCAGGTGAGCTCTTGATAAGAGATGTGGATTCCCATCTTGGCCAAAGTCAAACTTAGATAAATTCGACTTCCAGGGCAGACCGAAGATCTGCATGGATCTGTTCCAGGCTGATGTCATGGATCTGGATCAGGTTGGCCCCATGCTGTTGTTCGATCTGCAGGATGTAATCGAGGAGGGGTTGGAAATTGTTTCCAGCCCGGGCCAGATCCAGGTAGATCGGCAGGGTATGCTCGGCTTCTCGATTGAGGTTTGGGAGTCGGACACAGGCCAGCCACAGAAATTCATAAAAGGTCCGGGTCTCCTGCTCCGTTCCAACTTCCATGTCTACTTCTCCGCTGTGAATGACATGCACCAGGGCATCAAAGAGTTCTGCCGTTGTCAGGGGAAGGTTTTTCAGGCCGAGATAGATATCGAGATAGATGTCAATATTGGCACGTTCGATTTCGCTTTGCTGGGCTTCCCGTTCTTCCTGTAGGGCCTCGTATTCCTCCAAAATCTTCTCTACAGCCTCTGCCCCTTCCCCGATTCGTTGGGCAAATTCCACACACAAGCCATATTCGGTATTCTCGATAGAGCCATCGACCACCATCATATACACCAGATTCTTGAGCGAATACCAGCCTTCGTCCTTGTCCTCGGGAATCACAAAATCCAGATTGGGATATTTCTTGATCACAGAGTCGATGTCCCATTGGGTCAATCCCAGTTTATGGGCAACATCCAGCAGGAATTGCTGCTCGACTTCCTCGATGACGCCATCCGCAGCTGCGATGAGATAGAGATTCTGAAAGATCCCCAGATGTCTCAATTGCTCCTGCCGCTTGTTTTGATAGACGTCTATCACTTCATCCAGATAGAGATCCTCTATGCCCATCAGACTCGCAAGACGCTTGCAAGCCTTGTATTCGCTGATGCGCATTTTTCCATCAGCCAACATCATCAGAACCACCATCCGCAGCTCCATATATCTGTCCTGCTCCGTTTCAGGAATCACAAATTCCAGCGTGGGACCATTGGCCAAAAGAGGTTGAATGTCTTTTTCAGCCAATCCCATCGAATCAGCCAGTTCCTCGAGAAAGAAGATTTCTTCCTTATCAAGTTCTCCATCAGAAAAAGCAATGACACAAAGATTCTGAAAGGTTGTAAGATGTTGGGTTTGTTCCATTGTTTGCAGACAGCATTGTAAGCCAGGAGGTCTTCCTCCTTTCACGCAAATGTACAAAGGAAATCCAAAAAAGTCCGACCCTAAGGGATCGGACCTTACTTTGTGGGAAATGCGCCTTTGGCAGAATGCCTGGAATACCGGATCGTTGATCCGGTTTGGGGCGAATCCAGGTCCATGCATATCGAATCAGCCACAGATACACACAGGAATTTCTCCAGAATGGCCATTGGGCATCATCCATCTTCCCTACAGATCTCTCACATCGACCACATGGCTGCTACCATTGACAGTGATGGTGATCAGATGGTCGCAGTCTCCATCTCCAACATCCACCAGGACATTGGGACGATTCGATCGCTGGATGGCTTTCAGTCCCTGTACCGGGATGCGCACGCCTTGCAGGCGACAGCTGCGCTTGTAGATGAGGGTAGAGACAATGTTGATCTGGTAGGCGTTTCCATTTCGGCGGCTTCCCTGAACAGCTCCCTCCACATGGAATTCATCCAGGATTGGATTGGCGGCACGCACCCACGTTCGGGTTCGGGTGAACTGTCGGGTCGCGACATCTCCATTGAGCCAGGTGATTTTGCCTCCTACCAGTGTGGTATTCAAGCTGATGTTGGCCTGGAAGGTGGGCGACACATTGGTGATGGTCTTGGTCCCTTCGACCTGAACCCCATCTACAGAATAGTTCTGGAGGGCGATGCTCAACTGAGCACCAGGACGATAGAGTCGCTGGGTGTAGGTGATGATGATCTGCCCTTTGCGCTCCTTGCCATCTGCACCGATGCAGCCTGTCCCAAAGTCAACAGTTACCACTTTATTGACAGAATCATGCGTAACGATCACACAACTGCTGATCATTTGGTCCGATGGATTGACAAATCGTCTGGCCTCAGCAGAGAGGTCGGTGAGATCCATGGCCTCGAAGCTGTAGGCATCCACTTCTTCATAGGTTGCCTCAATATCAGCCTCCAGGACCACCAATTCGGCATCTACTTCGGCCATAGTCGGGTCATCTTCCCCTTGCTGACAAGAAGTCAATCCGATCAACAGTACGAAAGCTGACAAAGAAAAAAATCGAAAAACACTGGACATACGGAATTTTTGCAAAACCATTTTTTTATTGGTTTGATTGTTGAAAGAATGAAATGATTTGTCAGGTAACACTGCTTGGATACCAGCAAAGGAAGAAGGTTTAATGGGGAGGGGAAATATTTATGGTAGTGCATACATGTAAGGCTGTCATCGGCACGTAGCAATGATCGGCAGACCATTGCTAGGTTGGATGTTATCAAAGCGGATGCCTTCCTATTTACGATAGGCAAAGCGAGAGATGGTCTGCCGATCATCTCTACAAATATTCTGTCGGAAGATTAGCATGACAGTTGAACCACTACCTGCTAGACTAGACGACCCCTCATATATGCTGCCCTTCAAAACGCATATTCCAGCATAGAATCGCTATTTTTTGAAAATATAGGCATATATATATGATATTGAGCTCGATCTTGACAAGTGTCCTGGTACACTAAAAGGATAAAAGGCAAGGGCAAAAGGCAAAAAATCAACAAAACCAACAATCAAGGAGTCCTGGAGGGGCGGAACCCGAGATTGCTGCGCCTGTCGACATGGGTCCAGCTGACGCGGCTGGATACACGTACGCCAGATGCATCATCGTTCCAACTGCCCCCACGAATGACGCGATTTGGGTCCTCGCCCTTCCAATCCAAACCATCTGTGGGAGCGCCATTGTACGTATCATGCCAGGAATCCTGGCACCATTCCCAGACATTGCCGGACAGATCATAGAGGTCCCCATCGCCTATGGATACCGGAAGCCTGGAAGCGACCGGAGCAGCAGCCGAAGTCGCATAAACCGCGTAGTCTTTCAGCAGAGAGAGGGAGTCGGTGCCAGCATAGAGGGTCCGTTTGCCAGCCCCTCCCCCAGCAGCATATTCCCACTCTGCCTCGGAAGGAAGGCGATAGCCCGGACCCAACCATCTGCAATAAGCCGTAGCCCCATACCAGGAAACATAGATCACAGGATGTTTTTCTTTTCCTGCTTTGGGCACAAAGCGGCCATTCTTCTCTTCGATTTCGACATACCGTATGTCGAGCCAGCTCACGTCTCCTTCCGTTTGATTGCCGACTTCGTTGAGGAAGACGCAATACTGCTCATTGGTGACTTCCGTCTCCGCCATATAGAAGGTCGGAACAGTGACCGGATGTGGAGGTTTTTCATCCTCATCACCATCATTGCTGCCCATGATGAAGGGACCGCCCGGGATACGGACCATCCTGGGACGGGGGAAGATATCTGGCAGAGGCGCCCCCGCGACCACTCCCACATCCCCCAGCAATACCTCCCATGTCCGTCCCTCTTCCAGTCCCACATATCCTGTGAGCAGCACTTCGACATTTTTTCTGGTGAAATCAGAATAGACCACTTGCCCATCTCTGGAACCACTTCCTTTCTGGACAAAGGACATCCGTCCATAATAGTTTCCATCTGGACCTTTGCGGAGACTGTCCACATAGACAAAATCTGTCCAATCAACAGACAGTCGTCCATATTTGAGTCGCTTGAGTCGTTCGAGGAATTCTCTGAGCCCATAGGTTTTTTTCACTATAGAATTCTCCTCGACCAGCTCTACCTTTGATGCCTCGCTCAGGAAGAGCTTGAGAGCAAGGTCTATGGCATCGTTTGCGTCTGACGTACTGCTTGCTCTGTCAGCAATGAGTTGGCAGTAGTTGTCAAAGGCATTGGCTTTCGACAGGGCCTGAGCCTGGAAGTCTTCCATGCTGAGCGTGGGGGCCTGAGATGGAAGCACGACATCCAGCCGAAGATCTGCACCAGTAGCTTCCAATAAGGTATCTCTGCTTGCGTAGCCTTCTGCTTCAATGTGAATGCTGAGCTGATTGTCTAGCTGTTGAGAATGCTGGCTGAAGGCGTATGAGAAGCGGCCTTGAGGATCTGAATGGGTAGACGTTCCTTCAGCGGAGAGGGATTGCAGCAGGATGATTCTGATTCGAGCATCGGCAATAGGCTCACCTGCCTTATCCCTCACAGTGCCTTCGAGTGTGAGCATGGGAGGCTCAGGGGCTTGCCCCAGATTGACCTGCAAATCAAGGATCGGAAGTTGGTCCAGGCCGAAGAGCAGCTCGGTGGTATCGATCTCCTCTGTCCATAGTGTCAACAAGAGGGAATCGTAGCCTTGTTGCTGAAAAGCGGGCGGGATACTGAAGGTAAATATCCCTCCGCTGGATACAAGACGAAGGCTGCGCCCTCTTCCCGTGCGCAGCAGACGGGACTGTGATCGGTCCTGCGAAAATATTCTGATTTCCAGATCTGCGGTGATGGGGCTTCGTTCTTCGGTCCTGGCATCGAAGACGGCTCCTTCCACCGTCCAGCCCTGATAAGCGGGATCAGTGAGTGAGATGGGGAGGCTATAGCTGCCCTGATCTCCCAGCCATGTGGTGATCGTGGGCAAGGTCCATGTACTTCCAGTTGCCAGTTCTGTCACATCTATCCGCTCCACCAGCCAGTCATCGATGCCCGGTCCCACCACATCGGTCCACAGGCGAAGGCTGCTGAGGGTCCCCAGATTGGCCGTGTCAGGAAGTAGCCAATTGTCGCTGAGATTGGCTTCAAATTGGCTGTTGCCTCGGGTCCCTGTGCTATCCAGCCGGATGGTGAGGGAGTCCTGACTCCCGATCAGTGTGGCATAGATGGTCGTGGAGTCGCTTTGGGCACCCACCAATCCGCCTGTGCGAATACGGAGCAGATAGCCTGATTCTGCCAGAGGTCTTGAGGGTTCACGCTTGTCTGAGAGCAGGCTGCGGAGGTTTGGGGAACCAAAGTCTCGAAAAAAATCGCTGCTCAATTGCTCCGCAATGGATCTGGCAGAAGAATCATTGTGGGAATAAAAATGCGCAAGTCCTTCTCCATGCAGGCTATGTCGCCCAAGGGTATCCGGGGGAGCAGCCAGCTGGTTTATTCCAATTGGGGCTTTGGGTAAGGTACTCAGAAGTGTCGCATGGTTGAAGGCCGAAATAGCCATCTCCCATTCCTGCCGTTCATAATCTGCCTTTGCCTCCTGGTATCGCAGGAGGCGATTGTTGTAATAGGCAAGATTGCTTCGGCTGGTATCCTGATCATAGAAAGGATCTGCCTGAAAATAGTAGCTGCGCGCATCTTCTATCTGTCCTGCAAGGAAAGCATCCACTCCCTTGTTGTTGTAGAAGGCGGCCGAATCCACTATTTCTTCAATGAGAACCTTTGGCAAAGCAGGTGGATCTGTATACTGGGGATTGGTCTGTTGACTCACTTTTGTCCACACACCTCCCCCCATCAGAAGAACTCCCAGCAGCATGAGGAGGATGGCCGGGAGGCCTGTGTACTCCCGATCGTTTTGCTTTTTCTGCTCCATAAAGGAACTCGCCCAATAGTCCAGCATGCCCATCTCATGCAAGTGACTGAGGGTCTCTTGTTTTTCCTCATCTTCAGGAAAGAGGATCCCTTCATTGATGGCAATTTGGGTCTCTCGCTCCTTGTGCGCAAAGGATCGCTTCTCGACTGGTATCTCCTTGAGGACCTGAACGATGCTGTGTCTCGCTAGTTGTTCCTCTTCTGGGGGCAAGCCCTCGATCAATCCCGACCGGATGTCTGGGTCGAGGTCGCCATCCCGCATCCAGGGAAGGCGAGAGAGGGCAAGGAGATCATCGAACTCCAGGGCTTCTCTTTCCAGGCTCTGACTCACTGCCAGGGTGATTTCCCAACTGGGCCTTGGATAGAGGGCAGAGGCTGCGAGCCATGCATAACATTTCTTATTGAGGCCTTGCTGAAGGGCCTGTAGATCGTCTCCGAAATCTGGTCTTTTTTCCTGCCCGAATTCCTTGCGAAGACGACGGAGATGTGCAGAGAAACTGGGCTTGTCTTCCTCCAAGAGTAGATCATCCAGCTCCTGAACAGCAGCCATTTGCCCTGCAAGATGAGCTGGCATGACCAAAAACTGCTCATGAAGCAATTCTTCCTGCCAGCCCCAGGCATCTAGCGCCTTGGGGCTGAGCCAGGCGCGTCTGGGCCAGGGATCAAAGTCCTGGGACATCCAAACAGGAAGGCTGGCTTCATAGGGGTCAAACAAGCTGTCCCCTCTGCTGAAAATCAGCAGGCGGTGATCTGCATATCGTTGGGCCAGACTGCTCAGGGCATGTGCTTCTCCTGTCAGGCGTTTGCAGTATCGCGGGTCCTGAAAAAAATAATAAACCTCTACTAGGATTTCTTCCTGAACAAGTCGCTCGATATGGGCTTGAATCAATCGTCCCTGATGATCATCTTCCCCTGCTTGCTCAATCAGGATGAGCCAGTTTGTTGGCTGGCTGTGGTATTGGTAGTGGAGTTCCGGGAAGCCTCCCCGACGGGCTGATGCCTGGAGCGTGTCCGGGAGATTGAGAAAGGCTCGTGTGCCGAGCTGCCTGACGCGAAAGGCCTGCGCCAGGGCATAAAATCCAGGACTATTGGCCAGCCATTGGTCTTGTTTGGGAAATGGGGGCCTGTACGGGGCCTCCTTGCCGCGCATCTGTTCCTCCTCTTCCTGCCCGGGCAGATTGCCTCGATACCACAGCCAGCCAAGGATCAGCAAGGCGAGCCCTAGCAATAAGCAGACATTGCCCAGCCACGGCAAGAGTCTATATCCGCTTTGTTCGATCTCTTTTTTGGGTCGGAAATCCCGGATAGGGATGATCTGCTGTTCGTTTCGCAGATCGAGTTGTTGGCTTGCCCGGTCCGCACAAAGGCCCAATCTGTCCGTGGGAATGGAGACTATCAGGGATGTCCGTAGGATGTCTGCCTCGCTGAAGCGATGCCTGATCTCCGGGCCTACTGCCTGATTGCCATCTCCCAATTGCCAGTCATACTGCCAATGATCAGCCTGATGCGTACTTGTGAAGCGGATCTCCTGATCAATTTTCGGGACATACGGATCGATCTTGAAGGCCGCTTTGGGCAGGGGCGCGCTAGTGACAAATACGTCAAAAGAGATACAGCTTCTCGCCAGAGAATCCGTCAACGCTTTTCCGTTGCTGGACTTGCCAAAGGACAAGATCGAGTTCTCGCCTGCTATGCAAACAGAAATACGATATGACCCTTCGCTTTGGTACACATGGCTGAATGGAGAAGCGAACTGCGTTGGATCGGCTGCGTATATGGTATCAATCGTTCCATCTCCATAATCGCAGATGAGCATTTCTCCCTCTACATCTTGCTCGTCCAGATAGAATACATCCGTTCTCTTCAACTCGATGCGCAGGCTATCCTCGCTGGTGAGGCAGTCAGACGACAGCATGGGCGAGAGGATTATGACTCTGGCGGAATGGTGATACGCCATGTATATAGCGATCAATAAAACCGACAGCAGAAGACTGAGGCGTAGCCAATAGGTCTTTCTCCTTTGAGAAGATGCGGAGGCTTTCAATGAATCTTCTTTCGTCTGGGCTTCTTCATGTTCTCGGCTTGTCCCCAACTCAAATGGGGCCCTGACTTCCTCCCTCCACCATTGCTGAAAGATATGGGAGAATCGCTCTTGTTCAGTCTTGCTTTGGGCAATGAGGGGCCGAAGCGCATCGTGCAGGACTTGTTCGTCAGCAAGTCGCTCTGAGCCAAGTGCATGCAAGATCCGGAGAAGTCTGAGACGCCCTGCAGGATCTACCCCGATACCAGTCTTCTCAAGCCTTTGGAGCAGGCTCTCAAGCGGGAGATATACAGGGAGATCGTTCATTGGGTGTGGGGAAAGAACAATATGGGGGATTTGCTAGTTTTCCACCTGATTTAGCTGCATCAGGTGTTTTTCAATTCTTTCAAGGTCTTCCCGATCTTTGGCCAGAATGGGATAGCTTAGTTTCAGGATTTTTTGTTGTTGTTCTGACAGTTGGGTGAAATCCAGCGGCTTGTCCAAAAATTGGTGGAGCTGAAGAATTCGCAACCAGGAGATCAGTTCTGCTGTTGCGGCAGTTTTTTTTCTGGCAATGGTCCGGAGTTTCTGAAAATGGTTGATCAGCTGTTTGTCTGCATACCGGGATTGTTCTCCCAATTGGCTCCGTGCAATCTCCAGGAGTTGGGTCTCTCCGGGAAAGGGAATATGGAAGAACACACAGCGCCGCAGAAAGGCTGCTGGAAGATTCTTTTCTGAATTGGAGGTGAGGATCATAATGATCCGCTGATCAGTCGCTTTGCGGATCTGCAGGTTGTGGTCTTCATGTATGTGAAACGCAAAGTGTTCAACTTCAGAGAGCAGATCATTGGGGAAATCTCTCGGTGCCTTGTCGATTTCATCGATGAGGACCACGCTGCTTTGCGCAGGTCCCTGGGCATATCCACTGGCCTCAGCCGGATGTGTCTGGGCAATGGCTGCTCCCAATGCCTGCAACTCAATGTAGTTTCGGATCTGCGGGGCAGATTGTGCAGCGGCCTTGGCGACATTGGCATCATGAAAGTGCCTGAGCGCATCATATTGATAGAAGAGATCCTTTGCTGTCGAGCTAGTTTTGGTTTGGAATACCCAGGGTTTTGCCCGGAAAGTGGGATCGGATTCATGAAGATCATGGGCAATGCGATACGCCAGCTTGGTCTTGCCGGTTCCTGGCTCTCCCGTGAGGAGCAGGGGCTGTTGTAAGGTGATGGCTACTTCGATGGTTGTTTTGAGTTGCTCTGTCAGTACATAACTGGCTGGATCGAAGTCAGCCGCTGTCAGTATTTGTGCACTGGGGATTTCTATTTTGATCTTATCCATATGATGATTCCTGTCAGATTCACTTGTCCTTGTCCAGATTATGTTCGTTGATGATTTCTTCCAGGCGTAATTCCACGACGGCCATGTCATAGCTTGGAAGTCTTTTGGGAAAATATTTTTGCAGCAGCCTTTCGATCTTTTGTGGATTGCTATCAGCGATGAGGTGTCTGGTAACCCATATCTCCAGGTCGGCCCAGCTAACAGGATTCAGTTCGGTCAGCACCTTGCATCCAGGCAGTTGCTGGACAGCCTCTCTCAACTGTTCGTTGGGATCTGTTTCTGGCTCAGATTTCTTAAATAGCTGTTTCCAGCCTTTCTTTTTGGTCTGTGTCGGCTGATGATAAATCACACTGAAGAAAAAATAGAAGTTGGGAGATGGGGCTGACAAATCTGCTTCATTGCAATATTCCTGGCTGAACCAGCGAATGAGGTCCGGGGTGAATTGTTTCCAGGAGGTGCTCCGAATACGAATCTCCACAGACAGACGAGGCGGTTGGTATCCATAGCGATCCCTTATTTGCCCAAGCAGATTGGCGAGCGTGAGTTCTTCTTCTGCTCCGAGATAATCGGGTATGAGGTCAAAAGCCTCGTACAATTTGTACTTAATTTCTGTTTTGTACAGCTCTATTTCCGGTGCTTCTTCCAGGATCACCTTTTTTCCGAGTCTTCCTTCTCTTCCTTCATCGAATCCTCTGAGGTATTTGTGATAGAAGCGTTTGACCAGACCACCATGAGATTGTTGTTTTTCTCCATGCACACAGAAAAAATGACAGCTCCGAAGATCCCCTTTGGGCCTCCCAAATCGGAATTCTCTTTCCTGTTCTTTGCGATCCGCATCATACTGGTAGATCACCCCTAATCCTTGCTGATGGCTGGCACTAGGTGCTTTTGCCTCTGGGCTGGCAAGAATCTTTGCCGCCTTCTTGATGGTTGTCGGGGGAATCTCAATATGTGTTCTCTCAAAATCCTCTAGAAGCGAGAAGAGATTTTTGGTGATTTGCGCATAATCTCTTTGGATTTCTCCTCTTGGTGTTGCGCCGATCCTCTCTTCATGACGAAGGTTTGCAATTCTGGCTGATTGTACCCTCGTCTCATTTTCCCACTTTTTCAGGTGGGGATTCTCTCCTCCTTTGAATAAGACAATAAGGGTCCGGCAGACATTTTTTAATTGTCCGTCTGTCACTTGGTCCTTAAGGGCTTCTATCAGGCGTGGTTTGTCCACTGTGTTGATTGAGCTAGGAGATGTTTCTTATTGTAAGAGACTGGTTGAACATCTGTCGCTTATTTTTTGTATGTATCTTTTTTCCCCATCCTTCAGCTTTTTAGCATCTCATAGCACCAGTATGAGGTAAAAAAAGAGGCTTGTCCGAGAAAAAAATACACCATAAACATTCTCATCACAGATCCCAAAACAGTCTCTAGGCAAAATAAGATTGATTTTGTTTCAAAACAAGGTCTTTGGGGGGGAGATTTACGAGATATTATTTTGTTTGATTCTGTCATTTTATAGGCGGAAGGCGCGAGCATGTCCGAATGTAGGCCTCCATCGTCTTCGGGATGGACTTGTATATGGCCGCAAAACTCCGAGGATCGCAGCCACATTTCCCGCTACCTTCTTCCTCCCTCACCGCCTGCCAAACACAGCACTTCCAATCCGCACAAGGGTTGCGCCTTCTTCAATGGCAATTTCGAAATCGCCTGACATGCCCATGGACAACTCCTTCATCTCTATTCTGGGGTGTTCGATGGCCTGGAATTGTTCTGAGGCCAAGCGCAATCTGCGAAATTGCTGACGAATGATCTCTTCCTCTGCGACAAAGGCAGCCATGCCCATCAACCCCATAATCCGAATGTGTGGAAACTCATCTATTTTCCGAAGAAGCTGCTCCACTTCCTCCTCTTCAAATCCCGACTTGACTGCTTCCTCCGAAATATTGAGTTGAAGCAGGCAGTTGATGATTCGCTCATGCTTGGCCGCCTGTTTGTTCACTTCTGCCAACAATCGTTCAGAGTCAATCGAGTGAATCAGATGAACGAATGGCGCGATATATTTGACTTTGTTCCGTTGGAGAGACCCAATCATATGCCAATGGACTTGTGGCAGAATGGGGTGTTTTTCTCTCAGTTCCTGTACCCGATTTTCGCCAAAGTCGATGTGACCGGCATGCAGCGCTTCCTGTATGAGCTCGATGGGCTTGGTTTTGGAGACAGCGATCAATCGGACACTGGAAGGAGAGCGTCCTGCCTGACTGGCTGACTGTTGGATTCGGGAGAGAATGTCGGACAAATGTTGAGCTACTGACATGTGTATGGCCTTAGTTTGGGTTACAAACTTACAGTGGATTCTGCTATTTTTGTCAAGGGGAAAATGAATTTTTTCATATTCTCCCAGCGAATGATAAAGAAGCATCGTCTAAGAGGTACAAAACGTTAGCACACCACTCAACATCATTCTTATTCAGCCTAAGCAATCCCGAATTGCATAACCAATATCAACATGAAAAGATCTGTTTTTCTCATTTTGACCCCGCTCGCTATTTGTTTGCTTTTTTTAAGCAGTTGCATTCAGGACAATTGTTCTGAGTTGAGGACTTATTACGAATATCAGCCTGTCTATGAATCCATGAATGACCTGCGCGATCAGGTTGGCGTGGCTACTGCTCAGGAGTTAAAGATGCCGGGCAAGATTTATTTTTATGGTCAGTATATCCTGATCAATGAAGTTGGCAAAGGATATCACGTTATCGATAATACTGATCCTAAAAATCCAAGCAACATTGCTTTTATCGAAGTTCCTGGTGCGAGAGATATGGCAGTTAAGGGCAATATGTTGTTCGCAGATAGCTATCTGGATCTGGTCGTTATCGACATCAACAATCCCCAATCCGCTACAGAGGTCAGCCGTCGCATGAATGTCTTCGAATATGGCTCTTACCATCCTGGACTGTGGGCAGATGAATCTCAAGGCATTGCCACCGATTGGGTGGAGACACGCTTGCAAGAGGAATTTGATTGTGGATTCAATAATTGGGGAAGGAATCGATTCGTAGATTTTGTATCTAATGATGTCGCGATTCTGTCTTCCAACAGTGAATTTGCTTCCCCAAGCGTCGCTTCAGGCTCCGATCTTCAGACTGGTGTCGGTGGTTCCATGGCTCGATTCACTCTGGTTAACGATTATCTCTATGCCGTAACCAATACCAATCTGATCCCATTTGAC
The DNA here is from genome assembly GCA_039029315.1 of Bacteroidota bacterium. GTDB lineage: Bacteria > Bacteroidota > Bacteroidia > J057 > J057 > JBCCCJ01. Next base: position 65,164 of record JBCCGK010000018.1, on the reverse strand, counting down.
ATCAGCACCTTAACAGAACCTGTCAGTCAGTCACCAATCAATGTAGGCTGGAATATTGAAACGATTTTCCCAATGAAAGATCACCTCTTTATTGGTTCTCAGACGGGGATGTTTGTCTATAATCTCGTGAATCCCAATCAGCCATCCTTTGTGTCAGAATTTCAGCACGTCCGAAGCTGTGACCCTGTGGTCGTGGAAGGAGACTATGCCTTTGTTACCCTTCGCAATGGAAATGGAGAAACTGCCTGTGGAGGTTTCGCCAACGAACTCAGTGTGGTGGACATTTCCAACTTAAGCAGTCCATTTTCAGCCTTCAGATATGATATGCACAATCCACATGGACTGGGCATCAAGGACGGCATCTTGTTTATCTGTGATGGGGAAGATGGCCTGAAGGTGTTTGACGCCAGTGATGTCAGCAAAATTCATCAAAACCAACTCGCACATTTTCCAGGAATCCATGCCTTTGATGTGATTCCTTTGACAACTATCCTCCTGATGATCGGCGATGATGGTTTCTATCAGTATGACTATTCAGATCTGAATGATATTCACCAAATCAGCAAGATTCCTGTAGTGATGGACTAAGAGGCTGTCTTGATTTCTAAGAGACTGTTTGAACATAGACCTAAACCTACCCGCGTGCCGTCCTGATTCCAAGGATGGCACTTTTCTTTTTATTCTGTAGTTTCGGTGCACTAATTCCGCATTAAACCTTAGCCGAATTCATGGGTAGTCCGCTTTTCCTCAGCCTTTCGCAGATCAGCATACAGCATAGAAATCGCTCTATTCTGAACAATCTCTCTTTGCGCATCCGGCAAGGCGAGAACTGGTTGATCAGCGGCCCAATGGGGTCCGGCAAAAGCAGTCTGGTGCGCTGTATCGCAGGCAAAATGGTGGTCCGTTCTGGCGATATTCGTTATGATTTGGTTTCCAACAGTTTGTCTTCATTCCAGGAGCGATTGGCATGGAGAAAAGACAACATTCGACTGATCTCATTTGCGGAGACAGCAAGCTTTTTCAGTCAGGCTGATTTTTTTTACCAGCAGAGATACCAGGCGTCAAATTTTCAGGAGACTGTCAGGGTTTGGGATTATCTGATTGCGCATGGATTGTCAGAAAACAATCCAGCACATCAAGACCTTCTCCATCACCTACAGGTAGAGGCGCTGTATGAGAAAGATATCACACATCTCTCCAGCGGTCAGATTCGCAGAGTCAGTCTCGCTTCCGCCTTGCTCTCTCCCCCTCAACTCTTGATTCTGGATGATCCCTATCTGGGTCTGGATACGGCTGGCAGGCAAACGCTCAATGATCTTCTGACTGATCTGGTGTCCCGACATACTCTGCAACTCATTCTTGTTGGCTGTGAATCTGATTGGCCTGCAATCATGACCCATCGTTTGCATCTTGATGGAAATGGGACAGGAACAGAAGTCCCCCTGGACTATGCTCCCAGCCATGATTCTTTGGAGGATCAAGTGTCTCTTTCACGCCTGGTCTCTTTGTTCAAGCAAACTCAACAAGAAGTGTCTTGTGCCTCTGTCGTTCGGCTGGAAGATGTCTCGGTCCAATACGATGATCATCTTGCCTTGCAAAATCTTCATTGGGAAGTCAAGCCGGGAGAAAAATGGGCCATTTATGGGCCAAATGGATCTGGCAAATCTACCCTTCTGAGTCTCTTGTATGGGGATCACCCACAGGCCTACGCCAATCGAATTTGGTTATTTGATCAGCGCCGAGGCAAAGGAGAGAGTATTTGGGACATCAAAGCCAGAATCGGATTTACCTCTTCTGAGTTCCATGCTTATTTCGATTCTGCGCTGAGCTGTCGAGAAGTGGTCCTAACTGGCTTCACTGATAGTTTTGTTCCGAAAGCACATCTGACTGAGAGAGAGGATGATATCGTGGATCTTCTCTTTCAGTACTTTCAGCTAGATGATCTCCCACCTCTCTTGTTCAAACTGGCTTCAACTGGAGAGCAGCGGCTCATCCTCTTGATCCGGGCACTTGTAAAAAATCCGCCTGTACTCTTGTTGGATGAACCATTTCAAGCTATGGATCGCAGAAGCATCCGGCAAGCCCTGGCTTTGCTGGATCAGATGTTGGATGACTCTCATACTCTCTTGTTCATCACCCATGATCGATCTGAGATTCCTGCCTGTGTCAGGCAGATGTTGCTGCTGGATCAGGGGGGGAGTATGGGTTTGCCTTAGATTTTGTCTTTTACCTTTAGACTTAACACGTTTTGCCTTTTCGCTATCCGTCGCGCAAACGTGTCAAGTCTGTCCGGCGGTGCGGATGGGGGTTGTTGCCTACCTAGGCAAACCTTACACAAACGTGCCAAGTTCATTTGGGCTACCAGCGGATGAGGGCGGATGCCCAGGTAAATCCACTTCCAAAGGCTGCCAGACAGACGAGGTCTCCTTCTTTGACTTTGCCAAGTTCCCAGGCTTCGTTCAGAGCAATGGGGATAGAAGCGGCCGTGGTATTGCCATACTTCATGATGTTGTTGTGGACCTTTTCAGCTGGAAGCTTGAGGGTTCTGCGTACTGCTTCGGCAATTCGCAGATTGGCCTGATGCGGGATAAACATGTCAATGTCTTCTGGCGTATAGCCTGTTGCTGTCAGCGCTTCCATGATAACCTCAGGGAATTTTGATACAGCGAACTTGAAGACATATCGACCGTTCATGACCGGATAGACAGATCGGTCATCGATCATCTCCTTGGTAATATGTCGCTCTTTATGGCCAGAAGGTGCCAATACAGCCAGTCGTTCTGCATATTCACCGTCAGCATGTAGATGTGTAGTCAATATGCCTTTGTCATCTTCTTCAGTGGCTGTAATAATAGCAGCTCCCGCACCGTCTCCAAAAAGCACCGTAACATCCCGCCCTTCATCCGAGAAATCCAGGCCAGAAGAGTGAATCTCTGATCCAACCAACAGGACATTTTTATACATGCCCGTTTTGATAAACTGATCTGCAATTGACAGACCATAGATAAATCCAGAACACTGATTACGGATATCGAGGGCAGGAATGCCTTTTGTATTCAATCCCAACTCTCTTTGTACCAAGACGCCTGATCCAGGAAACATATAGTCCGGATTCAGAGTCGCAAAAATGATAAAATCTATTTCCTCTGCTTTCATGCCAGCTCGGTCCAGTGCCATCTGAGCAGCACGGGTCCCCATATTGGAAACAGTATCTTCTCCCGGAGTAAAATATCGTCTCTCGACAATCCCGGATCGCTCCTGCACCCATTCATCAGAGGTGGTCATTCGCTTGGCAAGATCGTGGTTGGTTACCACATTTTTGGGCACATAATAACCCAGAGCAGCAATTTTCGCATTTGGCATAGTCCTGTAATTAGATAGACGTACGTTTATTGTTTGTCAAAAATAGGAGTTTTTTAGGCTTGGGGAAAATCCTGGCTTCTTTTTCATATAGTCTCAGGAAGTTGGATGATGTATTCTGGTGCCAAATTAATTGGATTGCATTTCTTGACAGGATTGGTGAATGTTCTGAGGCTAACCCCATACATCTTACACAACAATGAAAAACTACCTTCTCCTTCTCTCGGCATTCTTCTTCGTCAGTCTCTGTTCCAGCCAGCCACTTGAGCTGCTTTGGTCTCAGCATATCAAGAATGACCATTCGACCCTTGTCTCTACTTTGACAATAGATTCTCATCAAAACATCTATGTAGTTGGGAGCTTTATGGATACAGTAGATATGGATCCTGGATTGGATTCCTTAGTGTTGATATCCCAGGGAATGTCAGATGTTTTTGTTCAAAAACTCGATCCCAATGGCCATCTCTTATGGGCCAAACAGATCGGTGGACCAGCCAATGACTCAGGGCTGTCTATCGCCGTGGATGAGGAGGAACACGTCTACCTTATCGGCTCATTTGATGATTCCATAGATGTTGATCCTGGTGCTGGCACGCATGTATTCCATACGAATGGTGAAAGGAATACATTTGTCCTTCAATTGGACCAAGATGGTAATCTGGGCTGGGCCAAACATCTCCGAGGTCTCGATGAACCTAGATGGGAGAATGAAAATCTTGGCCAGATCGTGCATATAGACCAGCAGGGTGATCTCCTCCTTACTATCAAATTAAGAGGTCTGGGAGATCTGATTTCTGATACAGATACTCTATCTTTGCAATCCAAAGGATCATGGGATTTGTTGCTGATGAAGGTTCAGACAGATGGCCAACTCATCTGGCACAAACAATTTGGGGGAGCTGATTATGCATCGATTATAGGCAGACAACTTCGTTCTGATTCGGCAGGAAACATCTACCTCACTGGCGCATTCTCAGATTCGGTAGATGTCGATCCAGGTCAGGCCAGTACGATTCTCATTTCCAAGGGTGGGCGGGACATCTTTACCCTCAAATTAGATTCAACGGGCCAGCTCTTGTGGGCCACTTCACAGGGTTCCCCTGAAGATGATACAGGTCAGGCTTTACAATTGGATCATGCAGGAGATGTCTTCGTTGGTGGTCAAACAGATTTCCATTATGATCATCCGTCAGAACCTCCTTTTTCGACAGACAAAGATCTGTTTCTCCAAAAGCGGGATTCTCAAGGCAATTTGTTATGGGAAAACCATATAGGGGGCGATCACTTTGATAATCTCGCCGCCTTGGCTGTCGATTCTTCCGGGAATTTGATTGTCTTTGCAAACCTACGCGAATCCGTAGATGTAGATCCCGGCCCAGATTCATTGATCCTACACACCCAAGGATTTAGTGATATGTTCATCCTGAAGTTATCTCCACATGGGAACTTGATATGGGTACGAACATTGGCCGGAGCAGGAGAGGATTTTTCCAGACAACTCATTCTAACTCATTCCCAGGAAATGATTGTCACAGGAAGTTTTCATGAAACAATAGATGTAGATCCTGGAGCAGATTCTATGATCCTGTCTTCTAGTGGTGAGCTAGATTTTTTCATTTCGAAATACAAATTGGAGGAGGCAAATGGACTCTTTTCGCCGCTTGGTCAAGCATCACCTTTCTCTGTATATCCCAATCCCAGTTCAGGGACATTTGAGATTCACCCTTCCTCTATTCACCCGCTCCAGATTCTTGTGTATGATCCTCAAGGAAAGCTGGTCAAGCGACTCACTCCTGACAATCAACGTCATGACATCAGCGATTTAGCTAGATCCATGTATGTCGTACTTATTCAAACCAAAGAAGGTTGGCTCGCAAGCAAACTCTTGCTCAATCAGTAGCAATGATGGCTTACTGATAGCCTTGCGCCTGCAAATGAAACAATTCTGCATACAGACCATCATTCCTCAACAATTCCTCATGGGTCCCGATTTCGACCATCTCCCCATGTTTGAGGACCAGAATCCTGTCGGCCATCCGCACAGTTGAGAAGCGGTGCGAAATAAGCACTGCACTTTTGTCTTTCGTCAGGTCTGAAAATCGCTCAAAGACTTCATACTCTGCTCTTGCATCCAGAGCTGCTGTTGGTTCATCCAAGATCAAGAGTTGGGCGTCTCGCATATAAGCACGACCGAGGGCGATCTTCTGCCATTGTCCCCCGGACAGTTCTACGCCTCCTGTAAATCGTCGCCCAAGACGTTGGTCTAATCCTTTGGGCAACTCTGCAATAACAGAATCAGCGAGACTTTGCTGGGCAGCATCAGAGAGTTTGCTGGCATTGCTTCGCTCAGTGATTTGACCGACTGCGATATTGTCTCCAGCTGAAAATTGAAAGCGCACATAATCCTGAAAAATCACCCCGATTGCTTGACGAAGCTCTCCCAGATCGTATTCCTTGAGATCATGTCCGTCCAAGAAGATTCTTCCTTCTGAGGGATCATACAATCGTCCCAGCAATTTCACCAAAGTCGTCTTCCCGGCACCATTTTCGCCCACCAGCGCCAGTTTTTCTCCAGCATGAAGCCTAAAACTCAAATTGCGAACGGCATACTTCTCCGATCCTGGATACCGAAAACTTACTCCTTCGAACACAAAGCCCTGCTGGATAGGAGTGGGGAAAGGACGAGCGGTTTCAGGAGTACGAATCTCCGGTTCCATGTTCAGAAAATCAAAGAAGTCCTGCAAATACAGAGAACTCTCTGCAATGGTCGAGAACCGACTCAGAATTCCGCGAAGAATATTCCTCAATCGACTAAATGATCCAGCCAAAAAGGTTAAGTCCCCAATGCTTACCTGCCCACTGATGGTTTGCAAAATGATGATCACATAGGCTGCATAATATCCCAGATCGCCCAGGCTGTTGAACACAAAGCCCCAAATGGCACGCTGAATGGCTAGAAGACGATTCACCAGATAGTATTTATGGGCAAGTTTGGCAAATTCATCTCGCAAGAAATTTTGCAAACCGAAGACTTTGATTTCTTTCGCTGTCTGATCACTCGCTCCCAAAAACCGATAGTAATCCAACTCTCTGCGCTCAGGAGTCCAGCTTCGCGCCACAGAATAGGAGCGCTGATTGAAGTGTGTCTCAGAGATAAATGCAGGAATCACGGCAACAATTAATAGCAGAATCAACCAGGGATTGAACACGATTAGACCAGCAGCCAGAAAGATCATCGAAATCATGTCCTGAATCTGTAACAAGAACTGGGACATCAAACGGGTTCGGTTCGTTGTTTGGCGACGGGCGCGTTCGAGCTTATCGTAAAATACAGCATCCTCAAATTGTGGCAAGTCCAGCCGAGCAGCCTGCTCAATGATCATCACAGAACTTTCATTCGAGAACAAGTCTCCCAATAATGCATCCAACAGAGAGATCCCCCGATTGAGAAAGGCTGAAATCAATGTGAGTGCCAATTCGATCCCTACGTAGAACCAGAGTTGGTCGATGTCACCGCCTGTCTGTTGAGAGAGCAAGACGACTTCATCGATGATCAATTTCCCGACATAGAGCGTACTGACCGGAATACCTGCCTGCAACACCCTCAACAAAATATTGCCCCCGGCCATATAAGGCTGGGTTTTCCAGATCATGCGCAAGAAAGGAGGTAAGTGTTGTAGTGCTTTCAAGCTTTCGCGAAAGCTCATCTCCCCGCCGCGTTGTTGTTTTGCAGCAGATGACTTAAAAATCGTAGACCATATTCCCATAGACCCCATGTATACGGAAATTTCCTCGAATGGATTAGAAACTGCTCATTTTTTGGTATTTTCGCCCTGGCAATACATACAGTGGTTCAAGCCATAAGTCCTTGACAATCCAAGTTTGGTCCTTTTGCACTCCACCTGCCTTATTTTTTCTTCAGATAGCTCGCTATCTTCCTCAAAAATGCGTTGGCGGAGCACAAAAACCCTACGACTTAATGATCAGAAACTTAAGTCATGAACCACTACCTGTCCTGTTGTAGATTGTTTATTCTGGCGAAATTCTCATGGTCAGCCGAATCATCGGTTTTATCCGTCCTGGCTCAACACTTCTCTTGCTCCAGCTTTGTCTGTTCCTGCCTGCCATTCTTTTGGCACAGCGACCTTATGTGACTTCTTCTTTTCCTCACAATGATGCAGAGAACCTTCCCTGCAATACCTTTGTCAAGGCGAATGTTTTTTTTCCATCGGAGGGGAAAATTCTCGATCCAGTTACCTTTCATGACAAGAGTGTGCGCCTGTTTCCCAAAGGCAATCCCAGAAGAACAGTTGAGGCTGCGCGGCTATATGATGAAGAACATACCTTCCTTACCCTTGTGCCAAAGGAAGTCTTGCATCCCTTTACTACCTATGTATTTGAGGTGACGGCTGATTTGGTGGACGAAAGAGGATTCAGCTTTTTGCCTTTCAGCCTGGAGTTCCAGACGGATGGTTGTGATCAAAAACCCACCATCGCCAGAGGGGACGAACTCCCCATAGAAGAACCGGAATTGCCAGAAATGGAGGTTCCCAATTTGATGGATTTTCAGGCAAAATGGGTGGGAGATAGCATACAGCTTTCCTGGCAGACAGATCGATATTGGCCCTTGGGAGAGTTGACACTCCAGTATGCCAATTCCCAAATGGACTTCCAGGAGCAGCACAATGTACAAGTTGAGGACAATATTTTTAGGCGCCAACGATTTGGGTGGACAGATGATTCGCCTGTTTGGGGCTGGAACTATTATCGGCTGGCATTTATGGGGGTAAATGGAGAGCATTTCATCACGGATACTTTGAAGATGTTTCGTCCAAGGGCCCGATTTTCCCGCACAGAGTTTTCCCTCAATGAGACACTTTCCATAGAGTTTCTGTTAGAAAAAACCAGTACAATGGCCTTTATCCTCAAAACGCGAAGCGGGAAAATTCTCAAAAGAAAAGCGGGCATGCTTCCCGCTGGAGAACAAATCATGACTATTCCCCTTCAGGGAATTCAGCCAGGAAGTTATATCGCGATTTTGCGGACACAGGAGTTGACTCTCGCAGAAGTGATCCGCATATTGGCAGAATGAGACGATTCTTCCTTATTCTCCTCTGTATTCTCTATTGTTCTGCCAGCTATGGACAAGTCTTTCAGGCTGATCGGGTCTTTGACGGGACTGACATGCATGAGGATTGGCTTGTGGTGGTTGAAGGCAACAAAATCACAGCTGTCGGTCCCCAAAATGTTACTACCTTACCCAGAGGTGCGGAAATCATTTCTTTACCTGGCATGACTCTATTGCCAGGATTGATAGAGGGTCATGCACATGTGCTGCTCCATCCCTACAATGAGACCAGCTGGAATGATCAGGTGTTGAAAGAATCTGAAGCCTTGCGGGTAGTACGTGCAACGGTTCATGTAAAAAAAACTCTCATGGCAGGTTTCACCACGATACGAGATCTGGGATCAGAGGGTGCTGGCTATGCAGATGTCGGGATCAAACAAGCCATCAATCAAGGAATCATTCCCGGTCCGCGCATGTTGGTTGCGGGTCGGGCCATTGTTGCTACAGGTAGCTATGGACCAAAAGGATTTGCCCCACAAGTGAAAGTCCCATTGGGAGCAGAAGTGGCAGATGGGCAGGATGATCTTATCCGGGTTGTCCGGGATCAGATTGGACATGGGGCTGACTTCATCAAGGTCTATGCGGATTACCGCTGGGGTCCCAATGGGGAGGCCATGCCCACTTTTTCGCAAGAAGAATTGGAACTCATTGTGCGTACAGCTCGCAGTAGTGGTCGTGCAACAGTGGCTCATGCCGCGACGGCGGAAGGCATGCGACGCGCTACCCTGGCAGGGGTCGAGACCATCGAACATGGTGATGGTGGGACATTGGAGGTCTTTCAACTGATGGCTGAAAAGGAGGTTGCCCTCTGCCCTACTCTCGCGGCTGGCGATGCCATCATGCAATACCGTGGCTGGAACAAAAGCAGGGAAGCCGCTCCCCAACGCATCGTCAACAAACGAGCGAGTTTCAAACTAGCGCTTCAAGCTGGCGTCACCATCTCCGCTGGTGGGGATGTCGGTGTCTTTCCCCATGGTGACAATGTACGCGAACTCGAAATGATGGTCGAGTATGGCATGCTCCCCCTGGCTGTCTTACAATCTGCGACATCTGTCAATGCGCAGCTTTTTCATGTGGAAGACAAAGTAGGGCGCATCCAAGTTGGCCTGTTGGCTGATCTGATTGCTGTAGAAGGCGATCCCAGCCAAGATATTCGGACCCTTCGCAATCTGCGAATGATTATGAAGGATGGGCAGTTTTTTCTTAAGCCTTGAGGTTTATCCCTGGTTTGCTGTCAGACGTAAAGCGTTGTCAGACGTAAAGCGTTATCTGCCCTGCTTCCCTCACACAAACGCTTCACGTCAATGCTGGGGGCATTCTTTTTCTTTTATCACTGAACTTTGTAGGTATGACTTTTTCGACGCTTTTCACTTCTCCTGCTATCATCGGTATGATCCACGTTGATGCCTTAGCTGGTACACCTCTCCATCAATATTCTCCTCAAGAGATCATTGATCGGGCAGTCACCGAAGCAGAGCTTTATGCTTCTTGTGGCATTCATGGCATTGCTATCGAAAATATGCATGATATCCCCTATCTCAATGGAACTGTTGGGCCAGAGATTACTGCCTTGATGACTGCTATTGGTAGAGAGATTAAACGAGCGGTGAACATTCCTTGTGGTATCCAGATTTTGGCGGGGGCGAATCGAGAGGCCATGGCCGCGGCGCTTGCAGCTGGTCTGGACTTTGTGCGAGCTGAGGGATTTGTCTTCGCGCATGTCGCAGATGAAGGGATCATCGAATCGAATGCGGGAGATCTGCTTCGGTACCGCAAACAAATTGGCGCAGAACATATTCCTGTCTTCACAGATATCAAAAAGAAACATAGTGCCCATGCGATCACAGCTGATGTCAGCCTGGAAGAGACTGCTCACGCTGCTGAGTTTTTTCTCAGTGATGGATTGATCATCACGGGCGTTGCGACGGGTCAAGAGGCAGATTTGTCGGAGATACAAAGAGTCAAAAATGCTGTATCGCTGCCGGTTATGGTAGGTTCCGGGGTCAATTTGCAAAATGTGGATCGCTACCTTCAGCTCTGCGACGGACTGATCATAGGCTCCTGGTTCAAGCAGAATGGGCATTGGATGAACCCGGTAGATGGCGAGCGAGTGAAGCAGATGATGGAGAAAGTGATGAAGAGATAACGCAAACATCCTGAAAAACCACCTCCGAAAAGAGGACGGTTTGTGGAGAGTTGGCTGTTGCGCCTCCCTATCAGTCCGATCCTTGCTTGATAGAGGTCATCAACATCTTGTGGAAGTGCTGCATCGCACTGCCTTCTGCTGGATGCTTGCCCCGAAACAGACGAGATTGCATACCGCGCTGCTGACTTTCGAGTTGGCTAGCTCGATCCAGTTCTGCATGATGAAGAAGCTCTGCAAAGAGGGGATCCAGCAAGTCAGGATGCCAAAGAAAACTCTCGCTGCGAATACGGGTTTCAGAGGGAGCAATGGGATCAATGATTCTCACAACCACTCCCCAGGGATATATATCCAATAAGAGATTGGGCCATAGCCAACAGTGCATAGCAGATATAGACTGCCCACGATCAGGATGCCCGTCTGGCAAATCGAAGATGGGAGCATCTGACTTGGCATTGCGAAGATGCATCACTCCTTCTGCCAATAGGTGTTGCTTGATTCCATCCCCTCTTTGTGTCAACACATGATCGACATAGAGGGTCCAATTCGCCTCTATGTGGATGCTATGAGAATATTCTCCTTCGTGGACCAGCTTCGACCAGGCCATCTTGCCAGTCCGATCTGTGATTGGCTGTATCCACTGTTCAAATGGAGTTGACGCTGTCACTCCTGTGAATAGTAAATCTCCGAAGCCGCGGAGGTTCAGCATAGGCAAATGATCGCTTGTCTGAGGAGGCTCTGCGCTTTGAGCGATTTCAAGACATTGGCCTTGAAGGCTGTATCTACTTCCATCCTGAGGACAACGCAATTCTGTCAATTGATTTCGTTCACGCAACAGGATGCTCCCACATTGTGGGCAGACGTTGGATAGACAATGAAGGGTTTTTTGCTCATCACAAATCATCAAAAGAGGTTCGTCCAGCAAGTCTTCCATTAAGAGAAATGGCTGTACGATTCCGGCCTGCTGAAAGTGGCTATTCATGCCTACACATTGCCAACTTTTGGCAAAGATGTCTTCCCGCATCCGGGAAAATATAGCCATACTTTGGTAGAGGTCTTTGGGCAGAAAGGGAGCAGGAAGGAGATTAGGAGTGAGAATAGAAGGAGAACGTGACATGCAGTTTTGGCTATTGATCTGTTAATCAGACTTTTCCTATATGCACAATTGTTGTTCCATTTCTATTTTGGCGCGTGGGCGGTTTTTTTCTGTTTTGATTTTATCCTGGCAATTACCTCTCCTTTATCCCCTTATTTGTTGAGTCGAAATCATTGTTTTCTTTGTCAAAAAAATCGGACTGACCTTTGTTAGGCCAGTCCTTCATGCATTTTCTCATTGGAAGAGTTAGGCCCCCTGCGATCCATCCATCACATAAATCTAGTTACACTCGCCTTCTGTGTAGGTTAAAATACCTGCACATTCAGCATGGCAACTGTTGCTATAGGTTACGTCATCACAGCCACAGACGGGTTGATAAATTTCGATGCAAGCACAGTTTGCATCCTGCTTCGCTACACAATCAGTTTCTGTACAGGAATACAATCCACCGACGATCATCAAGGAAAAAGCAATTGCGATTTGTTTCATTATTCTATGTTTGTTTATTGTACTTCTTAGACGAAATCAAGGCTACAATCGCTAGGTTGGATTGAACAAGCGTGTGGGTTTGCTGAAGATGAGGGAAGGATTGGGAAAAAAATGAAATGGATTTCTGATCGGTTGATTGCTTTGAAAAGGGAAAGCTGCACATGAGGGATCATGGCAGCTTTCGATATCAAAATATTTTCAGTCATTCTCAAGACACCAATTCTTCCTCTTCTGGCTTCATGTCAAAGTCTTCAATGAAATTGGTGGCATAGACGCCTGATTGGAATCGTTCGTCTTTCATCAGCAGTTTATGAAAGGGAATGGTAGTTTTCACTCCTTCCACAATGAACTCCTCTAGTGCTCTGGACATCTTGGCGACAACTGCTTCTCTGCTTGGGCCGAATACGATCAGCTTGCCAATCATGGAATCATAGTAGGGCGGGATGATGTAGCCAGAAAATGCGTGGGTATCCACCCTGACATTATGTCCGCCGGGTTTGTGAAAGTAGATGATCTTACCAGGAGATGGTCGGAAATCGTTAAAAACATCTTCTGCATTGATGCGAACTTCCATAGAACATCTTCCTTGGATGCGCTGATACGGCTGTTCAATCTTTTCCCCGGCAGCTACACGAATCTGTTCGCGAATCAGGTCTACATCAAAGATCTCTTCCGTTACAGGATGTTCCACCTGAATCCGGGTATTCATTTCCATAAAGTAGAAGTTTCCATGCTTGTCATAGAGAAATTCTACTGTTCCTGCTCCCTCATAATCGACAGATTTGGCAGCCCGGATCGCAGCGTCCCCCATTTTTTGTCGGGTTTCTTCGCTCAGTACCGGACAAGGAGTTTCTTCCACCAGCTTTTGGTGTCGACGCTGAATGGTACAGTCTCGCTCCTGAAGGTGATACACATTGCCATGCTGATCAGCCATGATCTGAATTTCCACATGGCGAGGTTCTTCGACAAATTTCTCCAGATACATCCCATCATTTCCGAAGGCCGCTCCGGATTCTGCTCTGGCACTATTCCAGGCATCCTCCATTTCTTCTGGAACGAACACTTTTCTCATTCCTTTCCCACCTCCACCAGCAGTTGCCTTCAGCAAAACCGGATATCCACATTCTTCTGCGATTTCCAGGGCTTGCTCAAGAGATTCCAGGAGGCCATCTGATCCAGGAACAACGGGAACGCCTGCTTTCTTCATCGAATCCTTGGCCGTGGACTTATCTCCCATCGCATTGATGACAGCAGCACTCGGACCAATGAACTTGATGCCGTGATCTTCGCATAGTTGAGAGAACTCTTCATTTTCGGCCATGAATCCATAGCCTGGATGGATCGCATCCACACCGCAGATCTCTGCTGCCGAAATGATATTGGCCATACTGAGATAGCTGTCCGTACTGGATGGTGGGCCGATGCACACCGCTTCATCAGCAAATCTCACATGCAAACTGTCTTTATCGGCAGTGGAATATACTGCCACGGTCCGTACGCCCATCTCCCGACAGGTCCGGATGACTCTCAGCGCAATTTCGCCTCGATTGGCAATCAGAATTTTCTTAAACATTCGTATCTATGAGGAAAAGTACCTGATCATATTCAACGGGTTGTGCATTTTCCAGCATGATTTTAACAATCTTGCCTTCTACTTCGGACTCAATCTCGTTGAAGAGTTTCATGGCTTCTACGATACACAATACCTGTCCGACTTGTACCTGATCCCCTACTTTAACAAAGGGAGGGGTTTCTGGATTTTGGGATCTGTAGAAGGTCCCTATCATCGGAGATTTGAATTCATAGAGGTTTGCACTCTCTTCAGTTGCAGGAGTAGCTGGCGCTTCCGCAATGGCCTTCTTGGGTTTCGTTTCAGGTTTCGGCTCAGCTTCTGGTAGCGCCATTGCTTGAGGAGGCAAGGCAGCTGTAATAGGTGATGCTTGTTGTGTTGTATATATAACGTTACTCTCCGGTGCTTTTCTGCGAATTTTCAGTTTGAAGTCCTTTTTTTCGATTTCGACTTCAGTGAGATTGGTTTTATTGACCAATTTCAGCAGATCTTGGATTTCTTTGAATTCCATAGTCCCAACTATTGGATAAGGTGTGTATGAGAGATTGTAAGCAAGTATTATCCTTTGACTCGTTCCATATAAGCTTTGGAAGCGGTCTCTATTTTGATTTTGTCTCCGATATTGATGAACAAGGGAACTTTGATCGTCGCACCACCTTCAACCTTGGCTGGCTTCATGGTTTTGGTAGCTGTGTCTCCTCTAAGGCCAGGTTCTGTATGAATCACTTCCCGGATGACGTGCTGTGGCATATCTACGGTGAGCGGAGAATCATCACTTGTGTCAAATAATACTTCCACAGTTTCTCCTTCTTTCAACAAATCCATAGCTGCGATCATTTCCTTTTCGATTGACACTTGTTCAAAAGTCTCTCCATTCATGAATATGAGAAAGTCTCCTTCATCATACAGATATTGGTATTTATGTCTTTCGACCCGAATGTCATCGATCTTTGAACTTTTGTTGAAAGTTTCCTCTAACATTTTCCCTGAAGTAAGGCTCTTGATTTTTGCGCGAACAAAAGATGCACTACGAGCTTGCTTTACATGCTGGAATTCAACCACTGTATAGATTTCTCCATTTTGCCTGAATGTCAAACCATTCCGAATATCCGACATATTTGCCATAAGCGTATTTCTATAATTCTAATTTGGAAACAGGGCCGCAAGTTAAGAAAAATACCCAATATTTATTTTTCCGGGGTGGGAATGTAGAAGAAGGATTTGTGGAAGGTTCCTCCAAAAGCTCCTAAAGCACTACGCGACTGACTATCAATATGATAACGAAACACAGAATCCCGACGAACGTAATAGTAATTCGACTCAAAAAAATCTATTTCAAAATCCGTAACAGCTTCAAATACTTCCGGGGTCAGATTGCCATTGGTAAGCAGTCTCACAGAATTGGTGCGTTCTTTTCCAAAATTCTGGCTTCGATAAGGGGAGTGGCGCACTTTGTTGAAAGGAAGCTGTACAGCGGGAGCTAGTATCTGAAAGGTATTGACATCGATGTCCGTCTGAAATAGAACAGAATCTTCTGTCCTGCGGGAATAACAGATCACTGTATTCCGATAGTCATACGCAAGACTTTCATGTGGATGTTCCAGGCTCAATTCTCCCAAGGGTGCCAAGGCCGTTTCATGCAAGATCTGTATCTCCTTTTGCCCCATAAGTAGATAGAAAACTGGGGCAATATACATTGCTTCTCCAGGCTGATGATCCAGGGCCAAAACGGTCAAAGATTCTGTCTTCTGGTTCAGAAAAGCCACCTGATTGCTCAGCGTATCAGACAACAATACATAGGTAGTCCCAATGCTCAGATAATGGGGAGAAAATTGAGGCAGGTCAATTTGCCGGACTTGTGTTTCTGTTTTGAGATCGATTTCTATGAGGCGGTTTCCCTCTCCACTACTCAACCACAAGCGGTCCTCCTGTCCGGCCATATCGCTTATTTTGCCTCCTAATCCTTGCCAGGAGTTCTCCCAATGACGATGAAGGCTCTGTTGATCAATACGCAAGATCTCCTTGCTTCCATCTAGCGGATGAATGCCCAAAATATATCCTCGTTCTGTAACAGGATAATAGACTTCATCCCCATCGAACCGACAGGCAATCAGGAGGAGAGACAGGAGAAAGAAAATGAGAATTCGCATAACTAGCTGTATGCGGGTTGATCATCTATAGATGCCAGGAAAAATGACCGATCAATTTCACTGAGCTTGTATTTAATCTTCTCACTACAAGAGTGATTGAGAACCAGGAATATTTAGAGACTGTTTTGATTTCAGTGTTTACTTTTATGTAGGAGGTGTTTTTGTGTTCTGGCAAGGAATTTTTTTGAGGAATAGCGAGTTATTTCGAAAAAAATGACACAGCCAGCTTACAAAAAGACCCCTCAGAGAACATAAAGGAGAAACTCAAACAGTCTCTTAGCCTTAATTTTGTTCGCTTAAGAAGAGATAGAATGATCAATAGAGAACATATGAGTCCGAATACGGAGAAAATCTCTTTTTTCCATTAGTCCCTCTATCCACATACAAGGTAAAATTGCCTCCCCACTTAGGGACTGTTCCTTAATATGCCCATTTAAGATAAATCGATCCCCAGGCAAATCCACCACCAAATGCTGCCAACAGAAGTTTATCTCCTGCTTTCAGTTTGTTTTCCCATTCCCATAGACACAATGGAATGGTAGCATTGGTCGTATTGCCATATCGTTGAATATTGATCATGACCTTATCTTCAGGCAGCCCTGCGCGACGTGCCGTTGCATCGATGATACGTTTGTTTGCCTGATGCGGCACCAGATAGGCAACATCATCACTTGTCAGACCATTGCGTTTCATCACATCAAAGGTAATGTCAGCCATTCCCTTGACAG
This sequence comes from Bacteroidota bacterium, assembly GCA_039029315.1. Classification (GTDB taxonomy): domain Bacteria; phylum Bacteroidota; class Bacteroidia; order J057; family J057; genus JBCCCJ01. The sequence goes on along the minus strand of JBCCGK010000018.1, from coordinate 48,500 downwards.
CCGCCTTGAACACTGTTCGGCCATCTTGATAAATGAAATGTTCCTTGTTTTTGACTGTTTCGAAGCTTGTCGGATAGGCACTTCCGCCAGCTTTTTGTCGAAGGTAATCAGCCCCGCTTCCATCTACTGCAAATTCAGAGTCGATGATCCCGTTTTCCCCTGTTCCAGGCTCCAACAGTACAGCACCTGCCCCATCCCCAAACAGGATGCAGGTATTGCGGTCCTCATAATTGACTCGCATGGTCATATGATCCGCTCCTACTACCAAGACTCTTTTGTGCATTCCACTCTCAATGAACTGAGAACCTGTTCGAAGGGCATACAAAAAGCCAGAACAGGCAGCATTCATATCAAATCCCCAGGAAGCAGGAGAGCCAATCTTATTTGCAATGATATTGGCAGTAGCTGGATATACGTGATCCGGAGATACTGTCGAACAGATGATCAGGTCTATGTCGTCAGGACCATAATCTGTTTTTCGCAACAAATCCTTGACAGCCTCTACTGCCATATCTGAGGTAGCTCGCCCATCATCCAAAATTCTTCTCTCGGCAATACCAGTTCTATCTCGAATCCATTGGTCATTTGTATCTACCATTTTTTCCAGGTCGGCATTGCTCAAAACTTTTTCTGGGACATATCCACCGACTGCTGTAATCACTGCTCTTACATCCATATAACAATTGAGGTTAAGGTGTATGTATCTGAAAAATGGCGTATGAAATTGAACGATGCAAAAAAGCAGTTTTTCATTCGCAATTCCAATTCCACCTTAGAATTCAGGCCATCTCCCATTGTGCAATCGAAGGTATCACAGACTGTATCAGAATGGTTTTGAACGGATATAATTCTGTGATAATTCTGTGAGATTCTACGAATACATTTGTCTTCGAAGCTCACCCAAGAAGTATTTACTAACTATTTTTCAATTACCTCAAACCTGAAAAACATGGACATTCGTACTCGGACATTTTCCTTGTTCTTGCTCATGTGGGCCCTCGGAGGAACACTCCAAGCTCATATTACCTCCACTTGCGATGGAGGTACAGTCGCAACAGAAGCTGGGACGGACACGGCTTATTATTGTATCAACGGTAGTGGCGGAGGAAGCTCTGTCATTTCGTTTGACAGCACCACTGCTGCTACAGACAATTTTGCCTATGTTGTTACCAGTCCCGCAGGCATTATTTTGGGACTTCCTCCCGGAGATATGGTTGATTTTGCGCCCGCTGGTGCAGGCGAATGCTGGGTTTGGGGACTTTCTTATACTGGAAGTATCACAGCCAATGTAGGAGATGATGCGAATACGGTTGCATTGTCTAATGGCTGTTTTGATTTGTCCGACAATTATGTTGTCGTGTATCGCGACGATGTCGATGGCGGAATGGTCTACAATGCTGATGGTGGAGATACCTCTTATGTTTGCATCGACGGAACTGCTCAGGTTGTCAGCTTCACACATATGAACAACTCTGGACCTAACTTCAGATATGTAGTTACTGATCCTCAAGGAAACATTCTTGGACTGCCTCCTGGAAATAGCGTAGACTTTGCGCCAGCTGGTGTAGGCGAATGCTGGGTTTGGGGACTTGGATACTCTGGGGATGTAACAGCTCAAGTAGGAGACAATGCTCTGACTGCTGCCTTGACTGATGGATGCTTCGATCTCTCCGACAACTTCCTCGTGGTCCTTCGCGACGATGTCGATGGCGGAATGGTCTACAATGCTGATGGTGGAGATACCTCTTATGTCTGCATCGACGGAACTGCTCAGGTAGTCAGCTTCACACATATGAACAACTCTGGACCTAACTTCAGATATGTAGTTACTGATCCTCAAGGAAACATCCTTGGACTGCCTCCTGGAAATAGTGTGGACTTTGCGCCCGCTGGTGTAGGTGAATGTTGGGTTTGGGGACTTGGATACTCTGGTGATGTAACAGCGCAGGTAGGGGACAATGCTTTGACTGCTGCCTTGACTGATGGATGCTTCGATCTCTCTGACAACTTCCTCGTGGTCTTGAGAACTGGTCCAGAATTGAGCATCAAGTACAAAAACAGCGAGAATGGTCCGAATGCGGTCAATAACAAATCTATCAAGCCACAAATTCGTGTGATGAATGATGGATGTGCTGCTGCTGACCTGAGCAGAATCACAATGAGATACTGGTTCACCGAGGACGTCAGTGGAACATATACAGCGACATGCAAATCTTCAGATGCAGGCTGCAGCAATACCACCTTGACCCTAGGGTCTTTGAACCCTGCCTTAAGTGGAGCCGACAGCTATCTAGAAGTTGGCTTCACCTCGGGAAGCCTAGCTCCCGGAGCCAGAGTCAATACCAATACCATCATCCGCCGCAAGGATGGCAATAGCTTTGATGAGTCAGATGATCATTCCTTCATTGGAATCATCACCAATCACGTATACAATGACAACATCACACTATATTATGATGGTGTATTAATCGCAGGAACAGAGCCCGCTCCACTTCCTCCAGCTGCTCCTCTTCAGGGATCATCTTTTGGAACGTTCCAAAGCTTCCAGGCCAATATCTTCCCGAATCCATTCTCTAGCAGTCTCAAGATCGAATTGAATGATGCACCAAGTGGAGCATATGACATTCGCATCATGAACATCAATGGACAGGAAGTTTTCAAAACTACAGCTTCTTCTATGAGTGAGGATCTTACTCTCCCCAATATTCCAGCAGGGATGTATCTCATTCAATTACGACTCAATGACCAAATTATCTCAAAGCGGGTCATGAAAAAATAACTGGTTTTTTCCATCTAGCGTCAAGTTTTCCAGCAAAGTGTCTGGAAAACTTGCGTTTTTGTTCCAAAGCAAGATTCATTTCTTACCTTTAGATCTTTAGTCCCTGACCATCCAAAAAGCTTTACCTATTTTAATCCTCACACATTAATTTTTGTATTCCATGAAATTATTAATGCGGCTTTTTTTGTTTTGTTCTATGCTTTCTGTAGGACAATTGCTTCACGGACAGGTCATCATCAATGAAGTCAAATATGGTGGGACCAGCGATACCGTAGAATTGAAGAATGTTGGGACCACCACGGTGAATGTTTCCAGTTGGTGGTTTTGCTATCGCTTTGTGTACAATCAGTTGAATTCTCTCACTGCTTCAGGAAACCTCAACATGGCTCCTGGCTCAATTGTTTATGTGACTGGACTCAACATGAACAACAGTTCTTCAGATCTCGGGTTGTACAATTCTGGTTCTTTCGGTTCTTCTACTGCCATGCAAGACTTTGTGCAATATGGACAGGGCGGCATTGGGAGAGAAAGTGTTGCTGTGATGAAGGGCATTTGGACAGCAGGAGAATTTGTGCCCACTGTTGCCAATGCCAACAATTCTATCGAAAACAATGGCTGTGGCAATACCCCCGGCAATTGGGTGGAGCAGACCACTGCTTCTTTTGGTCAGGAAAATGCTGCGATGGTCAATGTTGATGGAGGAATGGTGGTTACGGAGGTCGGAGAAGACACCATTTTTTATTGTGTAGCAGGGCAAGGAGGGATGTCTCCAATTGTGGCTTTTGATAGCACGACAACTTCTACAGAGAGCTATGCTTACATTGTTACAGATGCCAATGGCATGATTCTCGGATTGCCTCCAGGAGATGTGGCTGACTTTAGCAATGCAGGTACCGGACTGTGCTTAGTCTATGGGCTTTCTTATTCTGGCTCCATTGTGGCTCAACTGGGAGACAATGTCAATTCTGATCCCCTGTCTGACGGTTGTTATGAATTGTCCAGCAATGTCGTGTGGATCGCCAGAGATTCGGTTGCTGGTGGAACCGTCTTTCAGGAAAATGGAGGCGATACAGTGTATGTCTGCTACGATGGCGTGGGCAATGGTCTTGTCTCCTTTGACAATAGCAACTCTCTTGGAGGATATGCCTATGTAGCAACAGATCCATCCGGGACTATTTTGGGAGCTACCAATTCTGGTGGCAATACCATCGATTTTTCTGGGGCAGGTGTCGGCGAATGCTGGGTCTACGGAGTGGCTCACCTGGGCACACTGAACGACCAGGCTGGCATGAGTATCAGCCAGGCGGTATTTTCAGAAGACTGCTATATGGTTTCAAGTAATTTTGTTGTTGTGTTTAGAGATTCAGTAGACGGCGGCAATGTTCTGAGCAGCATGGGTGAGGATACCGTAGAGGTCTGCCTCAATGATGAGTCCACGACTATCATTGACTTTGCCAGTTCCAATGCCTTTGGTGATAACTTCGCCTATGTAGTTACCGATCCAAATGGTACCATTCTCGGCTTACCTCCTGGCAATCAGGTAAATTTTTCTGGGGCTGGAACAGGCGAATGCTGGGTATGGGGTCTCTCCTACTCTGGCAATCTCACAGCGATGGTCGGCGGAAACGCGACAGTAGATACGCTGTCAGATGGCTGTTTTAATTTATCCAAAGACTTTGTAGTCGTGCTCCGGGATTCTGTAGCTGGTGGAACCATTTCAACTGAAATAGGCATGGATACCATCTATGTCTGTCTGACGGATACAGGAGCGATGGCAGGAATCGTCGCTTTTGATTCGGCAGGCACCTTCGGTACAGGCTTCCAATATGTCGTAACAGATACAGCACTTGAGATTCTTGGTTTACCTCCGGGAGATGAAGTAGATTTTCTGGGCGCTGGTGTAGGTGAATGCTGGGTCTGGGGCGTTTCTTATACAGGAGAGTTTCTTGCACAAGTTGGTGATACAGCCTCTGAGGTTCCTGTTGCTGATAGTTGCTTCCAGGAGTCAGACAACTTCATCGTGATCATGCGAGACACATCTGTAGAAGTCTGCGGAACCACTGGTATTCCTGATGCCTTGAGACTCGAATCTCTGGAATTGTATCCCGTTCCAGCAACAGATCTGCTCAAAGTCAGCTTTTCATCTCATGAAAGCAGAAGCAGAAAGGCCTCAATCAATGTTCTGGATATGACTGGCCGTATCATTCTTTCTCAACAGCATATCAATACGGCTGCAGAAATGCAGGAAGTCGACCTTCAGGTTTCCTCTTTTAGTCCTGGTATGTACATCATTCAGGTCCAAAGCGGAGAAAAACTTGCAAGCCGTTCATTTGTTAAAAAATAGTTCTGCTTCTTATATTTTCTCAATGGCAGGAGAGCATCGGCTCTTCCTGCCATCACTTTTTTTAGTCAGGAAGAATAGCCTTGACTACCGAATCAAAAACAAGGTCAGCATACCAGACAGAATCAGATACTTCAAATATCTACTCTGACGGCCAAAATCGGCAGGTTCATCTGTCTGTATCAAGAGCCGGATCAGCAGGACAGAGGGCAGTTGAACCAGCAGCAATGAGGAGGCAGCATACCAGCAGTTGATCACCCCGTCTCTCAAAAATTCCAGTAACAACGGACCATAGCAAGAAAGAAGAAAGATGCCGTATAGTACCATCAAGGCCCACTTCGTTCTGCGAACACCTATCTGAATCGGGAGCGTTCTCAATCCAAACTGAAGATCTCCTTTGATGTCTTCCACATCCTTGACAATCTCTCTGATCAGGGTAATTTCAAACGCAAAAATGATGGCCCAGATCGGTGCAGGATTTTCTTTTGGATTGACTGGATATAAATAAAAAGCAAGGATCAACACCAAGGCTGTCAGAAAAGCAATAACCAGATTGCCTGCCATACTGACTCGCTTCAGGTAACTTGCATAAATGAAGAGTAGCAAAACCGAAACGAAATTGATGAAGGTAATGTGAAAGTGAAACAGGTACCACCCCAGATAGCCAAAAGAAAACATCAGCACACACACAATGACCAAAAAATAAGCCGTCAAAACCTTTTTGACAGAGAGGATGGCATTCACCACCATCTTATTGGGTTTATTGACCCGATCAATCCTATAATCGTACACATCGTTGATCCAATATCCTGTCGCAGCGATCAGAGCGATGGTCAAGGCTGTTCCCCAAAAAGGTGGATCGAACAAAAAGCCAAACTCCCTGTTTTGCGCCAAAAAACAGGATATGCCAAAGGCGAACAGAGAAATCAATACATTCAGTGGCCTGGATATTTTCCAAAAATGCCAAAGGGTTTGCCAGATGTTCTTCTCCATGCTTTTGTGCCGATCTTTCTGCATTATCCGAAGGTACAAAAATTCTCTACTCTCTTATGAGAGAACAATTCTACAATTCGTTTTGTTGGAATCAGAAAGTCTGGTAATTTTAGGGCAAAATTTTGGTCATCAAATCCTGATCATCACTTATGGCTGGTAAGCACGGTATTACGAAAGGAAACAAAAAGGAGCGCGAACTATCCTTTTCTGGCAAACTGTATTTTCCTGAAATATTCAAGGGCATGTGGTTTTCCTTCAAACACATGTTCAAACCTACAGTTACCTTGCAATATCCTGAAGAAAAGCCCGATCTGGGACCAGAATTTAGAGGTCGCCCCGTCCTGGTTGCAGAAAATGGCAAGGAAAGATGTGTTGCTTGTGGGCTATGTGCCAGAGCTTGCCCTCCTTTGGCAATCTCTATGCAAGGAGCAGAAGTCGAAGATGATCAGAAGGAACGCTTTCCTGAGCGATTTGAGATTGACATGCTTCGCTGCATCTATTGTGGGTATTGCGAAGAGGTATGTCCTGAAGAAGCCATTGTGATGAGTAATGACTATGACTTCAACTTCAAGTCCAGAGAGGATGCCATCCACGGCAAGGATCGCCTGATTTTTGATAAGTCACAATTGCAGTATCGTCTTGATTTTCTTGAGGAAAAACGCAACAAGAACTTCGGTGATGTATACAATTTCGACAAAGACAACAATATCCATACGCTGAGAAACCGCGAGGAATGAGTCCAATCCATGCAACTACTGTTCTAGGGATTCTCCACAATGGTCAAGTCGCCCTGGGCGCCGATGGCCAGGCAACAATGGGAAATACCGTTGCCAAAGGCAATGTGAAGAAAGTTCGCAAAATCAGCAATGGAGACATGATGGTTGGTTTTGCTGGCTCAACCTCTGATGCCTTTACGTTGGTAGAACGATTTGAGGAAAAACTCAATATGTATCGCAGCAATCTGCGCCGATCAGCCATAGAGCTGGCGAAGGAATGGCGGACAGATCGCTATCTTCGACGACTCGAAGCCATGTTGATTGTGATGGACAAACAAGAAGGCTTGCTCATCAGTGGCACCGGTGATGTCATCGCACCTGAAAACGACATTCTCGCCATTGGTTCCGGCGGAGAATATGCACGTTCAGCAGCCATCGCCCTCAAGCGACATGCCCCTCAGATGTCAGCAGAAGAGATGGTTCGGGAAGCCCTGACCATTGCTGCTGATATTTGCATCTATACCAACCACAATCTGGAGATTATGACCTTATAGGTTTCTTTCTTCCGTCAAACATCTTTCTTCACATTCTCCTTTTGGGCCAGTATATAGGCTCGTTTGCTGGGGTATTCCGCTTCAGGATATGGATGTCTTTCCACTACCTCCAGCAGACCAAATCCAACTTTTTTCAGCAAATGAATCACAGCCTCTGTTTCGAAGAAATAAAAGGTAATCTCTTCGACCTGGACACCCAAGAATTCCTCCATTGACCTTCTTTCCGTCCCTACATGAAAGGAAAATAACAATTGACCGCCAACTTCAAGGATTCTTCTGATTTCGATCAGTGCTTGTTCCAGTTCCTCTAATGTGAAATGTACAATGCCATAAAAGCAGATGGCTCCTCCAATTTCTCCCTGCTCGAATCTCAAGTCCATCAGATCTCCTTGCTCAAATGTCGCACGCGACTGGTATTGGTTTCTTCTTTGGGCTTCTTTGATCATGCCAGAAGAGAGGTCTATTCCGATGAGCTGATCCAGACCATGCCGAGCCAGATAGTGGGTTGTTTGGCCAGGTCCACAAGCCAGATCCAGTATCCTGCCTTTGTCCATATTTTCTTCCGCAAACCGTCGAAGCAATAGCCGATCCAGGGACTTTTTGGTCAGTTCGTCAAAAAAAGATTCCCCATATTCGAAGGAAGTCTTGTTGTAACACTTGCTTACCTGATTTTTTTGTTTCATACCCTCATTTCTTATTGCACAGCACGATTGAAAACAAGTAATTGTGAAGATATTAAAGATAATCAATAAAGGTGTCGGATAACTTGCCAGATCTTGTGAATGTGATTTTTCAGAACTCTCTCCCCCATATTCTCCTTTCAAATGGTTCCTCAGAGAACATGAAGGAATCCCAAGAGTTGGCCCTCCCATCGATGCCGAATCTTTTGGTTGTCAAGGATTCATTTTTTTAGCCAGGTTTGGTCTATGCAATATCACCACTGTTTGTCTCATCTCTTCCTTGTTGTCTGTCTTTTGAGTCTATTTTCGTGCAGGCAAACTCATTCTTCCTCAGAGGATCTTCCCAATATTCTCTTTGTTATTGCAGATGATTGGAGTTATCCTCATGCGAGTTTTTTGGGAGATCCTGTTGTTCAGACTCCGAACTTTGACCGAATTTCCAGAGAAGGCATTGTCTTCGATCAGGCATATGTCTCCTCTCCTTCCTGTACCCCATCACGGGCAGCCATGTTGACAGGGCAATATTTTTGGAGACTTCAGGAAGGGGCCAATCTGTATGGACCATTGCGACCAGAGCATACAGTCTATCCTGATTTGCTGGAAAAGGCAGGCTACCATGTGGGCTATACAGAAAAAGGATGGGGTCCCGGCGAACATGAGGGCCGCCCCCGCAATCCTGCAGGAGATTTTTATGACTCCTTTGATGCGTTTATGGCGCAGCGTCCTGCTGGCGAACCATTTTGTTTTTGGTTTGGGAGTCACAACCCACATCGAGGATACAAGAAAGGATCTGGCCAGGAAGCGGGAATAGATCTTGATGCCATTCAGATTCCGCCCTATTTCCCTGATGACCAAACTGTCAGAAGTGATATTGCTGACTACTATAAGGAAGTTCAAGACTATGATGCCCAAATTGGAGAATTGATGGAACATCTGGAAGCCAGTGGTGAGATAGACAATACGCTCATTGTGATCACCAGTGACAATGGCATGCCATTTCCGCATTGTAAGGGGAACTTATACGATCTGGGCACGCGAGTTCCTTTGGCTATCCGCTGGGGGAATGTCATCCACAGTCACCGCCGATTCGAAGATTTTGTCAGCCTCACAGATTTGGCGCCTACTTTTCTGGAAGTCGCAGGTCTTCCTATCCCCACTGACATGACAGGAAAGAGCTTGCTGCCCTATCTGGTAAAGGATGGCCAAATCACTGACCAAGACCGGAATCAGGTGTTCACTGGCAGGGAGCGACATGTGCCTGGACAGGAATCAGGAGATTGGGGAGGATATCCCATGAGAGCCGTTCGAACACATGACTTTTTGTATATCCGAAATTTTCGTTCAGATCGCTGGCCAGCCGGCAGCCCGAATTACCAAAAAGCCACGCTTTATCCATCTTATTACTCCGGGGTTGACCCGGGACCAACCAGAACGGTCATGTTGGATAATCAGGAGACAGATGCAGATCACGCCAACCGTTTCTCTCTTTCTTTTGGGAAAAGACCTGAAGTAGAATTGTACGATTTGCGCATAGATCCCAACCAGATGAAGAATGTCGCCAATGACCCCACCTATTCAGATCAACTGCTGAAGCTTGACAGACAACTGATGGAAGAATTGACTCAAACCGAGGATGCAAGGGTACTTGGTCAGGAAGTAGTGTTCGAAAGCTATCCGTATACAGGCGGGACCATTTCTCCTCCTCATTTCCAGCGAAAAAGTCGGCACTATGCTACAGAGAAAGTAGACAATTTTCCTTCTCAACACATTTCCTCCAGAACGATAGAAGTATTGATTCCCACCAATGTACAGCATGACGCCCGATTCCCTGTCCTCTATATGTTCGATGGCCAGAACATCTTCCACAGCTTCAAGGGATGGGGGGGAGAAATGAACAAAGGATGGCGCGTCCCAAAAGTCTTGGACAGTCTTTCCAGCCAAAGCAGCATTCCACAAATGATCGTCGTTGGAATCTATAACAGCCCTAAACGCATGTCGGAATATATGCCTGCCAAACCCAAACAACTGCTCTCAGATCGGATTGCATCGACCGATCACAAACGCTACATGGCATTCAAGACCGATCCGCCCCAATCTGATGAACAATTACGGTTCATTGTCGAAGAGCTCAAACCCTATATTGACACCCATTACAAGACCTTGCCTGATCAGGCCAATACTTTCATTGCAGGCTCAAGTATGGGAGGACTGATTTCAGCCTACGCAATTTGCGAATATCCAGAAGTGTTTGGGGGAGCAGCCTGTTTTTCAACACATTGGCTTCCGTTGGATGGGGTTTTTCTGGAATATTTCAATACGCATTTGCCTGATCCGGCGACACATAAACTCTATTTTGATTTTGGGACAGAAGGCCTTGATCGAGAATATGAACCCTTCCAGACAATCGCAGATGCAGCACTGGAAGCACGCGGATATCAGACCAATAAAAACTGGATTACGCGAACATATCCAGGAGCCAAACATCACGAAGATGATTGGCATGCGCGCTTGCATGTTCCCATTGAGTTTTTCTTTTCTGACAATTAGGGGTAAGAAATTCGCACTATGCTAAGAGACTGTTTGAAAATCTGTTCCTTATTTTTTGTATGCGTCTTTTTTCCTCATCCAGCGGCTTTTTTTGTTCCCATAGCACCGCTATGAGAACAAAAAAGAGCCTTGTCTGAGAAAAAAATACACCCTAAAAATTCTCAGTACACATTCCCAAACAGTCTCTAAGGAACATTGCTACTTAGCTGGCTCACTCGTGCTGATCTATGGACAAAGAAATGATTGAGAAATTGTTACCAAAAAGTAATATTCCTACATTTGGAATCTGCTTCCATGATTCTGAAAACAGCATCTCCTTCAGACAATTCCAACGCTATTCTGAAACGATGGCGATTGATTGCAAGCCTGATCCTTGTATTGGTCATTGGGGTGGGGGCAAACTATATCCATTGGGGAGATAGAACAAACATGCGAGAAGCCTTGATCCAGTGCAGTGCTGAAACAGTAAAACTCCTGGATGGCCAACAGGTATTTGTCTCCGGGGACCATGTCTTCGCCGGGGCACAAACCCAAAGCAGAGAATCTGCCAGAACAGGGATATATGCCAGTCGCATTGATTCTGCTCAGAAGTACGGATTGGGGTATTCTCTCACCAATGCCCAGATTGGGGATCGATACCGTGTACATATCTGGCGAAGGGGCAACAAACTTACCGCTAGCTATCTTGCTGTGAATATTCCTTCCGAATCTCGGTTCTACAAACAGGAAGGAACTCCCGTCGAAGTCGATGCTGAAGAGTGGGAAAAACTCGAATTGATCTTTCAGGTTCCGCAATCCTATCGTGGAGAACCCATTTCGATCTATGCGTATGGAGGAGGGGGAACAGTATATCTGGATGATTTTTCACTGGAACGAATCTCGGTCTCGGATGCCCGAAAACTTGCAGCGAAAGATACATCTGCCCAGCAACTCGATATCCGAATCGGGGATGCAGGAATGCGGAAGTTGAGAAACAAACGGGAGAAAGCCCTTTATCAAGGCATTTTGTTTTCTTCTCAGGACGATTGGGTGAAAGGCTCCTTGATTGCAGAGGACAATAATCCAGCCAAATTCCGATTCAAGGGAGACTGGATGGACCATCTGACTGGAGATAAGTGGTCTTTTCGTGTCAAACTCAAAGAACCACATGCCTGGAATCGCATGGTGACTTTTTCTGTTCAGCATCCCAAAACCCGAAACTATCTATCTGAGTGGGAGTTTCATCAATTGCTGGATCAAGAAGATATCCTTACTACACGTTTCGATTTTGTCCACCTGAGATTGAACGGACAACCAAAAGGGATCTACGCCTATGAGGAGCATTTTGAAAAACAATTGCTCGAATATCGAGCCAGAAGAGAGGGCCCAATTGTAAAATTCTCTGAACAAGGCGTGTGGAATGCCAGAAAACGTCGCCTGGATATGGAACTGGGAGGAAAAGAAATAGAAGAAGTTCTCAACAGCAAGGAAGCCGCTAATGCAGAACCTTTCAAAGAAACGACTACTCTGGCCAATCCGCTCCTGGCAGAGCAGTTCAGAGTTGCTCAGGCACTTATGCGCCAATATCAAGATGGCATCAAGCCTGCTTCTCATATTTTTCAACTAGAGCAACTGGCCAAGTATTATGCCTTGACAGATCTAACGAGAGCTTATCACAGTCTTGTCTGGCACAATCAGCGATTTTATTTCAACCCTGTCAATAATAAGCTTGAGCCCATTGGGTATGATGGCTTTACCGAAGATGGATTTTTTCCACTGACACAGGCTCCATTCATTGGGGGAGATTTATTGTCTAGGCCCAAAGATCCTCTGTTTTCAGATGTACTCAGCTCTCCCTTTCGGGATTCATCCTTTCTTCGCCACTATATTCATTATTTGGATCAGTACTCCCGCAAAGGTTTTGTTGAGGAATTTTTGATGGACCATCAGGAAGCCAGACTTGCACGAGAACGCCTGATCCAACAGGAATTTCCCAATTATCGATTTCAATCTTCCCTTCTTCAGCATGCAAGCCGGATCAGAAGTGTGCTTTTTCCCCTGAATGACAATTCTCTGAAAGTCTTCACAGAAAAGAAAACCGATCACCTCAAGCAACTTCAGCTAACAAACTATCATTTGTTTCCCCTGGAAGTAGTCGGATGGGGCAAACAAAGTCAGCAGATGCTGGACACACTGGCACGTCCGCTTTGGGTGAATCCTCATACCAAACACACTTCTACTTCATACAAGACACTTGAGGTTCCCCTCTCGGCCACTCATCTATTTTTTCGAATGCCGGGAGTCAATCAAGTATATGTCAGTCGTATTGAGGTCTGGGCTGCGCCTGCCAGTGAGACCCCATACCAACGATTGTTCTCTGAGCTGACTCTCAGCAGTACTGATGTCTATACTATAGATGGCACCACCCTTAGCTTTCTTCCCGGCGAACATCGCATCAGCACGCCTATTCGGATTCCTTCCGGCTATATAGTTCACTTTCCTGCAGGGACTTCTCTGAATTTCACAAATGGATCATTTTTCCTCTCTCAGTCTCCAGTATCTATGATCGGATCTGCGGAGTCGCCTATCAGGATCTATTCTTCTGACAAGTCAGCCCAGGGATTTAGTTTGATTGAGGCGAAAAAGAAGTCCTCCTTGAGTTGGGTGATCGTCGAAGACTTCAATACACTTAGCCTGGCAGGCTGGACCCTGACGGGTGCTGTAACCTTCTATGAATCTCCTGTGTCTATACAGCATTGTTCTATCCTGAACAATCATTGTGAAGATGCTCTGAACATCATTCGATCAAATTTTGAGTTGGCACATTCCAAAATTTCCTTTGCATATGCAGATGGATTGGATGTTGATTTCTCGACTGGCAAGATTGATCATTTGGAGGTTTTTCAAGCCCAAAATGATGGCCTGGATTTTTCGGGCAGTCACATCACTCTGTCAAACAGCAGAATCGAAGAGGTTGGAGACAAGGGCATCAGTGTTGGAGAAGAAGCAACGGTAGAGGTAACATCAGCACAAATCCTCCGGGCAAAAAGCGGGTTGGTGGCAAAAGACCTGTCTCAACTCACAGTCAAGCAGGTCCAATTGGAAGATTGCAACACAGGATTTGCCGCTTATCAAAAAAAACCTGAATATGGAGGGGCAAGCATACGGGTGAACAACTATCAGGCCCGTAGAGTTGAACATCTTCATCTGATCGAACAAGGATCAAAGCTTTGGCTAAAAGGCAAAGCTGTTGCGGGGATTTAAATACATTGTAACCGAAGTTTTTTGATGTTTTGTTGAACCCCTTCGCACTGGCCCGTCCCCCTTCCGATACATCGGAATCTTCGACAAGGGGACTTCGCACAAGGCCTTTTCTGCTGAAAAGCAGGAAAATTCTTGCCAGTCCCACCTCTTGAGGGGTGATCCCGATATATCGGGAGCGAAAAGGGGGGTTCAGGAAAAAACATAAGAAACTTATGTTCCACTGTACTCAGAGACTGTTTGAATTCGTTCCAATAGTTTTGTTATGGCTCTTTTTTCGCATTTTTTCCTTGTACAAATCCTCATTTAGCTCGGCTAAATTCTGATCGGATGGTCTGGTGCGCTGCTGGTTTGCGCGCCTCAATAGTCAATAAAATACCCGATAACAATTCCTGCATAACAAACCCAAACCGTCTCTAAGCATATTGAATAAGTCATTCGCCTATGACATCTCTTCTTTCATTTCTGACTAACAAGCACAACTCATCATGGATCTGTGGAACAATATGTCTCTTGATCCTCAGCAGTTGTCGGTATGATACATTGGCGCCCGAAGCTGTGGTCATCGAAAAAAAAGGAATTTTGTTTCTCGGACATCCCTATGATACTCCCACAACTGTGGATCCCAGAATTGAGTTGCTCGACCTCACTCAATATGAACAAATCTGGCTGGGAGGTGACATTTGTTCAGAAACCACCAAAGCCTTGTCTACGGTTCAATATATAGATACCCTCTTTGATGTCAGTAGTCCGAATACCCATTGGGCGGTCGGCAATCACGATATCCGTAACGGCAATCTGGAGTGGATCACAGATGCCACGCAGCGAAAGCTGTTTTATTCTCATTCTTCCAATGGCATGACGATCCTTGTCTTGAATTCAAATCTGGACCGGACAGAATGTGAGGAGAAGGAAGCACAATTTCAATTTATTCAACAGCTGACAGATACCATTTCTGAATCCTCTCATTTGTTCCTGCTTATGCATCACATCGTCTGGGGCAAAGTAGAAGACGGAATGGATGCGATCAGTACTGCTAACGCTGGAAGTTCCTGGATGCAATTTCGCTGTAATAATAGCAGCAAGTTTGAGCAAATCATCTACCCCCTTCTCCAGCAAGTACAAGCCCGAGGAGTCCAGGTCATGGTTATCTCGGGAGATGGCGGGCAGAAAAAGTCCAAAACCTATGAATACCTCACTGATGATGGGATTTGGTTTCTGATTTCTGGCATCAACAATGTGAATATCGAAGACCCCGTAGAGCGAGCCAAGCTTCCACCAGACAGGGTTTTATATCTTGAGTTGGACCCGGAGAGTCGTCGATTGCGCTGGGAGTTCCCGGATCTGGATTTGTTGGTAGAAGAGAGTCAAGAATAAGTGCTATTTCTCAGAGACTGTTTTGGAATCTGTGCTGAGAATTTTTATGGGGTATTTTTTTCTCAGCCAGGGCCCTTTTTTGTTCTCATAGCGGTGCTATGGGAACAAAAAAAGCCGCAGAATGAGGAAAAAAGACGCATACAAAAAATAAGTAATAGATTTCCAAACAGTCTCTCACCTCATTTCTTTTCTCCTCTATCCCCCCATCATCTCGACTGCCTTCTCTACTTCCGTAACGGGCAACTGACAGCGATTGCCCTCACAGACATAGATGGTTGTCTCTTTCACGAAGCGCTGTGCCAAAATAGGGATCTCATCGCCTTCTTGTCCTCCTGCAAATATCCGATTGGGGTGGTATTGTTGAATCAATTCCTGCCGAAAAGCACCTGCCTCAGCTCCGGTAATGGCCACTTCATAATGCGGGTAGATATGTCGCAGCATCAATTGTCCCCAATTGGCATGCCAGGCAGGATTCTGGATGAGGTCCGTCTTCATGCTTTGCAACATGCGAAGGGAGCGATCCAGATAATCTGACTTATGCAAAATCAAGCCAAGGGTATGAAGGCTTTTGGCGAGAACGGAGTTCGAAGAAGGGATGACATCGTCCTGTCGCTCGGTTTTTCGTCTCACCAACACTGGATCTTCATCTGAGGTATAGAAAAACAAATCGGTCTCGGGATCTGAAAAATGCGCCAGGACATGGTGCACATGCAATTCCGCCTGACGCAGCCATTGCACCTCAAAGGTGGCTTGATACAGGCTGACATAGGCATCAATCAGGTTGGCATAATCATCCAGAAAGGCTGAAATGCTTCGTTGCCCATTTTTGTAATTACGGAAGAGACGAGGCCCCTCGGTAAGCTTATCTCGAAGAAAATGGGCATTCTTAACAGCCATTTGCAATATGCGATCTTCGCCAAAGGTCAAATATGCATCCACCAACCCCCTCAACATCAGCGCATTCCAGGAAGTCAGGATTTTGTCATCCAAACCCGGCCGGACCCGTGGTTCTCGCGCTTGGAATAAGATTTCTCTTCCTGCCTGCATCTTGGCCTTGAATTCCTCGACATCCAGTTTCCAGCGTTTGGCAAACTCTTCTTCTGTCTCCAACACAAACAGAATGTTGTTCCCCTCCCAATTGCCAAATGGGTGTGCATTGTAATAATCCCCGAACAGTCGTGCATCTTCTCCCAGCAGTTGCTCGATTTCATCATAGGTCCAGACATAGAACTTGCCTTCTTCTCCTTCACTGTCCGCATCCAAGGAGGAATAAAATCCTCCTTCTTCAGATGTGAGTTCTCTTTCCAGAAAATCAATGGTTTGGAAGACCAGCCTTTTGTACAATGCTTGGGGCTTCTGAAGATAGGCTTCTGCATAGAGGCTGACCAATTGCCCATTGTCATAAAGCATTTTCTCAAAGTGAGGGACTTTCCAGTAGGGGTCCACAGAATAGCGCGCAAATCCTCCTCCTAAATGATCATAAATGCCCCCAAAGGCCATCTTCTCCAAGGTAATATCTACCGCCGCTTGTATCTCCTCATCTTGTTTGAGTTGCGCAGCCCGTAAGAGGAATATGTTGTTCGCAGGAAGGGGAAACTTGTTCGCTTTGACATCCCTTCCTCCCCACTTCCGATCTATCTGAGGCATCCATTGGAGCGAAATCCGCTGTAGATCGGATTGTGCGAACGGCTTGGAATCCGTGGGCTGGAGCACATCCATCCGCTTCATGGCATTCACCAAATCGACAGCATACTGCTCGGTCTGCTCAGGTTGTTGCTGATACAAGCCTGCCACCTGACCCAAAGCCCGCATCCATTGATCCTTCCTGAAATAGGTTCCCCCATAAATCGGCCGACCGTCAGGCAAGGCGATCGCATTCAGCGGCCATCCTCCTTGGCCAGTCATGACCATGACAGCATCCATATAGATTTTGTCGATATCCGGCCGCTCTTCCCGATCCACCTTGATACAGACAAAGTGCTGGTTCATCAATTGGGCCACCTCTTCGTCTTCAAAGGATTCTCTCTCCATCACATGACACCAATGGCAAGCAGCATAGCCTATGCTTACAATGATGGGCTTATTTTCGGTGGTTGCGCGATGAAGGGCTTCTTCTCCCCACGGATACCAGTCTACCGGATTATGGGCATGTTGAAGAAGATATGGACTTGTCTGATCTATGAGGCGATTGGGCATGGTGGTTCAGATTGATTGAGGCACGAAGGTACGAATCAGTTGGCAAAGATCAGGCGATATTCAGATGTCTGGCACATACCTAATAGACGAAAATACTTACCTTTGTCAAGAAGTATTTCGTCCGACATGATTATCAAGACCTCACAACGTGCAAGGGTATTTGTTCCCTTTCTTCGACAACATCGATGGAAAATCCTTGCCTCAGTAGCCGTGTTGGCTGGAATCTTAAGTATCCGCTCATTTCATTGGGGTGGTCATAAACCTATGGACACATTCATCCATTGTGGTGCCGAAACTGTCAAACATCATGATGGGAAATCTGTCTTTGTATCCGAGGGACATATCTTCTCTGGAGGAAACTCTCAAACGCGGGAGGAAGTCAGAACCGGACAATTTGCCAGCAGACTGGATGCCAAACAGCAATACGGTATCGGCTATATCATCCACGACGCCAAAATCGGAGAACGATATCGGGCCGTAGCATGGAGAAAAGGACACAAATATGCAGCGAGTTATCTCACAGTAAATATTCAGTCGGAACCACAATACTTCAAGCAGGAAGGCACTGCTGTAGAAGTGGATGATGAGGAATGGGAAAAACTGGAGTTGATCTTTGAGGTCTCAACATTTTACCGAAATGAGCCCATCTATATCTATATGCATGGAGGTGATGTTCCAGTATATGTAGATGATTTTTCTGTAGAAAAAATTCAGGAAGCAAAAACCAAGGATTCAGAATCGACAGCTGTTGATTTTCCACAACTCAACTTCAGTGTGGGGGATGCGGGCCTAAGAAAGCTAAAGCGTCGACGCCAGGAAGCCTTTTATCAGGGAATTTTGTTTTCCTCCCCTGATGATTGGGTCAAAGGGCATGTCCAGACACCATCTGCTCATTTTCCTGCCAAATTCCGATTCAAAGGAGACTGGATGGACCATCTAACGGGAGACAAATGGTCATTTAGAATCAAAATAAAAGAACCATATGCCTGGAAACGGATGTTTACCTTTTCTGTCCAAAACCCCAAGACAAGATTTTATCTACGGGAATGGGAATATCACCAATTACTAGATAGAGAAGGCCTCCTGACCACTCAATACGATTTCCTGAAGCTCTCTCTCAATGGACGATCCAAGGGCGTCTATGCGTATGAAGAACACTTTGAAAAACATCTGATCGAGTCTCGGGGAAGAAGAGAAGGCCCAATTGTCAAATTCTCTGAAATCGGCGTTTGGGAAATCAGGAAACGAAAACTGGATATGGAACGAGATGGGTTGGAAATGGAAGAGTTGCTGCACAGCATGGAATCCGCCCGAGCAGAACCTTTTGGTGAGACCAGTCTATTGCAGGATTCTCTCCTTACAGAGCAGTTTGAAGTTGCCCAAACGCTGATGCATCAATATCAGGCAGGACTCTCTTCCGCTTCGATGGTATTTGATCTGAATAAACTGGCAAAATTTTATGCCTTGACGGATCTCAGTAGGGCCTATCATGGCCTTGTATGGCACAATCAGCGGTTTTATTTCAATCCGATCACCAATAAGCTCGAACCCATCGGCTACGATGGATTCACAGAGGCAGGCGAATATCCCTTGACCGCCAAACCATTCCTGGGAGCTGGTGTGCATGAGGTATCAGGAGACCAGACTTCGGATCTCCTGCTCTTTCCCTTTATTGACACCGCCTTTATGCGGCACTACATCCAATACCTGGATACATTTTCTCACCCATCATATGTAGACAATTTTCTTCTCGACATCTCTGAAGCCCATGTAGCCCGAACACAGCTGATTCGATCAGAGTATCCTGAGTACACATACACACCAGCTTTCCCGACACATGCAGAACGAATTCGCTCTGTCCTCTTTCCTGTCGATCATGCTTCTTTAAAAGCTTTCACCCAGACACGCACTTCTGATCATCAAGGTCTCCAGTTGGCCAATTTTCATCTCTTGCCTATCGAACTCATCGGTTGGGGACGTTCGCCTGAAGATCTTCAGGAAAGATTGTCGCAGCCTCTCTGGCTCAATGGGTACGATTCAGAAAGAATGCCTCAGTATCATTCACTGGATGTCCCCAAGGCAGCCACTTATTTGTTTTTTCGTTTGCCTGGAACCCATCAATTATTTGTGAGTTCTATTCATTCTTCTCCTCTTCCGGCTCCTTCCACTCCTTATCAACAATTGGTCACAGACTTGTCCTTGACTCCGGGAGATCTGTTCACCATCGACAGCACTAGCTTGTCTTTTCTTCCAGGAAGACATATCGTCCGAGAGCCGATCCTCATTCCCAAAGGCTATCAGGTTCGGTTTCCTGCCGGGACTTCGCTCGACTTTGTCAAGGGCGCATTTTTCTTATCGCATTCTCCTGTCTATATGATGGGCAGCCAGACGAGTCCTATCCGTATTCATTCGTCTGATCGTTCCGGCCAGGGATTTGCCTTGATAGAAGCCAGGGAGACTTCGGTTATGAAATGGGTCGTTTTTGACCATCTGACGAACCTGAATCAAAAAGGATGGCGATTGACAGGGGCTGTTAGTGTCTATGAATCTCCTGTTCGAATCACTCATTGTTCCTTCTCGAATGCCCATTGTGAAGATGCCTTGAATCTGATTCGATCCCCCTTTGACCTCCAGAATTCACACATATCTTCCGCACTGTCCGATGGCCTGGATGTAGATTTCTCAAAAGGAAAAATTGACCATTTGGCGGTCAGCAATACTGGAAATGATGGGATTGATCTCTCGGGAAGTGAAATCATCTTGTCTAATTGTCGCATTCAGGAGGCTGGAGACAAAGGCATCAGTGTAGGAGAATATACGATCGTTACGATAGAATCTGCCAATATTGAAAGTGTTGCGCGGGGAGTGGTCGCCAAGGATTTGTCAAATGTTCACATCAAAAATATCCACCTCAAGACTTGCAAAACGGGCTTCGCAGCTTATCAAAAAAAGCCTGAATATGGAGGAGCCCATATTCAGGTAGATCAATATCAGGCCGAAGCAGTCCAACATCTTCATCTGGTGGAGAAAGGCTCGACTCTCAAATTGAATGGGAAGTTGGTTCCAGGAATTTAGTTGTCTCTCCTTCCTATAACTTGTTTTGTCAGTTCTTCTCTCCAGCAGACGTCCCTATCTCCTATTCATCCAGAAAAGAATTGTCACCGAATCTCTAGCGACTTCCCTCTACACACTCACATCATATTCTCGCAAGGCAGCATTCAATGAGACTTTCTTATCTGTTGAAGCTTTTCTTTTTCCGATGATCAAGGCACAAGTTACTTGATAGGTACCAGCAGGGAATTTCTTGGGAATACTTCCAGGAATGACGACACTTCGCTCCGGGACGTATCCACGGTACTCTATTGGTTCAGGGCCAGAGACATCAATGATTTTGGAAGAAGCAGTGAGCACGACATTGGCACCGAGCACAGCTTCCTTCCCTACCCTCACACCTTCCACCACGATAGATCGACTTCCGATGAAGGCATTGTCTTCAATGATCACTGGAGCAGCCTGTACAGGTTCCAATACCCCTCCAATGCCTACCCCACCACTGAGATGCACATGCTTGCCGATTTGTGCACAAGAGCCGACTGTAGCCCAGGTATCCACCATAGATCCAGCATCCACATATGATCCGATGTTCACATAGGATGGCATCATGACCACGCCAGAAGCAATATATGCACCATACCTGGCAGTTCCGGGAGGGACAACCCGTACGCCTTGTCCTTTGTAGTCAGATTTCAGTCTCATCTTGTCATGGTATTCAAAGGGAGACAGTTCGATGGTTGTCATTTCCCGAATAGGGAAGTAGAGAATTACTGCTTTTTTGACCCAATCATTGACTTGCCAGCCATCCGCTGTGGGCTCGGCGCAACGTAGTTTGCCTTTGTCCAATTGCTCAATAACGGCATCGATCGCTTCCCTTGTAGACGCTTCCTGCAAAAGCGCCCGATTGTCCCAGGCAGACTCAATGATTTGTTGTAATGAAGACATGAATGATAGTATATGAAATGATGAAAAAATGATCGTGAGCGGCAAATGTCTGATATTCCCACACATCAATCAAATTTCTCTCATCCATTTTGGGGTTGAATCCTTTGCCCCCAAATACCTAAAGGGGTGGTAAGACCACCCCCTAACATGCATGATACAATGCAAACACACACAAACTTTTATTTTTCTCACTTACTCGAACATGCGCTCAGCACAGACATGGGTTCCTACTCCGATTTCCGGCATGTTCATGAAGCCAAATGATTTCTGTTTCACTTAATTAGACGCGTTTATTGAGAGAGGTCACTATTTTTTAGAAAAAAATCTCAATAAAATCATAATACACTTACAATCAATTGATTACATTTCTCATTTTCCATCTTTTGCAATCCCTCTCTAATTGACTATCTTGTTCAGCTAATCTTCATTCCCCCACCCAAATGACTGAATATCTATGCTTGTTCCTAGTCTTCTCCTCAAACAATTATACACATTTGGCAGTCTCAAAAACACTTCAAATGGTGTTCAATTTTCGCTCAAGAATCGCTTAAGCGATGCAACCCTCACAGGGGTCAAACGCCTTAGTCTTGGCGGAAAGGAAATTTCCATTGATCAAGTCAGAATTCTTCTCAGTGACGGATCTGTTTTGAAACCGGGAGATATTTCCAAAGCATCTCCTGTCGATTTCCCTTTGCGCGCTACCGTAGACATTCAGGCAACAGGGGTGCAATCACTGCCAGAAGGCAAGCACAAAATCGAGCTTGGCTTTGAAGCCAAACCATTTGGCAAGCTGAGCCTGAAGGTAGAAGGTTCTATCACCGTTGAGGACGAAAAAAGAATTGTTATTCCCAGAAGTAATAAAGACGATTACGATGAAGAGATCATTCGAATGCGTCAAAAATTTGTTGGGGATTTTACGGGTAAACAACTCGACCACATTACCCATTATTCATTTGACCCACATATCCTTACGGGAAATTGTGAGCACTTCACAGGCGTTGCCCAGATCCCGATGGGATTTGCAGGGCCATTGACCATTCATGGAGAACATGCGCGGGGAGATTTTATTGTCCCAATGGCAACCACAGAAGGGACGCTCGTCGCTTCTTACAATCGCGGCATGAAGTTGATCAATGCTTGTGGCGGTGTCAAATGCAGTGTGGTGGATGATGCTATGCAGCGTGCTCCGGTATTTGTGTTGCAGGATGCACGTGCTGCTCGAGAATTCTCCAAATGGGTATTGGCACATAAGGAGGAAATCGCAGAACAGGCGGAGGCAACCACCAGCATTGGAAAACTTTCTTATATCGATCCCTACCTCGCCAGCAAGTTTGCATATCTGAGGTTCAACTATACCACAGGAGATGCCGCAGGCCAAAACATGGTCGGAAGAGCAACCTTTGCTGCATGTAGCTGGATTCTTGATCACTATAAGGATCATGCCTTTGAGCATTTCTATCTCGAATCCAATCTTGCTACGGATAAGAAAGCCTCTCAGGTTAACATTATGCATACGCGAGGCAAACGTGTAACTGCTGAGGCCTTAATCAAGCGGGATGTCCTGCATCAATTCATGCGCGTCGATACTGCAACGCTTGCCTACCACGCTCAAGTCGCGAATGTAGGTGCGATTCTTTCTGGAGCCAATAATAATGGGCTACATTCTGCCAATGGCATTACAGCCATGTTTATTGCGACGGGACAGGATGTGGCCAATGTGTCGGAATCTTCTGCTGGCATTGCCTATGTGGAGCTTACCCCGGAGAAGGACCTGTACTTTTCTCTCACCATTCCTTCCCTCATTGTTGCGACATATGGCGGCGGGACAGCCCTGGCTACCCAACGCGAAAGTCTTGAGTTATTGGGCTGTTGGGGCAAAGGCAAGGTCAATAAATTTGCTGAGATTGTTGCAGGTGTGGTGTTGGCTGGAGAACTGTCCCTGGCTTCTGCCATTTCTTCTTCTGACTGGGTATCAAGCCACGAGCAATACGGCAGAAATCGATAAATGAGTGGATAGGGGCGCAATGAGTCTTTTTCAGTGGATATGTCACATTTTCATTCCCGCAATATCTCCCATGCGCTCTCCCTCCTCTCATACATTTTGAATACTTACTCTCACTAACTACTACTTCACATGACTCCTTTTGTTGCTGAACTATTGGGCACCATGATCCTCTTACTATTGGGAAACGGTGTCGTTGCAAATGTGCTTCTGAAATCTTCCAAAGGCCATGGTCCTGACTGGTTATTGATCAGTGCAGGCTGGGGAATGGCTGTATTTGCAGGAGTAATGGTATCTGCCGAGGCCAGTGGGGCGCACCTCAATCCGGCTGTATCCATTGCTACGGCGATTGCTTCAGCTGATTTTAGCTGGGGTGAAGCAGCACAGTACATCCTTGCACAATTGATTGGTGCATCTTTGGGAACAAGTCTGGTCTGGTTGGCCTACCGCCTACAATATGAGGTCACAGAAGATCGAGATGCAAAACTGGGAACCTTCTGTACTGCACCCGAAATTCGAGGGACTGTCAGTAACCTCCTGACTGAGGCCATTGGAACCTTTGTCCTGGTATTTGTTGCCTTGTCCATGGCCAGTCCTGAACTGACTGCTGATGGCTTGACAAATGGGAAGATGGGATTAGGCGCCATTGGTGCTCTGCCTGTCGGATTGCTCGTATTTGGAATCGGAATGTCTCTGGGCGGACCTACTGGATATGCAATCAATCCTGCAAGAGATTTGATGCCACGGATCATGCACAGCATTCTGCCTATTTCGGATAAGCGTGATGGAGATTGGTCTTATTCCTGGATTCCTGTTGCGGGTCCAATAGCTGGCGGAGTGATTGCAGCTCTGTTATATATCGGGATTCATCCTGTATAGGCAGGCATTCCCTGATCCTGGCTGACACGCCTTACAAATAAGACAAAAACGTATTAGATATTTTCCTCACCCTCTGTGCAATGGCAGAGGGTGAGGGACTTTTCAGGAGAATATCTTCTCTGGCAAGAAGCGTTTTCATATAATTTTTTTCGTTGAAGAAATTCTGAGAAAACTCTGTTTCTGAATAATCCAGGGTATCGTGTTGCGGACTTGCCCAACTGAGAATATACTGATTGCTGTCCAGGGAATACTCAATGATCAGGTGATCTTCATTTTCCTGGTCTGGAAAGCACCAGATATAGGCCGCACTTCCCAAAAAATCGTGATCCTTCAACCCCAGATATGCAATAAGAAAAAAAGGATAGAGACGTCGAGTGTAGCTCATCCCATATTGGTACAGGCAGGTTTCCATCACCTTAAGGGCCTGACTCAATTCATTGGCTACGGTATATTCTTCCCCTAATTTTTTGATATCACACCACCTCCCCTTCCAGTTATAATACTGAATATGTCCGAGCCGCATTTTATAATCGAAGCCTGAATGGCCTTGAAGAATATAGCCAGGATAGTAGAATCGCTTATGCTCTTTTTGAGCAAGGAGAACTTCCTGTAACATGCTATAGATCCCAAGGCTATAGCGGGCATATTCCTGATCATAGAGACCCATAATACTTGCCATCGCTTGTTGGCCTTTATCAAAATAGCTCACACCGACCAACAAATCTCCATCATAGATCCTGAGTTCATGCATGTCAAAGAGCAAATGCGCTTGTCCAGTGAACAAAAACTCTTCCAGACTCTCAAAAATAAATCCTTTGAATCGGTGTTTATGGGTCTGATATAAGAACTCTTTGCGATCATTTACTTCGGCCTTCCCAAACTCCAGGCGGAATCTTGGATGATTGCGCTTCAGTAATCTGCGCAGGCTTCTACTGGTCTTAAATTTCTCTACATCTACCCGAATATTCACCACAGAAAAGAGACCTCCTTCCAGGCACAAAACCTTCGACCGAAATAGAGAAGCTCCACTTCGAAACCAGCCTCCGGCCAAAAACCGATCGAGTCGCGCAGGAGAAAGGGCTTGAGGAAAATAATACTCTACAAGTGGCAATGGTCTGACCTAATAATGGATTTGGAGGGTCCAAGATACGAAGAAGCCTTTTGAATCAAAACGTCCTACTCTTCTCCTCCCATCCTCCAGGTTCCGGTATGTACGATACCAGGTGCTGCCGCTTTGTGTTCCAAATACTTTCGGATAGCAAAAGTACTGGATGGAAAAGCCATTTCATGAAAAGGGATCTCAGAAGGCACACACCACATCGCTTCAGAAGTCTCTATGCCAAGTTCCAATGCATCGGTTTGGACCTCCACCAAGAAGAAAAAATACACTTGATTGATTCTCGGAACATTGTACATACAGTGAAGTCGGAGTATGTGGCCATCTATTCCTGCCTCTTCCTTTGCTTCACGAAGGGCTCCTTCCTGTATGGTTTCTCCATTTTCGAGAAAGCCTGCTGGAAGATTCCAATATCCTTCTCTAGGGGGGATCGCTCTCCGGCAGAGCAGAATTTTTCCCTCAAACAATGGCAAACAGCCCACAATCATTTTGGGATTTTGATAATGAATCACACCACAATTGTCACAACAAAATCGTGGTCGATTATCTCCTTCGGGGATTTTGAGCTTCAGATGCTCGCTTCCGCATTTACTGCAATAGTTCACCTTGATGATTCAGGGGATGATTGTCCGTATTGATGAACAGCAAATTAAACAAAATCCTGAATTTCTGTAGCAAGCGGATTTATTTGGGGTTATTTTTACAAAAAAAATATACCCCTTGTGCAATACTTGAACAACCGAAACAACTCTAAGACTTGCTGCTAAGATCGAAAGTATTATTTTTGCCCTATGAATATGAAAAAGTTTGTCCACGTATGTATGACTCCAGCCCTGATTGATCAGTTTGATGTATCAGAGGCGATTGTCGTCGTTATTGACATCCTACGTGCCACCACTACTATGTGCGTGGCTTTTGATCATGGTGCGTCCTTAATGGTGCCCGTTGAGCATATTGACGAATGTGTGGCCTATAAAGAAAAAGGATTTTTGATCGCTGGAGAGAGAAGTGGGGAACAATTGTCTGGCTTCGATTTGGGAAATTCTCCCTTCTCCTATTCAGAGGATGTGGTGAAAGACAAGCGGATCGCCATTACCACGACCAATGGCACGCGGGCGATCAAAGCCGCTCAACAACGTAACGCCAAAGAAATCGTCGTCGGATCATTCTCGAATATCAGCATGCTTACCAGATGGTTGATTGAGCAAAATGAGCATGTATGCCTTCTTTGTGCAGGTTGGAGAGACAATATCACCCTGGAAGACAGCATCTTCGCAGGCGCCATGGTCAGAAAACTTCGACAGCATTTCAGACGATTTCAGGATACTGCACTGGTTGCAGAAACCTTGTTTCAGTCTGCCAATATTCGCAAACGGTTCTTTTTCAGACACTCATCTCACTTTCATCGCCTCGTTCATCTGAACTTACAGGAAGAGGTGAAATATGCGATGCGAAGAGATACACATCCAGCTTTGCCTATCATGATTGGAGAAGCATTGTATGATATTCAGAACCACACCCATGAGTTAGAGACTTTCAAACAAAGTAAACTGGCTCACCAACTCACGGAAGAAGGAAAAATAGTCTAGTGGGTCTTCATTGAAACAGAAGGCGCACTCTTATTTGAGTGCGCCTCATTGCAGATAAAATTATCATAAAAACCACAAAACCCTTTCTCGTTTAGTTGGCAATCATTTCCCGCTTTTCTCTGATCTTCACAAACCTTTGATTGCCTGAACTGATACGAAATTAGAAGCTTTCTATTCACCTCCCAAAACAAAACCAGCTATACCTTACACCAAAGATTTTCAGAAAATTCTCTGATTCAGTAGTTTTATTCCCAAACTTCCTTCTCTTTTCGCTTTTTCAGTGCCTTGTATTACATCAACCTCAGGCGAAATATGAAATACTTTCTCATTTTTCTCATTCTGTGCCTTGCGGCAGGAAAAATTTTCGGGCAAGTATTTCCACATCTTGTATTCCAAAAATTCTATGACAACATGGGCACTGATATCGCCAAACAGATTATCAAAGCTCAGGATGGCAATCTCTTCATTGGCGGCAACACTTTGCTGGAAGCAAAACAAGGTCAGTGTTCCAATATATGGATCATCAAGGTTGATACGCTTGGAGACATGATTTGGGAGCAAGAGGTTGTGATGAGTGGATGTGAAGAATTGCGAGATATGGTACCTACTGAAGATGGTGGCATGGTATTCACAGGGGTTACAAGTTCACTCATCTCTCATTCTGAAAGAGGCGACGAAGCCTATTGGGGAGACTATCTGATAGGCAAAATGAGTGAAAATGGCACCGTAGAATGGTTGGAAAGCTATGGAGGCAGCAGTCTCGATCAGGCCAATGCCCTTGCTGAGGGCATATATCGGGAATTCATGATCATTGGAAGTTCTCACTCGCAAGATGGTGATGTTGGGCAGAATTTCGGCATGAGTGATCTATGGGCACTAAAAATTGATACCAAAGGCAAACGGAGGTTCAGCAAAGTAGTTGGGGGACCCAAAAATGAGTGGGGCAATGATGTAACGCTCTGCCAGAATGGAGATTATCTAATTGCCGGATTTGGCAACTCAAAGAGTCGATTGGGAGAGTCTCCTGGCATGTATGGCAATGGGCTCATCATGCGGATGACCCAGACGGGCAAACTTGTCTGGCAAAAAACCTTCCCCTGTCCCAATGGCGGATACTTTACCGGAGTCAAAGAAACGGATACAGGGGAAATCATTGTGATCGGAAATCAACATGATGGGCAATTGGGATATGATTTCTGGTGGCTGATTCTGGATGCGAATGGCAATCCGAAGGTCAAGAACCTTTTGCAAGCCCCCGATGATGAACGATTTACCTGTCTTGATCTTTGTCAGGACGGAGGGGCACTTTTCGGAGGTTATTCCATTCACAATGGGAGCGAAGGATCTCTTGTCAAAGGAGGAGATGATTTTTGGTTGATGCGAATCAATGAAAAAGGGAAACTCGTCTGGCGTCAGACCTATGGAGGTCCTTACCATGAACGGGCAGCAGCCATTCTCTCCTATCGCCCTGGTGTGGTCTATGCTGTAGGCAATAAAGTCAACCGATTTACCAGAGCTGGCAGAAAAGCAGATGATGATTTTTGGATGTTGAGAATCGAGGAATATCCAACAGACTCTATTCAAGCTGGAATCTATGTTCGTGCCAAAGACAATCGAATCAATCGACAGGTTCCGACGCGATTTCGAGCCATCCATCAATATGGAGAACGGTTTTTTTGGGATTTTGGGGATGGGACTACCTCTACAGAAGAGCAGCCCTTGAAGACTTACAAGCTATCAGGCATGTATCACGTTCGCCTCACTATTTATGCCAATGAAAGCTGCAAAGAGACCGTAGAACTGCCCGAACTTCTGGAAGTGTGGTAGAGGGGGTGCAATTAGTTCAAGGAAATCCTCGGAAGTTCATGAGCAGCCATATCATGAAACATCAATTCCTTTAGCACATATGTACAGTGATCCATGATTGGAAAGGTAGCCAACAATTCTTCTGCATCATCTCTGGACTCTGCGAGCAGCACAACCCACAAATTGCTTCTATCCATAGACAAACTATAACAGCGGATTGTCCCCTCTTGCAGGAGTCGATTCACCGTCGCTCGTTGAGAAGGAATCAAAGAGACAAAGCCCTGTGTAAAAAGCCCCGGCAATGATATGTCAGCCATGTACTGTTTCATTACAGTCCGAAATATCGTGATTATTTTTCAGTATTAGAATCCAGTCAGGCGAAATCCCATCACATCGGATTCAAGAGAGCAAATTATAACTCGCCCAAGACATGTTTGCCGCAATCCTTCATATGTATCGCCCTTACTGAAAGGAGGGAACAAGACAGATGGCACGAACATGATCAAACATCCTCGGCAAACTGATGGGCCTTGTTGAGACCATTCACCAGTAAGTTCTTATTTCTCTCGAAGTACGCGTGCTGGTTTGGTCAGGCCTGCGCGAATAGCTTGATAGGCAACAGTAGCGACAGCTAGCATAATGACTCCCATCGCAGCAAAGACAAAATCACTCCAGTTCAGCTCTATCTGGTAGGCATAGCCCTCCAGCCATTGGTGCAACGCCCACCATGCCAGTGGCCATGAGACAAGATTGGCCAGCAATACCAGACGCAAAAAATCTTTGGTCAACAGACTAGCGATGCCGGGAACGCTGGCTCCCAAAACTCTGCGAATGCCAATTTCGTGTCGTCGTTGCTCAGCAGTAAAGGAAGCAAGTGCGAACAGGCCCAGGCAAGCGATCAGAATCGCGAGAATCGAAAAGTATCCAACCAGATCACTCAAACGATCCTCACTCCTGTACAGAGCGTCCATTTCCTCATCAAGGAAGGAATAGGCGAACGGATGTTCTGGTGCCACTGTCCTCCACTGTTCTGCCAGATAAGCCAATGTTTGTTGGACATCCTGATTTCCTATCCGAACAGCAATGTTTTTGGTAAAGAAAGATTTCAATCTGGGAACCGTAATATCCAGAACAAAAGGTCTGATTTCTTCTTTTAAGGATACGATATGAAAATCCTTGAGCACTCCTGCTACACGTTCATTTCCATTAGGGGTCTTCAATTGTTTTCCAATCGCATCTTCGGCAGTCCCCCAATTCAGTTCCCGAACCATTGCCTCATTGACCAGGACAGCCGTGGTATCATCGGTCCCATAACTTTTGTCAAAATCTCGTCCTGCCACCAGCGTCAGATCGAAGGTCTCCACGAAATCTTCGTCCACCATCAAGCCTGGGAAATACACCCATTTTTTCGACTCCATTCCTTCATAGTTGAATTCGTGAACATTGTGGTGTACCCCTAACATTTCATTCATGCGAGTCACATACTTGACCTGATGATGCTGAAGGAATCGACTCTTAAGGACCTCCAGTTCTCTAATCATTGTGGGCTTGGTAGGAATGACAATCACTTCTTCTGCATTGAAGCCCAGTTCAGCAGTCTTCATGTAGACAAATTGTCGGTGAATCACCAGGGTACTGATGATCAAAATCAGAGAGATCGCAAATTGTAGGACTACCAATCCCTTACGGAATCTCTGGTCCTTGCGATTGGAAAGGCCCCGCCCTTTGAGGACATCCACAGGTCGAAAGGCTGATAGGTAATAAGCCGGATACAAGCCCGAAACAATTCCAACAATCATTCCGAGTACCAGCAGGCTGAACAGGAAAGCAGGCGTCGAGAGCAAGTCTGTAGACAGTTGTTTTTCGGCAATTTGATTGAAAAAAAATAACCCAAATCGAATGAGAAACAGACTCAAAATGATGGAAACACCTGTCATGACAAGAGATTCTCCCAAAAACTGACGAATCAACTGCCCTCTATGAGCACCCAAAACTTTGCGCATTCCGACCTCTCGTGCACGCCGGGCAGAGCGTGCCGTGGCGAGGTTCATGAAGTTGATACAAGCAATCATGAGGATAAACAGCCCAATCATGATCAAAAAGTACAAGGTGCTTCTGCTTCCATTGGGTTCGATTTCGTAGTCGAGATCAGAATCCAAGTGAATATCTGTCAGGGCCTGCAGATAATGGGTGATTTGTGGTCGAATGAATCCAGGATAGTATTTATTGATAAAGTCTGGAAAGTGCCGTTCGAGTTCTTCTGGCGAGCTTCCCTCTTTCAGGAGAATATATGTCCAATTGGGATTCCAGACCCACCCTTTGAGCGTTCCTTTCAAAATCGGTCTCAAAGTGGGAAATGAGATGAGGGCTTCTATGTGAAAATGCGACTGAGATGGGATGTCACCAAAGACTCCCGTTACCTGAAGAGGAAAATCCCCCTCATAGATGATTTGTTGGTTCAGCGGATTTTGGCCAGGAAAGAGCTTGTCTGCCAAAGCCTGGCTTATCACAATGGAATTGGGGGCATCCAATACTGTAGCGGGATTCCCCATCTTGAGTGGAAAATCGAAGACATCGAAGGCATTGGAATCTGCAAAAAAGATATGCTTTTCTTCATATTTGTCCTCTCCCACTTTTAGGGTTCTCGTTTCTACCTGAAAGTCAAAAAAACGAACCACATGCTCAATCATGGCAGGATAGTCATTTTTGAGAGCAGGTCCTGTGGGAAAAGGATTACTGGAAGACTCCTCGCCCTGGCCTTCCAGGTCGATTTTTTCTACCAATCGGAAAATGCGATCAGCCTTGGAGTGGTATCTGTCAAAACTCCATTCATCCTGAACGTAGAGCATGATCCAGACAAAACAGGTGATACCCACTGCCAGGCCCAGCATATTGACGATGGTATAAAGGGGATTGCGCCGGAGATTACGCAAAGCTGTGAGAAGATAATTTCGCAGCATCGGGACAAAAATTACACGTTGTTAGGATCGAGTGAATGGAAGGTAGAGAAAAAAAATCGGCCAAAATTGTCATTTTCCTTTGAGGGAGGGTGCTAACGTGCCTCTGCAAGGCGAACCATCAATCTGGAGAGCTTTTGACGCATTTGGGATGCTGAGCAACTGTAATAATTAGCAATCATAGCAAATGCGAGCAGTTCCCCATTCGGCGCCTCAACATACCCGGCATATCCTCTCACCCCTGAGATGTATCCACTCTTGGCACGAAGGTTTCCTTCGGCTGCTGTCCCTCTCATCATTCGCTTGAGAGAACCACTCCGCCCTGCCACTGGCAAAGAGGCATCAAAGGCTTCGAAGTAAGGGGACAGTGCGACCTTCTGGAGAAGTCCAGTCAATTGATAGGGGGAGAGGACATTGTTCGGAGACAAGCCACTTCCATCCCGCAGATACATCCCAGAGGTAGAGAGTCCTTGTCGGGACCAGTAGGATTCAATGGCATCCAGGGCTGATGAAGTATTGCCTTTGCTGTTGAGTGCAGCTCCTGCTGCCAACGCCAATGCCTCTGCATACAGATTGACGCTGTATTGATTGGTTTGGTAAGCAATGTCCTGAAGGCGCGGGGATTGATGAGTTGAGATACGAGTTCTGGTTTGGGAATTGTCAGCCCCCAGGCGAACTGTACTGGCCAATCTCCGACAGTCAATCCCTGCCTTCCCCAATGCTTTTTGGAGACTCTCAGCCGCATATAATGCTGGATCAGGAATCGATCCTTTGATAGAGAATACTGGCTTGCCAGGGGGAATGGTTCCGCGGAGATATCGAAGATGTGTATAGGGCGATCCATAGATGTACCCATTATCACCAGAACCTGGCTTTCCTGTCAGAATCTCATTTTGGAAGCGAATAGAGGATTGCTCCGGATAGGTCCCCACTACACTTGTTTTGTCCCCTTGTCTACTTCCGGGCTTCAAATCCAGCCTGTATTTGTTTTCATGAATATTCAATCCTCCCGCTCCCGCTCCATAATAATTCCCCATATCTTCCCAGGGCCATTTAGGAGGTGTCAACTGACTCCCATAACAGGATGCATCACCGATGATCTCTCCACTGATTTTGCGAACCCCCAAGGCTTGTATCTCCTCCACCCACTGTGCAAGAATCGTCTCAAATTCATAGCTCTCACCAAATCGATCACTTCCTAAAGAGGGATCACCACTTCCCCTGATATATACATTCCCGTTCAATTCGCCTTCTGCCGTGATCTGTCCGCTGTATTCCAAAAATGTCTCAAATCGATGATTGGGTCCCAATACAGCCAGGGCCGTGGCTGTGCTGACAATTTTCATCGTCGAGGCAGTGGCTAAACTCTTGTGTCCCTGATGATTCATCAAGACTTTTCCAGAACGAACCTGCATGACTGTTATGCCCCAATTGGCGGATTTCATGGCAGGATCTCTATCCAGTGCTTCGACAGCAGCCTCAAGTGTCGACAGTTGAACAGGTTGGGAATGGATTGACGAATTCATAAGAAGAATACTGACAATCAATACGCTAAGGTGAGTTTGCATAGTCGAATTGGGATTTAAGGACGAAACGTTCCAAAATCAAACGATCAGATATCAAGCCTTGTGACAGATCATGGCACAATTGAGAGAAAAAAACACACAATATTTATTTTTTGCCCTCAAATTTTTACACCCAAAAATAAAGTGATCGGCTCCAGCAGGCTTTTGGTAAAGGTAACAAATGAAAAAGATGATCCATCACCCCAAAACATTTCCTTACATTAAAGCCCCTCGTCTTGGTAAGTTTTCTGGCTTTCACGGGTTTCAATATTCTAGGAGAAACGAGATTTTTGAATGCGTTCTCACCAGTTTTCACTTATGGGATTCAAAGACCTTTATCACCTAGCTCGAGATCTTTTTGTCGGAGGTATTGCAGGATTTTCCAAACGATGGGCAAGTATCCATGCCAAGTTACAATACCGCAAGCATAAACAGCCTACATCTTTCAGTCTTCCTATTGACAAGATGGATTGGCACCTCTTCACTGCCAGCGCTTTGGTCATATCAGCCCTGCTATGGCTGTGTTTCCTGCCCATGATCCTGATGACTTCCTCACCGACAAGTCTCTCCCTTCACCAAAGATCTAACCGATTGTCTGATGCTTCTACGCAGACATCCTTGTTTCCCATGAATCAAAAAACGATTCCTCTTCCGCAAAGTAATTGGCAACATAAGCTTCAGGCAAATCCTGTCCCACTCAATTTGAGTCATATTAAGGGTGAGATCAAGATGAAGCAAATTGTTCGCATCACCGGACTGACAGGCAAGGTCATTGCAAAAGTTCTGGTTGACAAAAAAGGGAACTACAGAAATCATTATATGGTCAGAAGTGATCATGATTTCTTGCGAACAGCTGTTGAGACAAAAATCGATCAATTGACCTTTTCTCCTGGACTCAATCGTGGGTATCCTACTGCTCGCTTCGCTTATGTTACCTTCGATTTTCGTGAATAAATTCTGCCACCGAGACTAAGCTTTCTATAAGCCCGGATCGCTCTTGGAGAAGGTTCGGGCAACTTTTTTGTGGATTTTTGCTCTATTGGGAGTCTTTTGATTAAGTCAATGCCAGGAGAATAGGGCGAGATTCGCAAAATGCGAACTATACGGAATTGTCAGATCTTCTAAAAATCTTTCGGAAAAAGCACAAAGTTTGGACGGCTATTTGCTATACCTACCATCAAAGAGACCCACCTATTCTTCCAATATCAGATACCCATTGATTCCCTAAAGACGGATCGTTTTTAGAGATGGTATTCGTTCTTTGCCAGATAACGAATCTATGTTTTCAGTCATTGACAGCTCGTCCTCTTGGGGATGATATGTTCCTGTTCCTTGATCAATCACTTTTTCCGTTTAGCGATACACTGTAAACAACCCTTTTTGACTTCTATTTCATGAACCTAATCCAACAACTTTTTCACCTGCTCACATATGGACGTTCTGAGAATCCTACAAGCCTTGCAAGCCTCGATGAAGAGGTGTTCGCAGATCGAGAACAATCGTATGGAAGCTTTGAATTGCGCAAAAACCAACATTGGTATTTGTTGACAGCTACGGGTTTGGTGCTTTCTTCTGTTTTGGCAATCGTATTTGTTCCGATTTGGATGGGCTGGAATTTGCCAAATAAGGTGAAACGGCATTCTACCGCCTCCATTACTCCCTGGATTGAACAACATCATTCTTCCACTTATGATTTCCATACATTTGATGTTTTTCCGCCAGAAGAGAGATACATCTGCGGAACTTCAATATTGGCTATGACCTACGCCGATCACCTCCCCTTTTCTGCTCCGCTCTATTCTGAAGATATGGTCGATGAGCCAGTAGCTCCTTCCATCCATGAGTTCATTTTTGCTGATCAGGAACCTATCCCTCTCAATCTGCCTCAGGTTCAGGAACAGATTCCTTTTCCTGCTGGGTATCCAAGTGGTCGAGTTGTCGTACGCGTATTGGTCGACACGGAAGGAAATACTGTTAAGCATGTATTCATCAGCAACTCTGATCCCTTACTCATTGAGGCGCTTAGTCCATATTTGGGAACCCTGAAATGGAAGCCTGCCATTCAGGAAGGCAAGGAAATTCCCTTTTGGGTGAATATTCCGTTTGTGTTCCGGGGAATCGCCGGAAAGTGATTGCATCCCATCCAAGAACACATATGTCTCAATCAAAGATCCCGGATCAGACGTTTCTGATCCGGGATCTTTGATTGGCTACCTACCTATGGTGTTGGCAGCGATCGTTTGTTTTTTCATTCTTCCAAAGCGACAAGTCCTGATAAGTCGCCAACAGAGATGGATGCTTGTACAGGCGCATCTGTAGAAGCAGAAAGGTCTTGGGTTTGTCCTTCCCATTTCTCAATTCCATAAGCCATTTCCACAGAAGCTGGGGCTTCTTCTTCCTTTATTTCTTCCTGCTGCTCAACATGTCCATCTTCACCTAATCCTTGATAGCCTCTTTCGAGTACATCTTCGACAATGATCTTGGAGCTGGGGGAAATTTGCTTCAGGAAAGGTGTAGCATAAAAGCCCATCACAAACATCAGAACCACTAATGGCATCATGACGAATATTTCTCTTCGATTCAGATCTAGTAATTTCTGATTGGCTTCTTTGTCCAACTCTCCAAACATGACTCTTCTGAACATCCAGAGGAGGTATACAGCTGCAATCACAACCCCGGTCGCAGCCAAAATTGGCCATATTCCCGAGATGACTGATGATCCAAAGGACCCTATCAGTACAAGGAATTCCCCTACGAATCCATTGAGACCAGGAAGTCCGACTGACGCCATAACAGTGATCATGAAAATGAAGGTAAACTTCGGCATCTGCTTGGCGATTCCCTGGAAGTCTTTGATCTCCCGGGTATGTCGTCGGTCATAGATCATCCCAACCAGAAGGAACAATGCTCCAGTAGCGATTCCATGATTCACCATCTGAATCACAGCCCCACTCATGGCCTCTTCTGTAAATGCGAATATGCCCAAAACGATGAATCCCAAGTGAGAAACAGAGGAATAGGCAACCAGTTTTTTGACATCTGTCTGCACCATAGCAGCCATCGCACCATAAATAATGCCGATGACCCCAAGCACACTCATAAAGGTGGCAAACTTCACCGAAGCAGCCGGGAAGAGTGGCAGACAAAATCGGATCAACCCATATGTCCCCATCTTCAGCAAGACACCAGCCAGAATAACTGAGCCAGCAGTCGGTGCCTGAACGTGTGCATCTGGCAACCATGTATGAAGTGGGAAGAGAGGAACCTTAACGGCAAAACTCAAAGCAAATGCTGCAAACAACCATGACTGAGCATTGGCTGTAATCGGATTGATATTATCTGCGAGATTGGCATTGGCCAAGATCACTGAGTAATCTGTCGTAAAGATCAGATCAGCCATGTTTTCTTTAGAAGCAAATTCTGGCAATGCTGCCAATGCTTCAAAATTCACATGAGAGCCAACATATATAATGGCCACCAACATCAGGAGGGAGCCGACCAATGTATACAAGAAAAACTTGAGGGACGCATAGACTCTTTCTTTTCCTCCCCAAATCCCAATCAGGAAGTACATGGGAATCAGCACCATCTCAAAGAAGACATAAAACAACAGCATGTCCAGAGAGAGGAAAAAGCCCAAAACACCAACTTCCAATAGCAGCATCAAGGCATAATAGGCTCTGGGAAATTTCTCCACAGATCCCCATGAAAAATAGATGGACAAAGGGAAGATCAATGTGGTCAACAAAACCAGATAGATGGAGATCCCATCCAGTGCAAAGGTAAAATTAATGTCAACATTGCCCCCGCTTACCCAATCAGCATCCATGAACATCACATATCCCTGAGGGAAGAGATTTCCGGCTTCGACCAATCCAAGATATTGGATATAGATCAGAATGCTCAAGGCAAAAGGGACCATAGAGACCCATAAGGCGATCTGCTTGGAGAGCTCTTTTCGTTCAGATCCTAGAGCAGCTATCGCACCAGCACCGAGAAGGGGGGAGAAAACCAGTAGGAGGAGTAACTCTTTCGTCACTGCGGCTTATCATTTAGGGTTAGAGACCCATTCATTTGGGTGCGCCTAAATTAGATACTTTTTCATACATAACCAATTATCCGATTAGCTTCCTCCCTTTAAAGCTTCGAGTTCTGGCAGGACCATAGGTTCCATTGCTTTCAGGAACCATTTTTTTCCCAATTTGAACTTGTCTCTGCCCAAATATCGAACAATCAAGCCACTGGTCAGGATAGAGGTTGACAAGATCATAAAGGTTGGATCAGGTGCTCCCCCTCCTGTCAGGGTATTGACGGCTGTTCCTACTATAACAACACTGCCTCCGACCAAAGTCGTTCGATAAAATCCATGTCTCAATCTGCCCCAGAATGATGGCTTGTTCAGATAGACGGCCTTGATCTCAGACAGGGGAACGTAATCACGAAAAATCCTTGGGTGAGCGTCCTCTCTATCCAAACGAAATTGTTTCACTAGCACAATCACTGAATCATCTATTGCTTCGATGATTCCGCTGAATTTGGCCCCGGAGTCATGGGTATGAAATCGAATATAATCTCCTGGAGCGAAAATGTGTCGCTTGTATTTTGTGGGATTTTCCAAACTCAATATCCTCTGGCTGAGAACAGGCATGGTTCCGAAAAGAAGGACAAACACATACACCAACAAATATCGCATAATTTGGATAGCTTAGATCCCTTACAAATCAATCTGAGAAAGGACGAAATTCATATCCGAAAACCATTTTTTTCTTGCTCCAATGAAAGAATAAATTCCTATATTTGCCCAGTTCTTCTCGACAAAATCAAGAATAGAGAATCAGCGGATGTGGCGGAATTGGTAGACGCGCTAGATTCAGGTTCTAGTGGGAGATAATCCCGTGGAGGTTCGAGTCCTCTCATCCGCACAAACCGGCAAGCCTTTGCCGGTTTTTTTATGCATACATGTCATCAAATCCATTATCCCCGACGTTTTTCTCCAAAAAGCTTTCAGGTCCCTCCTAAGAGCCAGTAGAAGAACAGCCCCAAAAGGTTGCCTATGGCTAGATTGATGACAGACAAAGTCAGTCCCGTAATGATGATCTCTCGATTCCCCAACACTTTGGATACTGGTCCAATAAATGGCGGTCCGAAGACACCTGCCACATTTGTTATCAATACCGTATCTGCATCCAGCCGGAAGAGCATCCCCAGAATCGTATGAAGCAATACCCCTCCATATAAGACACAGGCCATAAAGCCGATCATGATGGCCGTCCCCTCAAACAGAAGCTGAATATCGACCAGCATTCCAACGGATACACAAAACATCAAAAATAAATATTCTCCTGTCTCATATGTCCCAGCATACTGCCGAATCCCAGGGAGAAAAGAAAGTCCCAATCCGCCCAGTGTAATCCCTATCAACAAAGGAATCTCAGCCAGGTCTTTCCAGATCAACCAGCTTAGGCCTGCCATCAATCCAACCATCCCTATCGACAATGCCAGACTTCCCAATACCTGCCGTAGCTGTTCGGGCACCAATAGTGAGGCGAATTCATTCCGTGCGTCCTCCCGAGATGTCTCCTGATCCGAAGAATCGGTCTGTGGGAATGCGGGCATGATTCGCAACAATAATCGATGCAAGCCCGACAGGATCACCAACAGATAGATCCCACTCAGCATGAGATCAGATAAATTCATTTCACCAAATAGTTGTTCACTGGCTCCAAGGGCAATCTTTACGGCTCCCATATTGGCAGTTCCACCAGAGTATACACTTCCTGCCATCGCTGCTGCGTGTATGGGTTCATTGAGAAGCTCCTGAAAAAAATAATAAGCAATCAGAATGCTGCAAGTCAAAGACAACAAATATAGGAGATAAGAAATAACTGTCGTCCGAGCCAGACGAAGCCAATGACGAACGTTGGCAGAAAATAATAAGAGGGGAATGGCCAACACCACACTCGCATTGAGCACAATCTGGTTGCTCGCTTCAGAAATGGGAAACAGGTTCCCTATCAAGATTCCGATTGCATAACAGAAAAATGCAGGACTCAGCCAGCTAATCAAACGAACCCTTGATTCACCATACAAAATCAAAGCAGGGAGTGATAACAAAAGGATCGATGTCAAGAGTGTCGCTAGCATGATCAGGATCTCAAGCTGTCAAATTAGCATAAAAAGAGAGAAAAATCTGTGAACTTTTTCCCTGATCTACAGTTTGTAGTACCTAAAGCTGTTCCGGTACTTTCAATCATTTTTGAAAACCAATTGGATTTGTAACTTTGTGTCATGCAACTAGCAGAAGCTAAAGAAAAGTTTATTCAGGCCTGGGGTGCACTAGGTTCTAATTGGGGAATCAATAGAACCATGGCGCAAGTTCATGCACTTCTCCTTGTATCGCCAGAGTCTCTCTCGGCTGAAGCAATCATGGACGCATTGAATATTTCCCGGGGGAATGCCAACATGAACCTCCGTGCATTGATCGATTGGGGACTCGTCCAAAAAGAACACAAATCAGGTGAACGCAGGGAGTATTTCTATGCAGAAAAAGATATCTGGCAAGTCGCTCAACAGGTCATGCTGGAGAGACGCAAGCGAGAGCTCAAACCTGTCCTGAAAGTGCTGGAAGAGGTCAAAGAAATTGATCCAAAAGAGGAAACACCTGAAACCAAAGCCTTTCTTGAATCTGTCTCCAACCTCAGTACCATCGTAGGTCAGGCAGACAAATTCCTGGATATAGCTACCAGAGCAGAACGTGGCTGGTTCCTTAATACCTTGATCCGCATGTTCGCAAGGACCATGAAGTCGGATTCCAAAGAGTGATGCCTGTAGACGGAAACACATCCCTTTCCATCAGGCTCTTCCAATGTATGTGAATGCTCCCTCCTATCATTCAAGCATTCTTATCACTGCTTCATGTCCAGCTTCTTTGGCCATATCCAGGGGCGTCTTTCCATCTACTGTTTTCATCTCAGAATTTGCCCCATGGGTTAGCAAC
Organism: Bacteroidota bacterium; assembly: GCA_039029315.1. GTDB lineage: Bacteria > Bacteroidota > Bacteroidia > J057 > J057 > JBCCCJ01. The sequence continues at coordinate 8,166 of JBCCGK010000018.1, read as the reverse complement.
AATTGAACCATGTCCAATTGTCCATTGTGTGCAGCACTGTGGAGCGGGCTTACATTATTTTGTTGTTGGACATTGGGATTGGCTCCATGTGTCAATAGTAACCTGGCAATCTCTACATGCTTGCTTGCAACTGCAGAATGCAAGGGTCTCACTTTGAACGAATTGTTGGCGGCCAGATTCACATCGGCTCCAGCTTCTATCAGCCTCTGCACACTGGAAATATGCCCAAAGAAACACGCCAACCCCAAAGCAGAGAACCCATCAGCTGCAAACGCATCAATCTCTAGGCCCGGGCTTGCCAGATGACGATTCAACTCCTTCTGCTCTCCTACGGCAGCTGCTTCATGCAAATCCAGCTCTGTCTTTGTTTCGCGAAGTATTTGTACAATCGCTGGATTGCGGTAATAGGCTGACATCATCAGCAGGGAGATCCCCTGCTCGGTTTGCTGCCTGGACAGAGTGGGGAACTCTTCCAGCAAAGCTGAGATGGCGGCGACATCTCCTGTCTGAATAGCCTGTAGGGCTTGTTGAATTTGTTTTGTCATCGCTCTATTTTTTCTTCTGAAACAAATCCTTCCTCCCAATCTTGCTACAAATGGGACATTGCTCTGGTTTATGCCCTCTTGCTGGACAATGTTCTCTTCCAAAATAAATAATCTGCAGATGTAATTTGTTCCACAACTCTTCTGGAAACAATCTTTTGGCGTCTCTCTCGGTCTGGACGACATTTTTTCCATTGCTGAGTGTCCAGCGATACATCAGTCGGTGGATATGGGTATCGACCGGGAATGCAGCTACTCCAAATGCCTGAGACATCACAACAGAAGCGGTCTTATGCCCAACACCCGGAAGGGCTTCTAATGCGTCAAAACTTTGCGGGACGACTCCCTGATGTTGAGCGAGAATGATTTCAGACAAGTCATAAATCGCTTTGGACTTTCGTGGTGACAAGCCACAGGGCTTGATGATTTCGCGGATTTCATCTACCTCCAACTGAATCATATCCTGAGGACTGTCTGCACGTGAGAACAACAAGGGGGTAATTTTATTCACTCTGGCATCTGTACATTGCGCAGATAGCAGTACTGCTACCAATAAGGTATAGGGGTCTTTGTGTTCCAGCGGAATCGGCGTCTCGGGATAGAGATCTTCGAGGGTTTGAATGACAAATTGAACTTTCTCAGATTTATTCATGATACAACAATCACTTTCTGGGATGATACAATGCGTGGATTTCGCGAAGATATTCCCGATCCAGATGAAGATATATTTCAGTAGTCGTGATGGATTCGTGTCCCAGCATATCCTGAACAGCCCGCAAGTCGGCTCCCCCTTCAATCAGATGGGTTGCAAATGAATGTCGAAAGGTGTGAGGACTGACATTCTTCACAATTCCAGCAGCCAAACACAGAGACTTGATCGTAGTAAACACACTGATTCTGGACAAGCGACTCCCTCTTCTATTCAGGAATACCTTGTCCTCATGTCCTCTTTGTATGGTCTGTTTGGAGCGGGTTTCTTTGAAGTAGCGATCCAGCCAATGCAGGGCTGGTTCCCCAGTGGGGACGAGTCTTTCCTTCCTTCCTTTGCCCAGTATTTGCAGAAATCCCTCTTTGGCATAGATGCGAGATTTTTCCAATTCGATCAATTCAGATACCCGCAAGCCAGATCCATATAGCACTTCCAACATAGCCCGATCTCGCAATCCTTGAGCTTTGGTCAGATCGACGGCTTGCAGGAGAGATTCTATTTCAGCGACAGAGAGTACCACCGGGAGTTTTCGCCCAAATCTAGGCATCTCCAACAAGGCACTGGGATCATGTTCCAACCAGCTGTCTACATACAAAAAATTGTGAAAGGAACGCACAGAAGAAAGATTTCGTGCGACAGATCTCTCACTCAGCAGACAATCCTCTGCCAAAAAGATCAGGAAGTCCCTGAGGTGCTCCAGGCTCACCTGATTGGGAGATTCCAATTCTTTGAGTTCATGGCTAAACAATTCATATCGCTGAAGATCCCGAAGATAAGCCTGGCGGGAATTCTCTGCCAATCCTCTCTCGATGGTCAAATAGAGCTCATATTCTCGTCTTGCTTCTGCCCAGGTAAGCACTTTTTTTGGTTTATTTGCGAAGATATGAAAATCCTGATCATCAACGGCCCCAATCTCAATATGTTGGGCCAAAGAGAGCCTGAGATCTACGGCTCAGAGACATTTGACGATATTCTCGCACAGCTTCGGGAGGAATTTCCGGTGATGCAGATCGATTACTTTCAATCAAATCATGAAGGGGCGATTGTAGATCGTATCCAAACAACCCTCACGGAAGATCTGCAAGGCCTCGTGGTCAATATGGGCGCATATACCCACTACAGCTATGCCATTTATGATGCCCTCAATATGCTTTCTATTCCTAAAGTAGAAGTACATCTGTCACATCTTTTCAGTCGAGAGACTTTTCGACATACTTCTGTTATGGCGCCAACTTGTGATGGGCTGATTTCGGGTTTTGGGAAACATGGATATCGAATGGCCTTGATGTGGATGGGGTCTGAGGAGGGTGTAAAAACCAAGAGATGATATATGAAGAATGTTGTCGTCTAGCAAGCGTACCACTCCTCTCCGTCGGCAGGAATTCCTCGCAGGACATCGCTAAAACACACTAACAGAAAGCACTGTATGTCACCTCTTCATTTCTTTCGACAGACAGCTTGTGGCCATTGACTATCAGCTCTCTTTGCTATACCCATAAAAAAATTAGGGGACTCAAACCTGTCTCCAGATGAGTCAACCCTAACCCTTGCTCATTCTTTACTTTAACCTGTTGAATCAAAGATACAACAAGCTTCTGCTATTTGGATGTGATTCTTCCCGAACGGTCACTTTTGGTGCGCGAATTTTCCTATTTTTCCGATAAAACGAATAATTTGAATCTGGCAATGTTAGGAGCAATAAACAATATTGTGTCTGGGGTAGTCACAAAAAAATTAGGGGACTCAAACCTGTCTCCAGATGAGTCAACCCTAACCCTTGCTCATTCTTTACTTTAACCTGTTGAATCAAAGGTAGTCTGAAAAACTGGAATTTTTATTAATCCAAGGATGAATGGTCAATTTGGCTGGCTTAACTGTTTTTTCTTGCGTATATGGGCAAAAAATGGGGTTTTTAGTCAAATAAGTTGTTGAGGGCTATTGTTCAATCATTGCTCCTTCGGTCCAAAAAATCCCGAAATGATCCAAAGGATTATTCTTATCGTTCAAATTCTGACAGAATTTTCTCGGTTTTGGCTTGCTGGACTCGGTTGAGCAAGGATTTGGATTCATGGTCGTCCCGAATGGTCTTGGCTAGCGAAAAGCAAGAGCCTACCAAAAACAGCAAACCCATCGCCAAATAGCCTTTGATCCAGAAATCAACAGGCAGATAGAAAATCCCACCGAGGGTCAAGGCCAGGGAGAGGAGAAAGGATGCCCAAACCTGGAATCGCCAGGCTGAGGTGTGCTGGTTTTGTTTCACTTGATTCATAAGGATGAATGGTTGATTGGTTTTCTTCAAATAACACATTCACCTGCTTGATGAAAAAGCTGATTTACAAGAAAGCGGACTTCCGAAAGAATCCCCCAACAACATAATTCACTTACTATCAACCAATTACAACAAAATAAAAGGAGATTCATAAATCTTTGCTTCTGCTTAAACAGAAACAAGTATTCCACCTCTTCATTATCCATTCATCGCCTCTCTCAGAGACTGTTTTGGAATCTGTGCTGAGAATTTTTAGGGTGTATTTTTTTCTCAGACAAGGCTCTTTTTTGTTCTCATAGTGGTGCTATGGGAACAAAAATTCACTACCGTACACTTTTTCTTTTCCATTATTCTTAGGGCTTCTTGCAACTTTTTGATGGCAAAAAGTTGCGCAAAAACCACCAAAATTCTAAGCCCAACTCCCCAATTCCGCCCCAGTTCACCGAATTTTGGGGGCCAACTCGCCTATACTTGTAAAAGTGTACGGTAGTGAAAACAAAAAAAGCCGCCGGATGAGGAAAAAAGACGCATACAAAAAATAAGTAACAGATTTTAAAACAGTCTCTCAGCAACTTCATAGATTCTTAAGGTGTCTTTCTGGCTCAGCTACCAAGCACCAATTCTTTGATCTGTGGGATATTCACCACTCCCAACTGCGCCATATTGATCTTCAAATCTTCTTGCAGGATCTCCACCACATGATGGCCCCCATATTGGCCCAAGGCCCCTACCCCATACATAAAGGCCCGTCCACACATCACAAAGTCAGCGCCCAATGCCAATGCCCGAATCACATCCAGGCCCGAGCGAATTCCACTATCAAAAAGGATAGTAAGCTGATCTCCTACCTCCTTCACAATCGCGGGCAAGGCTTCAATTGCAGCTGGAGCCCCGTCAAATTGTCTGCCGCCATGATTGGACACTTCTATTCCCTCCACTCCTATGTTGGCTGCTTGCTTTGCGTCCTCTGGGTGTAGCAGACCTTTTAATACCATCGGTCCGTTCCACAGATCCCTGACCTGTTTCACATAGTCCCAATCCAGATTTCCCCGAAACTTGAACCGGACAAACTCCACAACAGAAGACATATCTGAAGAATCTGCATAGGCTGCCACAGTCTTCAGACTGGGGAGGCCATTTCGAAGTGTGGCAATCGACCAGGCGGGATGCGTGATTCCCTGCCAGATGAATCGTGGCGTAATTTTGGGAGGCATCTTCATGCCGGCGCGTCTGGTCCGCTCCCGCCTGCTCGGGGCAGGCACATCTGCGGTAAGCACCAGCGTATGAAAGCCCGAATCTCTCGCACGCTTGAGCAAATCAGCCCGGAGTTCGTCCTTTTGGGGGGGATACAACTGAAACCATCCCATTTCCCCGACAAGAGGTCCGACAGCTTCAGGCACCTGAGTCGCTACCGTACTCAGACAGAAGGGGATTCCATATTCTTTGGCCGTTTGTGCCAACATCAATTCTATTTTGGGCCAAATCAGCCCTGTAAGACCGATAGGCGCAATCCCGAAAGGCATCTGGTAGCTACGACCCAATAGCTGGGTCTGAAGATTCATGGTCAAGTCTCCCTTCATAAAACGAGGTAAGATCGTCAGCCGATCCAGCCCATCCCGATTGCGGTCTACAGCTTTTTCATCTCCTGTACCTGTTTGCAGATATTCCCAGGCAACAAAAGGTAAGCGTTTTTGTGCTTTCGCTTCCAAATCCGCAATCGCAGGATAGCGATTCATCAGCTTTACAGCATTTTTTTGATAGCTCATGTGACTTTCTGTATTTTCAGGCGGGAAGATAGTCAAAGCTTCACATGTCAAGCCAGTTTCTATCCAGACAGGTATCTAACAAAGTTCAGTCTTTCATGACATATATGAGGTCGAATATCATTCGGTCTACGGCTTCAGAGAATTCCTGGCAAGACATGTATTGAACATATTTTTACACGCAAAAAAAAGAAACCAACACACTTCTTCAGTACAATTTCTCTTTTATTTCAAAAAAACACATTCTCACCATGAAAAGCATACACAATATGGCTCCTCCTGCCTACCCTATCCCAATGATGAAGTCCTTCATGGGTCTGCTAATTTTTCTATTTGCAAGCCTGCTTTCCCTCCAATCACAGACAGCAGTATGGGAGGTACAAACCCCTCCTCTTCTTCCCTTTCAGGTCATTGATACATTCCCGGATGAAGAGGCTGTTATCCTCCTGAAAAAAGGAAGAATCACAACTGGATTTGATGGCATGTATGTGTCGACCTTTGTACGGATGATCATCCTCAAAGAGGCTGGCCTGGAAAATGCTGAAGTCAATATCCCATACCTTGCCAAAGGAGGAGCTCAAAATATCGTATTCCCTCTTGCAAGAACCTGGAATTGGGATGGGAAGACCTTTCAAAAAACGGAACTCAAAAGGAAGGATATCCATGAGGCAAAATTAGATAATGAGGTATCAGAAGTCAGTTTCGTTTTGCCTCAGGTCAAAGTTGGCTCCATCATTGATTATCAGTTCTACCTCAAAAAAAGAAGTATTGTTAGTTATAATTGGCGATTTCAAAGTAAATACCCCACCCTCAGAAACGAACTAAAATTTCATAGAAATGAAGAGATGTTCTATCAGAAGGTATTTCAGAATGGATTGAATCTTGAGTTGCAAACCGTGGAAGATGATGAAAACCACTGGTTATTGGAGCACATTCCTGCCATGGAAGAAGAGCCTTTTATTGACAATATCAAGGATTATGCACCAAAAATGATGCTCCAATTGGCTGCCTATGCGGGAGAAGGAATAGTAGAAACGCTCCTACTTGACTGGGAAGAATTTACCAAAGACATCTATGATCGCAAATTGTTGGGGAGGTACCTCAAAAAGGACAAAACCTATGCGGCGACTGTCAAACAACTCGTGGGAGCCATCCAGAAAAAGGAAGACAAAATCAAGCGCCTGTATGACTATGTCCAACACGAAGTGAAATGGAATGGAGAATTTGAGTCTTTTACAGACAAAAAAATCTCTGAAATTCATCGTTCTGGCAAAGGAAACAGTGCCGAAATTACCCTTCTTCTGACACATCTAATCCGCGCAGCGGGTATTGAAGCCTATCCCATGCTGGTCAGCACACGAGATCATGGACCTCCTATAGAAGCCTTTCCCCTTATGCGTCAATTCAATTCTTTGCTATGTTATGCCATAGTGGATGACAATCCTATGATCCTGGATGCTATAGACCCCCTTCTTCCATTTTCTCGCTTGCCGGAAAAGGATTTGAATGGAATGGGCTTTGTGTTGGAAAAAGACAATGGGAGATGGGAAGCCATTCCTCAACCAGCACAAACGTCTCACAACATCATGACGCAATTGCAACTGAACGAAGAAGGAGTCCTGTCTGGCATTCTGAGAGAACAATGGAAAGGCTATCTCGCTTATGATTATCGCCTGGCTATTCAAGCTTCTTCTTCAGAGGAATTTGTGTCTGCCTATCAGGCTGAAAAGCTCCCGCAAGGAGAAATCCTGGATTATACGTTCGAAGACCTGGAAACGGTTGACCAACCATTATCCATTTCTATGACTATCGCAACTCCGGATTTTTGCCAACAGACGGGAGAGTATCTATATTTATCTCCTCTCTTGATGATGAGGTGGGAGGAAAATCCTTTTTCTCAATCAGAACGCATTTATCCTGTAGATCTTCACTATCCGACCACTTATTCTGGCCTAATCGTGATAGAGTTACCAGAAGGATATCAGATCGAGAGTCTTCCCAAAAGCTCAAAAATGAAGTTACCTGAGGATGAAATGAGTTTTGCATATTTTGTTCAGGTCATGCCTCCGGGGAAAAGCATCCAAATCCAGTATCAATTCCAGATCAACAAAACACTATATAGTCCTGATGAATATCCAAATCTGAAATTGATGTATGATGTTGTCATGGCACGACACAGTGAGCAGATCGTTTTACGAAAGCAATAATGAACCCCCTATGAATCGACTATTCTCCTCTATTCTGTTGATATCATTTTGTCTATGCTGGCACCTTGGCCAAACGCAGGATGCCCTACCTGTCAGATGGGGAAAAATAGATCAGGAACAAATAGACATGACTCAATGCGAATTCGAGCCAGAAGCGGATGTGGTTATCCTTGTAGATTATGGAGAATGGCGACCCAAAAACATTGCGACTGGCTCAATGGCTTTCCGAAGACATATTCGATACAAAGTTCTGAAAGAATCAGGGACAAGAATTGCCAATCAGGAAATCAAGTTTCTGTATGAAGGCCAAACTGAGAAAATCATTTCTCTTCAAGCCCAAACCATCAATTGGGACAATGGAAAGAAACAGCTCAACAAATTAGGCCTCAAATACCTGCCCGAAGAACGGCTGAATGAACATTGGGCGCGCAAAACCTTTACCCTAAGAGAAGTGAAGGTAGGCTCGATCGTAGAGGTATCATATGAGATAGAAACTGTCAACTCCATTTCCCTGACTCCCTGGTACTTTCAATCTGAATATCCGACGATGTATAGTGAAGTTAGGCTCAAGAACCTTCTTCAGGGGACTCACTATCTGCCTGCTACGAGAGGGAATCCTCTGCCGATTGCCAAAAAGAACCGTCAGTGGATGGCCAAGAATATTCCCTCAGTCAAG